>DASWIG010000130.1:0-2482 GCA_036397835.1 Thermoanaerobaculia bacterium
GTCGCCGAGCGCGTGCCGTTGCGGCTGCCGCTGCTCGAGGTCTTCGTGCCGCTCAAGGCCCGCGTCGAGATGCCCAAGGGCGAGACCTGGGACCGTACGGCGCGGCTCGCGGGCCGGGAGCTCTCCGACGAGGAGGCAGAAAAGCTCGGTCTGCGGCTGAGCGAGCCTCAGCTCGTGAACGATCTCGTGCGCGGGCACGGCGGGCTGATCGTCCTCGGCGATCCGGGCTCGGGTAAGACGACGTTCCTCAAATCTCTGGCGGTCGCCTATGCCACCGGAAGCGGGGACGGGCTCGGGTTGGGACCCCGCTTGCCGATCCTCCTCCCGCTCTCGGCCTACGCCAAGGCCATCGAGTCGGATGACGTGCGCCTCGATAGGTTCATCGGCACGTACTTCCACAGCCTCGGATGTAACGCCGCCGTGCTCGCGATGCTGCAGGAGGATCTGAAGGCCGGTCGGGCGCTGCTGCTGCTCGACGGTCTCGACGAGGTTTCGGACCTCTCGCTGCGGCAGACCGTGGCGCGGCGGGTCGCGGACTTCTTCGCCTTCCATCGCCGGGCCGGCAACAAGTTCGTGCTCACCAGCCGCATCGTGGGCTACCGCGAGGTCCGCACGGTGGCCGAAGGCCTGACCGAATGTACCCTGGTGGACTTCGACGACGAGGAAATCGCGCTCTTCACCGAGAAGTGGACGTCCGCGCTCGAGCGTCAGGCCCAGGGTGCGACCGGCGTGGCCGCGGCCGACGCCGCGCGCGAACGCCACGACCTGCTGGCCGCCGTTCGAGGCCACGCCGGAGTACGCCGGCTCGCCGCCAATCCGCTGCTGCTCACGATCCTGGCACTGATGAAGCGCCAGGGCGTGTCCCTGCCGGAGCGCCGCGTGGAGCTCTACGACCTCTACGTACGGACGCTGCTCTCGAGCTGGAACCGGGCCCGAGGTCTCGACCGGCCCCCGCAACGCGATCTCGACGTGGTCGAGACGGTGCGCATCCTGGCGCCGCTGGCGCTCTGGATGCACGAGGTCGACTCCGGCCTCGGTCTGGTCAAGCGCGAGGACCTTCACCGCAAGCTCCAAGAGATCTTCACGGACCGGGGAGAGGACGACCCGGAGCGACGTGCGCGGGCTTTCCTCTCCGACGTTCGGGAATACGCGGGTCTGATCCTCGAGCGCGGTCCGGAGGAGTACGGCTTCATCCACCTGACCTTCGAGGAGTACCTCGCGGCGGTGGCGATCGCGCTGGCGGCGCAAGGCGACCGCCGTGGGCTCGTGGAAGCGATCGCTGGCCGTCTCGGCGACCCGGCGTGGCACGAGGTCGCGCTGCTGCTGATCGGCTACGTGGGGCTGATCCAGCAGCTCGACGTGGTCGCCGGCGCAGTGGTCGAGAGGCTGGTGGGAGAGCGGCCGGGCGCGCCGGGCCAAGCCGTCGTGCTGGCGGGCGCCGCGGTGTTGGACGTGGGGACCGGCGGCGTGACGCCGCGCAGCCGGCGCTCCGCGGTCGAAGCTCTGGTCGTCACGCTGCAGGACGAAGCCGTGCCCGGCAAGCTGCGTCGCGAGGCCGGGCTCCATCTCGGACGTCTCGGCTGGTTGCCGGAGGACCTCGACGTCTTCGTCGAGGTGCCGCCGGGCCCGTTCCTCTTCGGGGAGGAGAAGGAGAAGCGCGAGATCGAGCGGCGCTATTGGATGGCGAAGTATCCTGTCACCAATCACCAATATGCGAGGTTCGTGGGAGATCGTGGCTACTCGCGGGAGGAGCTGTGGACCAAGGAAAGTTGGGAATGGCGCGCGACACGACGACCCGACGGCCCAATCCCCCTTCCCGACTTCGAGAATCCGATCTTCCCGCGAGTCGGCGTGTCCTGGTACGAAGCGGAGGCGTATTGCCGCTGGCTGACCACGACGGCGGAGTCGTTCACGATCGCGGACGGCCGTCGTCTGGCGAACGACGGGAGATACCGTTGCCGGCTTCCGGACGAGATGGAGTGGGAGCGCGCCGCGCGCGGCGAGGACGGCGGCGTCTACCCGTGGGGCGACGTCTTTCGATCCGAGCTGGCCAACACGGAGGAGAGTGAGATCGGAGCCACGACCGCCGTTTGTACGTATCCGGGTGGAGCCAGCTCGGCGGGTGCGTGGGATATGATCGGTAATGCCTACGAATGGACTGGAACGAAACATGAGCAATGGTTCATTCTTAAAGGAGGTGCCTTTTGGAATACATCAAATGATCACGCTCGTTGCGCCGCGCGCCTCAGGCACGGACCGGAGTACTTCCTCGGCGACATCGGTTTCCGGGTGGTTTTGTCCCTGGCGAATTCTGAATCCTGATTTCTGATTTCTTTTGAAAGTTAAAGGAGAAAGGAATGAGCGAAAAACAAAGAAGCATCACGGCCAAGAACCGTAGCGTCGCCGTCGGCGGCAGCGTCGTGGGGAGCACGATCGTCACCGGCGACGGCAACCGCGTCGAGCAAGGGGCGTCGATGGACGA
>DASWIG010000131.1:0-4301 GCA_036397835.1 Thermoanaerobaculia bacterium
GGCACGCAGGCCGGCGGCGGCGCTCTCGATCTTGCGCGCGTTCTTGCCCACCCACTCCTCGAACGCCGGGGCCGTGATCGCGGTCGCCACGAGGAAGCCCGACTCGGAGTAGCCCACCTCGCGCAGGCGCCCGAGCACGAAGCTCGGCTCGAGCACCGAGATCAGGCTGCCGGCCCGCGGCCCCGAGTCGCGGCCCAGCAGCGCCTGGTAGAACGCCCGGAAGGCCGTGGGCTGCGGGATCGGCGTGCGCCGCGCGGCGTCGTAGGTCGCCGCCTGCAGGGGCTGCTCGGCCCATTCGGTGGCTTCGAGCACGTCGGCGAGCACGTGCAGGAAGCCCTTTTCGGCGTCGGTGAGCTCGGCGACGCCGGGGGGCAGGGCGTCGTGTACGGTGATCCGGTCGTCCTCCGAGGCGTAGCTCTCGAGCCAGTAGCGCGCGGCGTCGATGCGCTCCGCCAGGTCCGCGCGCTCGGCGTCGCCCAAGGGCGCGCCCTTGCGCTTCGCCGCCTCCTCGTCGAGGTCCGCCCGGGGGATCTGGAGGAAGGTGGTGACGAGGCCGAAATCGAGCGGGCACTGGACGGGAGGGGCGTCGCCGCAGAGCTCGAGGAGGGTGAGAGCGTCGGCGTCGCCGCCGAGGGCCTGCTGGCGCGTGCGGTCGAATTGGTTGAAGAGGTTGGTGATCGTCTGCTTCTCCGGCGAGAAGTTCACCTGCTGGTTGGGACGCCGGCTCAGCATCAGGAACTTCAGCACCCTGGGCGGCAGCAGGTCGGAGATCTCTTTGGCCGACGCGCCGACGCCGCGCGACGAGCTCATCTTGGCGCCTTCCACCAGGAAGAACTCGTAGGGAACGTTCACCGGCGGTTCCCGACGGAAGAGGCGCCGCAGCACGGCGCTGGCCACGTCGCGCGAGCCGCCCTTGGTGCAGTGGTCCTTGCCGGCGCCCTCGATGGTGACGCCGAAGTGGTGCCACTTGGCGGCCCATTCGAGCTTCCAGGGGAGCTTGCCGCCGCCGTCGAAGGGCGACATCTTGCCGTGGTGGCCGCAGCCGCGCGCCCAGGTCACCAACTCGGGCCGGCAGTCGTAGGTGACCTGCGCGCCGTCGTAGCCCGTCACGACCGTGGTGCCGATGCGTCCGCAGCTCTCGCAGACCACCTGGAACGGATACCAGTGGTCGGGCTTCTGGCTGCCGCTGACCTTCAGGTAGATCTCGCGGATCACCTCGGGGTGCGAGAGCACGGCGTGGATCTCCTCGTTCACGTGCCCGTCGCCGTAGAGCCGGCTGGTGCGGTAGAAGTCCGCCGGGATCCCGAGGTGGTCGAAGACGGCGAGGAACTCGCCGGCGAAGTGCTCGGCGAGGTTGGGCGCGTCCGAGCCCGGCGGCGCCGGCACGTTGCACAGGGGACGCCCGAGGTGCTCGCGGAAGTCGACGGTGTCGTCCGCGGGGAGCTCGTCCATGGGGTCGTAGTCGTCGATTCCGAAGCGGTACCTGGCCTCGCAGCCTCGGGCTCGCACCGCCCAGAAGGCCGCGTAGTGGATGAGCACGCCGCGCAGGGCGCCGACGTGGACCCGTCCGGAGGGGGTCTTCGAGTCGTTGACCAACTGGGGTCCGTCGACCTTGCTCGCGATCTCCTCGAACCAGAGCATCTTCGTCCTCGTGGGAAAAGGCCGCCCTCAGGCCTGGCGGCGCCGGGTGGTGACGCGGGCGGCGGGGGCCAGCACCTTGCTGTCGTCGGGGACGTCCTCGGTGACCACGGCGTTCACCCCGATGAGGACGTCGTCGCCGACGCGGATCCTACCAATCACGCAGGCGCCGGCGCCAACCACCACGTCGTCGCCGAGGGTGGGCATGTCGCCGATGCGGGCCTGGCTGGGGGCGCCGAGGGTGGCGCCCTGCATGAGCAGGCAGCGCGCGCCGAGGGTGACGCCGTTGCCGATCACGGTGCCGACGCCGTGGCTGATGCGCAGGCCGGGCCCTATCTCGGCGCCGGGCGCGACGTCGACGCCGGTCAGGAAGATCGACAGCCGGTGGAAGAAGGGGCCGAGGACGGGGACGCCGTGGCGCTTGAAGAAGTGGGCGAGGCGGTGCAGCACCACCGCCTGGTAGCCGTTCTCGAAGAGCAGCGACTCGACCACGTACCACGGGAAGCCCTTGGTCTTGATCTCCCGGAGCCGGCGGGTGTCCTGGCGCAGGTTGTCGAACATGGGCGGCGCCTAGAGTAGGCGCAGGGGCGTCCTCGAAGCAAGCCGGCGTCGTTGCGGGTGGCCGTCCGAGGGTCTGGTGCCGGTCCTGGGCGTGGCGCTGCAGATGGTCGTCGCCGGGCTCCTGGTCGAGGTCCGCGGCCGCCTCGCCGACGCGCCTGGCGCGTCGCGCCGGCCGCGGTCCCTACTGTAAGCCCATGTAGTCCTGGTACCACGCGTCGAACGTGTGGACGCAGCCCTCGAGCTCGCTGTACGGCCCGGGCCGGTGGCCGCGCGAGCGGATCCCGAGCTGGACGCGGGCGCACAGCTCCCAGTCTTGCTGGTTCGTCAGGTGCCAGAACTCGACCGCGTCCGAGGCGTCGAAGCCGTCGCGGGCGACGGTCTCGTCGGGGAAGAGCCAGTCGGTGAGGACGCGGGTCTTGCCGGCGGCGACGGGCCACAGGGTGTGGACGAGGGCGTAGTCGGGCAGCACGCTCAGAAAGGTGCCGGGGAAGAAGTGGTAGTAGTGGACCCGGCGATGGTCCTCTTCGCGGTCGGTCAGCGGCGGTCGGTCGGTCTTGCCGGTCATGGTCAGGGTGTTGAAGCCCGCGTTGAGCTCCATGGGGCCGCCGTTGAAGAACTCGCCGTGGAACGACCAGCCGACGTTGCGGTAATCGCTGACCCGGTTGAGGTGGGGGTGGGCGAGCGGGCAGTGGTAGCACTCGCCATAGTTCTCGCCGACCAGCTTCCAGTCGGCCTCGACGTCGTAGGCGAGCCGCTCGACGCGGCGCAGCTCGCCGAGCCGGAAACGCGACAGGTCGGGCAGGCCGGCGAGCTGGCGCGAGAGCGGCGGCGCGCCGTCGTCGAGGTTGACGAAGAGCAGGCCCGTCCGCGACTCGGCGCGCACGCTCACGAGCGGGAAGTCGTCCTTGCGGAAGCAGGCGTTCTTCTCCATCAGCGGCGCGTTCCGGAGGGTGCCGTCGAGGCCGTACGTCCAGGCGTGGTAGGGACATTGGAAGCGGTGGAGGCCGCGGCCCTCCTCGTCGAGCACGAGGCGTGAGCCGCGGTGGCGGCAGACGTTGTGGAAGGCGCGCACCTTGCCGTCCTCGCCGCGGACCACGAGCACCGACTCGGGGCCGAGCTGGCGCGTGAAGTAGTCCCCCGGCTCGGGCACGTCGGCCTCGCGGCCGACGCAGAGCCAGAGCTTCGCGAAGAGCCGCTGGAGCTCTTCGGCGAAGATCGCCGGAGAACGGTAAAGCTCGCCGCGTAGCGTGCGGGCCTCGTCGAGGGGGTTCTTCTGGACAGGAGCAGCGGTCGTCATGGTGCCTCCGGTCGGAAGGGCGCAAGGCCTTGCGCCCCTACATCACGCTGGGCGATCTTATCTGACCCGGCGAAGGGGCGCACGGCGTGCGCCCGCGCGCGTCGTCGAGCGATCCTATCGCCAGTCTTGGAGGATCTGTGCCGCCGCGTTCTTGCCCGAAAGCCCCGTCATGCCGACGCCCGGGTGCGTTCCCGGACCGCACAGGTAAAGGCCCGCGATCGGTGTACGGTACCGGTACCACCCCGGCATCGGACGCATGAAGAGCATCTGGTCGAGCGCCGGCTCGGCGTGGTAAAGGCAGCCCCCCGTACAGCCGAAATCGCGCTCCAGGTCGAGGGGCGTGCGCACGTCGCGGTGCTCGACGAGACGCGAGAAGCCCGGCGCGTGCTCCTCGATCCGCGCCGTCACGAGGTCGCCGAGCTCGTCCCGGCGTTCGTCCCAGGTTCCCGCGGAGAGGCGATAAGGCGCGTACTGCGCCCATACGTGCATCGTGTGCTTGCCCGCCGGAGCAAGACCCGGGTCGGTCAGCGACGGGATCGTGACGGTGAGGAAGGGCTTCTCGGGGAGCTCGCCGTACTTGACGCCGTCGAAGGCGCGCTCGAGCTCGTCGAGGCTGGCGCCGATCTGGATGCGTCCCGAGAGGCTGGCCTCGCTCGCGTCCGCGGCCGGCAGGCCGCCCAGCGCGTACCGGACGATCGCCACCGTGCCCCGCGCCCGCACGTTGCGCGCGGCCGCCGCGTGCTCGGGATCGAGCCAGGCGGGATCGACGAGCTCGAGCAGCGTCCGCCGCGGGTCGGCGTTCGAC
>DASWIG010000132.1:0-4843 GCA_036397835.1 Thermoanaerobaculia bacterium
CGCCCTCGACCACGCCCGCCGCCAAAGCGACGTGGGCTGCGTGCTGCTGACCGGCAACGGCCCCTCGCCCAAGGACGGCGGCTGGGCCTTCTCGGCCGGCGGCGACCAGCGCATCCGCGGCCGCGACGGCTATCAGTACGAACGAGACGAGGGCGGCGGCGTCGACCCGGCGCGTTTCGGTCGCCTGCACGTCCTCGAGGTGCAGCGGCTGATCCGTTTCATGCCCAAGGTGGTGATCGCGGTGGTCCCCGGCTGGGCGGTGGGGGGCGGCCACAGCCTGCACGTGGTCTGCGACCTGACGCTCGCCAGCCGCGAGCACGCCGTGTTCAAGCAGACCGACGCCGACGTCGCCAGCTTCGACGGCGGCTTCGGCTCGGCCCTGCTGGCGCGCCAGGTGGGCCAGAAGCGGGCGCGCGAGATCTTCTTCATCGGCCGCGACTACAGCGCCCAGGAGGCCTACGAGATGGGCATGGTCAACGCCGTGGTGCCGCACGCCGAGCTCGAGGTCGTGGCCCTCGAGTGGGCCGCCGAGATCAACTCGAAGAGCCCGACGGCGATCCGCATGCTCAAGTTCGCTTTCAACGCCTGCGACGACGGCCTGGTGGGCCAGCAGATCTTCGCCGGCGAGGCCACGCGGCTGGCTTACATGACGGAGGAGGCCAGGGAGGGGCGCGACGCGTTCGTCGAGAAGCGGCCGCGGGATTTTTCGAAGTTTCCCTGGCATTATTGAAGCACGGAGCAGCTCCCCGAGTATAATAGCACTATGGATAGAAGCCGTTACCCCGTTCGGGTCTTTCGTCCCGGGGATCCTCAGCCCTCCGATGGCGATCAGGACATCTCAGCCGAAGAGGGCATCGGCATGATGTGGCAGTTGGCGCTCGACACCTGGGCCATGATGGGGAAGCCCGTTGCTGAATCAAGACTTCCGCGAGATGTTGTCCGGCTTGTCCGCCCAGCAGGCTGAGTTCCTGCTGGTCGGCGCATATGCCCTCGCGGGGCACGGTCTGCCACGAGCGACCGGCGACATCGATATCTGGATCCGCCCGACTCCGGACAACGCGGCTCGTGTCTGGCGAGCTCTCGCCGCGTTCGGAGCCCCTCTGGAATCCCTCACCATCGAGGATCTCACCACGCCGGGAGTCTTCTTCCAGATGGGGGTGCCCCCCAGGCGCATCGACATCCTGACGGCCATCGATAGGGTGGAATTCGATGAGGCGTGGAGCACGAGACTCGACTGCGTCATCGACGGAATCGAATCCGGCTGCCCGTCCTCGGACGCGAAGCCTTGATCCGCAACAAGCGGGCATCAGGCCGGCCCAAGGACTTGGCCGATTTGGCCTGGTTGGAGGGAGGAGAACGGTGACGTAACTCCGGAAGGACGCACGCGGAGGAGGCGTCCGGCCCGGCGCAGACGCTCCACGGACGCCCCAGCGCGGCGGCTCGCGCACCCAGCCGGCGAGCAACTCCGCCGGCGCGCGGGACCGCACCTGCTCGCCCACGCAGGCGTCGATCAGCAGCCGCCGGTCGACCACGGTAGGCAGCGTGCGTCGCCGCATCTCCTCGGTGAGCCGGTCCACGTGATCGAGCGCGAGCTGCTGGAGCCACGGCGGCTCCAAGCCCCCCACCCGCACCCCGAGCGCCACCTCGAGCACGTCCGTCACCTGCAGCGTCCACGTGCGCTCGTCGAACTTCTGCCAGTCGGCGACGACGACGTTGATGGCGCCCTTGGCGGCGCCGGCCGGGAGCGCGGCGATGACGCCGAAAATCGTGGCGATCGGGTTCAGGCTGACGCTGGCGAAGCTCACGTCGCCCCACATCATACGCTCGGGCAGCATCGTGATGATGGAGGGCACGATCGCCGCCATAGCGCCGAGCAGGATCGCAGTCATCCGCCGGCCGCGGCAGGGCGCTAAACTCAGCGAGCGCCGCCACGTACTTACGAGGTGAGACCCCGTCACCGGAGGACGCCATGGACTCGCTCGTCAAGGACTTCCGCCACGCGCTGCGACGCCTGGGCAAGAGCCCCGGCTTCGCGCTGCTCGCCGTGCTGCCGCTGGCCGTGGGCATCGGCGCCAACGCGACGATCTTCAGCTTCGTCAACGCCGTCCTGCTGCGCACGCTGCCCGCCGAGCGTCCCGAAGAGCTCCACCGTCTGACCCTGACGCAGGCCGACGGCGTCCGCGCGACGCGCCTCTCCTACGCCGACTACGCGGATCTGCGCGAGGGCGCCGCGGCGTTCTCCGATCTCGTGGCGGTGAGCCTGGTGCCGGTGACGCTGACCGCCGGCGAGGAGGCCGAGCAGGTGCTCGCCGAGGCGGTCTCGGGCAACTTCTTCCCGGCCCTCGGTCTCAGGAGCGCCCTCGGGCGGACCCTGGAGCCCTCCGACGACGGGCCGGGCGGCGAGCGCGTCGCCGTCGTGAGCCATGCCTTCTTCGAGCGCGGCTTCGGCGGCGACCCGGCGGCGCTCGGCCGCGTCGTGACCTTGAACGGCGAGCCCTTCACGGTGGTGGGCGTGGCGGCGCCGGAGTTCACCGGCACTTTTGCCGGCGCCGGCGTCGACGTCTGGACGCCGATCGGACCCTCCGGGCGCTGGTTCGGCTCGAACTGGCGCCACGACCGCGACAAAGCCCGCTTCCAGGCGATCGGCCGCCTCGCCTCCGGCGTCACGCCGGCGCAGGCCGAAGCCGAGCTCGACGCGCTGCTGGCGGCGATCGCCGCGGCCGAGGACCTGCCCGCGCGCCGCGCCGAGCTCGCTGCGGCCACTCTGCTCGCCGGCGGCCTGCGCCGCGCGGTGGCGGCGTTCCTCGGCGTCGCCACGGTCATGGTGGGGCTGGTGCTGCTGCTGGCCTGCGCCAACGTGGCCCACCTGCTCCTGGCCCGCACCCTCGACCGCCGGCGCGAGACCGCCGTGCGTCTGGCGCTGGGCGCCGGACGTTTCCGCCTCGGCCGCCAGTTCCTGGTCGAGACCACGGTGCTGTCGCTGCTGGGCGGCGCCGGCGGGCTCGCCGTGGCTCTGTGGAGCGCGCAGCTCCTGGCGCGGTGGAACCCGGTCAGCTTCGTGCCCGTGCGCCTCGACGTGACGCCGGACGCCCGCGTGGCGTCGTTCACCTTCCTCGCGGCGCTCGCCACCGGCGTGCTCCTGGGGCTGGTGCCGTTGCTCCAGGCCGGCCGCCGCGACCTGGTGAGCGACCTCAAGGACGGCGCCGGCGCCTTGGCGGGCAAACCGCGGCGGGCGCGGCTGCGCGCCGTCTTCCTCGGCGCCCAGATCGCCCTGTCGCTGGTGCTGTTGATCGCCGCCTCCCTGTTCCTCGCCAGCCTGGCGCGGATCGGCGGCGGCGATCCCGGCTTCGACCCGGAGGGAGCCCTGGCCATGGACCTCGACCTGGAGGCCGCCGGCTCCTCGGACGACGCCGCCCGCCGCTTCTACGCCGAGCTCCCCGGCCGCCTCGTATCGATCCCCGGCGTGACCGCCGCGAGCCTGGCCGACCTGGCCCCGGTCGACCTCGCGACGGCGCGCCGCCGGGTGACGATCGCCGGCCACGAGCCGCCGCCCGACCAGCCGCCGCTGCGCCTGTCGACGAACCGGATCGCGCCGGGCTATTTCGCCGTGCTCGGCGTGCCGCTGGTGGCCGGCCGGGACTTCGACGACCGCGACGACGCCGGGAGCCGGAGCGTCGCCATCGTCAACGAGACGCTGGCGTCGCGGTTCTGGCCGGGCGAGGACCCGCTCGGCCGCCGCTTCCGGGTGGCCCAAGACGATGCCCAGGACGACGGCGAGACCGAGGTCGAAGTGGTGGGCATGGCGCGCGACGTCAAGACCCGCACCCTCGGCGAGGAGCCGACGCCCCACTTCTACCTGCCGTTGGCGCAGGACTTCTCGCCCTCGATGACCCTGCTGGTGCGTGCCGCCGGCGATCCGCGGCCGATGATCGCGACCGTCCAGCGCGAGCTGCAAGCTCTCGACGGCGACGTGCAGGGCTTCTTCGCCCGCACCCTGCTCGACCACCTCGCCTTCGCCCTGCTGCCGGCGCGGGTGGCGGCGGCGCTCTTCACGCTTTTCGGCGCCGTGGCGTTGCTGCTGGCGTCGGTGGGGATCTACGGCGCGGTGGCCTACGCGGTGGCCGGACGTACGCGCGAGCTGGGGATCCGCGCCGCCCTCGGGGCGCGCCGCGGCGACGTCGTCGCCATGGTGGTGCGCGAGAGCCTGGGCGTGGCGGGCGCCGGCGTGGCCGTAGGGCTGTGCCTGGCGCTGGCCCTGGGCCGGCTGCTCACCTCGCTCCTCGCCGGCGTCTCGGCGAGCGACCCGTGGATCTACGCGGCGATGGCGGCCCTGGTGCTCGCGGTGGCGGCGCTGGCCAGCGGCCTGCCGGCCAGCCGTGCCGCCCGGGTGGATCCTCTCGCGGCCTTGCGCCACGAATAGGTCGGGCCGGCCCGACCCGGGCTCTCCGGCGACGTCAATCGCCCCCGTCGCGACGCGCCAGCCGCAGGGTGAGCACCGTCAGCACGACCACCGCCGCCGCCAGCGCCAGCCACAGCAGGAGCTGCTGCCTGCCCTCGTCGGTGGCGAAGCGGGCGCCGGCGCTGTAGGCGGGGTTCTCCGCCAGCGCGCCGGCGTCCGCCTCGGCGCTCGCCGCCGCCAGGATCAGCTCGCGCACCCGCTCCAGCTCGTAGCGCGGCGCGGCGGCGTCGGGGTCGCCGAGGAGCAGGGCGTAACGGCCCGCCGGCGCCGCGAAGTAGAGCGCCGGCACCGGGAAATGGCCGCGGACGTCGGTGAAGACGAGCGCGGCGTCGTCGCCGTCGGCGATCCGCAGCTCGAGGGCGTCCACCGCCCGCGCCGGGCAGG
>DASWIG010000133.1:0-3042 GCA_036397835.1 Thermoanaerobaculia bacterium
CTCGAGATACTTTGGGACGGCGAGGTAGTCTCCAGGCGCGGGTCCTTGTCGCGGAGCGCGTCGAGCGCTGCGAGCGGAGCCTCAGTCGAGCTCGACGCGGGTCTCGCCGCCGGCGTCCACCGTGGCCGACCGCGGCGCCTCTCCGAGGAGGATGCGATAGGTGCCGGGGGGCAGGCCTTCGAGGCGTGCCGGCCGCCCCGGCGCCAGGTCCGGGAGCCGGCCGGTCCGGCCGAGCAGCAGGCTGACGTTCCAGCCCTCGCCCGAGACGACCTCCGGTGCGCCGGAGAGCGCTTCCGTCTCCAGCACCAGGACGCCCGTCGGCCCCAAGGCGAGGACCGGCGGCTGCTCGCGCGCCTGCCGCCAACCGATCCACCCACCGAGCACCCAGGCGCCGCGGGCGAAAGCGGCGAAGCGCACTCTCTCGGGATAGGGGGGATCGAGGGCGAGCATGGCCACGCCGTCCTCCCGGGTGGTCAGGATCCGCACCGGCCCGGCCTCGGCCTCCACGACGACGAGGGCGCCGGCGAGCGGCTCGGCGTCGCGGCCGGCGACGGTCACCGCCAGCCCTTCCTCCCGAGCCTCGCGCAGCTCCAGGACCACCTGCTCGCCCGGCCGTTGCGGATCGAGCGCTACTTCGACCGGAGCGCTCTCCCGGTCCTCGTGATACGCCTTCAGGTAGCCGGTGCCCGCGGCCAGGCCGAGCATGCGGAAGCGGCCGTCGTCGCCGCTCGTGGCGATCACGCCGGAGGCCAGCTCGCGCACCCTCGCTCCGGCCACGCCGGCGCCCTCGGCGTCGACCACCCGGCCGGCCAGGGCGAGGCCGGGGAATTCGAGCTCGACCTGGACGTCCTCGAGATCCGGCAGGACGATCGTGACCGCCTCCGTGGTCCACCCCTGCCCGGAGGAGAACGCGACGTGCCAGGCACCCGCGCGCAAGGCGGCGGTGGCGAAGACGCCGCCGGGCGCCACCGCCACGTCGACCTGCGGCCGGCCGGCGCCGAAGGCCTCGGCGCGCTCCTGGCCGAGCAGGGGCTGATGGCGGACGATGAGGCCCGGCAGCTCGGGCGCCGGCGGCAGCCAGATCAACGTCCCCGCATCGGGAGGCGCGCCGCCGACCGTGACCAGACCGGACACCCGCGCTCCGGATCTCGAGCAGTCGACGGTGACGGCTTCCTCGTCGGCGACCTCGACCTCGGCCTCGCACAGCAGCTCGCGGCCGCGCACCACGGACGCCGTCGCCCGCCCGGCCGGGACGTGACGGAAGCTCGCCCAGCCGTCGTCGCCGAGCGGCGCCGTCAACATGTCGGTCTCCAGCCAGCGATTGCCAAGGTCCAGCCGCGCCAAGGTGCCGGCCGCGTCGATACCTTCGGCGAAGACCTGCACCTCGGCGCCGGCAGTCATCCCGACCTCGCCGAGGTCGAGGGGATGATTCCCGCGTTCCGTGCCCGCGGCACTGATCGTGATCTCCTTGCGGGCCAGGGCCGGCGCCTCGATGCGGACGCGCAGCGCGTCCGGGCCCAGGCCGCGGAGCAGGAACCGGCCGTCGGCGTGGCTGTGGGCCGTCACCAGATCGCCCTGAAGACGCTCCATCAACGCCTGCAACCCGCCTGTGCGCGGCGCGGTGACCAGGGCTCCGGCCACCGGCGCTGCGTCCGCCGAGCGCACCAGGCGTCCGCTGACGGCGCGGCCTTCGTCGGCCACGATCACGCCCAGCTCGCGCCGCTGCCCGCTGCCGCCCGCCGCGATCGTCCTCGACGTCGGCCGGCTCGACGGCGAGGCGAGGATCAGCTCCACCCCGCGCCCGGGAGCCAGGGTGAGCTCGAAGCGGCCGTCCGCCGCCAGCGGCCGGCTCTCGGTCCTCGGGCCGTCGCGGACGGTGACGGCGGCGCCGTCGAGCGCCGCGCCCTGGGCGTCCACGTAGGCGCCGGCGACCACGAAACCCGCTTCGAGCGTGACGTCGAGCGTCTCCGGCAGCGGCGGCCGGACGCGCACCTTGCGCCCCAGGTAGCCCTCGGCCGCGACCGTGATCTCGGTGGGCCGGCGGCGCTGGAGGCCCTCGAGACGCGCCACGCCGCCGGCGTCCGTCTGCCGCGGCGTGATGGCCGCGATCTCCGCCCAGGCACCGGCGATCGGAGCTCCCTCCCCGTCACGGACGCGCAGCGTCAGCTCGGCGCTGGCCTCGACGCGGACGTCCCCGAGGTCGTCGCCCTCCGGCGGCAGCTCCAGGTTGCGGGTCAGGGGAGCGAAACCCGGCTTGCCCGCCAGGAGCAGCGTGTCGCCGGGCGGCAGGTCGTCGAGCCGCCAGCGGCCCTCGGCGTCGGTGCGGGTCTCGCGATGGGACCGGCTCGTGCTCTCGCCGATCCAGGCCGACACGACGACCCTGAGCTCCGGCACCGGCTCGCCTTCGGAGTCCACGAAGCGGCCGGCCAGGCGGGCGCCGCGCTCGAGCGTCCAGCGCCGCGGCACGTCCGGGGTCTGCCCGGTGAAGGTCGCGGGCACTCGATCGGGGGCGGTCGCGGTCAGGCTCAGCACATGGCCGTCGGGCAGGGCCGGCAAGGCGAGCGTGCCGTCTTCCGTGCGGTAGCGGGCGAGCAGGCGGGCCGAGCCGGCCCGCGACGCGCGCTCGCTCACGGCGATCGAGACGACGGTCAGCGGCGCGCCCTCCTCGTCGACCGCCGTGACCGTCACGTCGGCCGCCGGGAAATGAGCGAGGGTAGCCGCCTTCCGGCCTGCCGGCAGGTCCTGCCACCAGCTCCCGCGGCCCTTGCCCACGAGCCGCAGCCGCCAGGCAACGCCGGAGCGCCACGGCAGCGAGGCCGTGCCGGTCTCGCCGATCGGGAACCGTGGCAGGAGCGGCTCCGCCACCTCCGTCCACATCGCCTCCGGCGCCGCGACGAGCACCAGGGCGCCGCGGGCGAGCTCCTCGCTCCACGGCGTGACCCGGACCTCCAGCCGATCCGGATCGCGCACGTCCTCGAGAGCGGCGGCCTCGTCCGCGGCGAGACGTCGAGGCGAGGCCTGAGCTGAGCCGTGCCAGATCGC
>DASWIG010000134.1:0-10012 GCA_036397835.1 Thermoanaerobaculia bacterium
GTCTACTTCCTGACCGACGACCAGACCCGGGACGACCAGAACATCTTCTACGTCGACAACGCGGTCAGCGATCCGCAACATCCGAGCGGCTTCCGCCCGGAATCCCGCGACGTCAAGCAGCAGAACAACGAGACGACGGCCTACGGCCTCTTCGGGGAGGTCAGCTACGACCTCACCGACCGGCTCAACGTCACGCTCGCCGGCCGCTGGAGCGACGACGAGAAGGACTACAGCGTGGCTCACTACGGCTGGGGGTGGGGCGGACCCATCGCGGGTCTGACCAATGGCGTCGACGCCGACGGCGACGGCGTCTTCGACGAGCGATGCGTCTTCGACCCTGCCGGGCCCCCCGATTTCGGAGCACGCTTCTGCGGCAGCCCGGAGGACCCGGTCGGCTTCGAGACGCCGGTGCCGAGCACCTCGTCCTGGGACGACCTCAGCCTCAAAGGATCGATGAGCTACTACATCGACAGCGATCACATGCTCTACGCCCTCGTCTCCCAGGGCTACAAGACCGGCGGGTTCCAGAACGAGCCCTTCAATCCCCTCGACGCCGTAGTGCCGTATGACGAGGAGACGGCCGTCAACTACGAGGTGGGCTTCCGGGCCACCTTCGCCGACCGCTTCCGGCTCAACGCCTCGGCCTTCGTCACCGAGT
Organism: Thermoanaerobaculia bacterium; assembly: GCA_036397835.1. Taxonomy (GTDB): domain Bacteria; phylum Acidobacteriota; class Thermoanaerobaculia; order Multivoradales; family J023; genus DASWIG01. Next base: position 659 of record DASWIG010000134.1, read on the forward strand.
ACGAAGACCTGCAACTGAATCTCTACGTCAACTCGGCCAGCGGCGAGTACAACCAGGTGACCGCGAACGCGGCGGGCGCGGACGTGGCGGGCGTCGAGCTCGACTACCTCTGGCTCATCACCGACCGCCTGCGTCTCAGCGGCACCTATGCCTATATCGACGCCGAGCTGGTGGACGCCTTGATCGATACCGACGGCGACTTCGTGGCCGAGGACTACAGCGGCAGCCGTCCGAACAACGCGCCCGAGTGGACCGGCACCGCGATCCTGGAATACGCCCGGCCCTTCAGCAACGGCTCGAAGCTCCTCTTGCGCGGCGACTGGCGCGGGATCAGCAACGTCTTCGACGGCATCGGCGAGGACTCGAACCGCGAGCACGAGGCCTACGGCGTCTTCGGCGCGCGTGCCACCTGGCGCCCCGCCGGGGGGGACTGGAGTCTCTCCGTGTGGGGCCGGAACCTGTCCGAGGAGGTGTACACGATCAACGTGGGGCCGTACAACCCGAACCTCAATCAGTTGAATTTCGCCTACGGCGCTCCGAGGAGATTCGGGGTCACGATAAGCCGCTACCTGTTCTGATCCCGGCGTTCCGGACGGCGTGGAACCCGCCGACGATCCGCATCTCGCGGATCGCCAGCTCGTCGAGCAGACGGCAGCGGCGCTTGAGACGGCGGTCCTGCGCCGCTGCTCGTTCCAGAAAGTCCTCCCAGTCAGCGTACGTGAACTCGAAGATCAGCTCCTCTCCTCCTTGACCTCGGGAGCCGGGGGCGGTTGGATCTGTGCCACCGGCTTGCCACGCCGCGTCACGATCACCGGCTCGCCCGTCCTGCGGACCCGCTCCAGCACAGCCGCTCGGGCCTTGCGGCCACGGCGGGGGCGGACGATCGGAGCCGCTCAGGTCACGCAGCCACGCCGTGGCCGGACGACGCGAGCGGCTGCGCCCCTTTTCCCACGGCGGGGGAAGAGGACAGAAGTCGCTCGAGGTCGTCTTCCCACGGCGGGGGAACGCGGCGGAAGTCGGTCGAGGTCGTCTTCCCACGGCGTGGGGGAACGTCCGAGACCGCCGGGCTCGGCCGTCCACGGCGTGGCTGGCTGTCCACTGATCCGGCCGGCGTACGGACGCCTAATCCTCAACGCGCGGCTTCCGAATCGACGTCGCGGAACGGCCCGACAGCCGCGACGAGGTCCGTCGCAAGCCTATAGACGGTCATGCTCGTCAGGTTCAACTCTCGGCACTTTGGCAAGAATAGCTTCGAAGTCCCTCCTGCTGCCCAGCTTACCCCGCTCTCGAATATATTCGACCGTCATCAGGGCTGACACCTTCTCGGCTATCGCCAGAGTGATCAACTGATCGACAGAAACACAATCTTGCTCGGCCAGATGGGCCAGTTGCCGGTACAGGGATTCAGGTAGCTGCAGACTCACTGTGCTCATGTGAATTCCGATCTGCTGGAGGAACTCCTGGGGGCTGAGGATCTGGACGCCAGTGTCGATGACGATCCTCCGCACGGCGGTACTCTACACGATCGTCGGTAGGGAGGGCAAGGATCGGCCTTCTGCTCGGATCGAGGCGCATGGGGCCATCGCGGCGTAGTCCCACGAGCGTTTGCATGACCATGAGGCGAGGACCCTCGCCGTGGGCGCTGCGGTCTGATGCTCGGTGAGTCGCTTCTCGAGGTTGTCCGTGTAGCCGATCTTGATTCGGTTGGGGACGCAAAGACCGTATCAACTCCCCTGCGCGCTCCGGTAGACTGCTACGACGGAGCCGACCTGATGGCCACACCTCAGATCGTCATCGATACCAACGTCTTCATCTCGGCCCAGCGCTCTCGCCGTGGCGCGGCCTCCAAGCTACTCTCCCTGATCGGTACCGGCCTCTTCGAGGTCCACATCTCCGTGCCCCTCGTTCTCGAGTATGAAGACGTGCTGCTGAGGCAGCGCCAAGAGCTCGGTCTCACGCCTGAGGACGTCGGCGACGTGATCGACGCCTTTTGCGCCCTTGCGGCGCCTCACGAGATCTTCTTCCTCTGGCGACCCTTCCTGCGTGACCCCAAGGACGAGCTTCTCCTGGAATTGGCCGTCAAGGCCCAATGCGGCCACATCGTGACGTACAATCAACGTGACTTCGAGGGTTCCGAGAAGTTCGGGATCGCCGTCGTCACACCCGGGCAGTTGCTCCACGAGATAGGAGTCATCCCATGAGCAGGGTCAGCGTACACCTCTCCAAGTCGCTCCACGAGCAGGCGGCGGCCGTCGCAACGCAGGAGGGCGTCTCGATGGGACAGTTCATCGCCATGGCGGTGGCGGAGAAGGTCGCGGCGCTCAGGACGGTGGACTACCTGAGGGAGCGGGCCAAGCGCGGCAGTCGCGAGAAGCTGTTGGCGGTCCTTCAGAAGGCGCCCGACGTGGAGCCCGACGAGCGGGATCGACTTTGAGTCGAGCGCTGCGCCGCTAGGCCTGGTGCTATGCTCCGCCGGACTCTGCGGATAAGAGCCCGTGCCGCGAATCCGAGCCCAACCTGAAGACTTCGTCGTCGAAGAGCTCCCGCTCTTCCCGCCGACCGGCGAGGGCACCCACACTCATCTCTGGATCGAGAAGCGCCTGCGCACCACCGACGACGTGGCCCGCGACCTGGCGCGGGCGGTGGGCGTGCCGCCGCGCGAGGTCGGCTACGCCGGACGCAAGGACCGCCACGCCGTGACCCGGCAGTGGTTCTCGGTGCCGGAGCTCGCCCCGGAGCAGGCCCGCGGCCTCGAGCTGCCGGACGCCCGCGTGCTCGACGCCGTTCGTCACACCCACCGGTTGCGCGTGGGCCAGCTCCGCGGCAACCGCTTCCGCCTGCGGGTGCGCGAGGTCGACGCCGAGGACGCCGAGCGCGCCGCTGAGCGGCTTGACGAGCTGCGGCGACGCGGACTGCCCAACCGCTTCGGACGTCAACGCTTCGGGCGCGACGGCGGCAACGTGGCGCGCGGCACCGAAATGTTGCGCGGCGGCCGGCTGCGCGGCGACCGCCGACAGGCCCTGCTGATGATCTCCGCCTTGCAGTCGGCGGTCTTCAACCAAGTGCTCGACGCCCGTGCCGACTCCTACGACCGCCTGCTCGAAGGCGACGTGGCCATGACCCACGCCACCGGGCTGTGCTTTCCGGTGCGCGAGCCCGAGGCCGAAACGGAACGCCTCGCGAGCTTCGAGGTGAGCCCCACCGGACCGATCTTCGGCACCAAGATGCAGCGTCCCCGGGGGGCCGCCGCCGCCATCGAGGACGCCGCCATGGCGCGCTTCGACCTGCCGCCCGCGAGCGCCCTCGCGCTGCCGCGCGAGCTGCGCCTCCACGGCGGCCGGCGCCCCCTGCGCATCCGACTCGAGGACGTGCGCAGCGACTGGGACGACGGCGTGATGGGGCTGGATTTCACGCTGCCTGCCGGCAGCTATGCCACGATCTTGGTCGCGGAGCTCTTCCCGGGTAAGCTCGAGGAGGGCACGAACGACCTGCCGGAGGACGCCGATGAGGCTCACTGAAGACGCCGAAGAGCGGGTGCTGCGGCTGCGCCGCCGCCTCGGCGTGCTGCTGGTGCTCGAGCGCGGGTTGCGGCGCGCCGCCGCCGCCGGCTTCGTGTGGGGCGCCGTGGTGCTGGCGGCGCGCGCCGGCCTCGGCGCCGAGGGGAGCTGGATGGCGATCGGCCTCGCCGCGACGCTGGCGGTCGCGGCCGCCGCGGCGGCCGTCGAAGGCTGGCGCTCGCGGCCGTCGACGGCCGCGGTGCGCGCCCTCCTCGACCGTCGCCAGGGCCACGGCGGCCTGCTGATGGCCGGCGTCGAAGCCGACCTCGGGGCCTGGCGCGGCGAGCTGCGCGGCGCCGCGGTGCCCCGGGTCACCTGGCGCGCGCGGCCGGCCGCCTGGCTCGCCGCGGGCGCGGCGGCGTTCGTGACCGTCGCCTTCCTGGCGCCGGCGCGCGTCCTCGAGGCCGCGGCCCGGCGTCCCCTCGACGTCGGGCGCGAGATCCAGGAGCTGGCGCGCGACCTGGAGGTGCTCGCCGAGGAGGGCCTCCTCGAGATCGAGGAAAAGGAGAGCCTCGCCGGCGAGCTCGAAACCCTCGCCGAGGAGGCCACGGGCGAGGATCCCGCGCGCACCTGGGAGGCCCTCGACCACCTCCGCGACGTCGCCGAGCGGACGGCCGACGAGGCGGCGGAGGCGGCGTTCGGCGAAGGCGAGCGGCTGGCCGCCGCCGCCGAGGTGGCCGAGGCCCTCGGGGACAGCGCCGGCGCCGACCCGGAGCTGCGCGCCGCCGCCCTGCGCGAGCTCGCTGAGCTCGCCGCGCGGGCCGCCGCGGAGGAACGGCTGCTCGACGCGGCCACGGCTCAGGCGCTGACCGCCGCCGCCGAGCGCGGCGACCTCGGCGAGCTGCGGGCCGCTCTCGAGCAGGGACGCGCCGGCCTCGCGGACGCCCTCGAGCGTCTGCACGACGCCGGCCTGATCGACCTCGAGACCCTGCTCGCCGCCCGCCGCTCCCTCGCCGCCGAGGACGCCGAGCTGTCGGACTTCCTCGATCAGAACGGCCTCGAGGCCTCCGGCGAGCTCTGGTTCGGCCGCTTCGGCCGCCCGGGGCGCGGCGGCGTCGACCGCGGCCGCGGCGACGCGCCGATGACGTGGCAGGAGCCGATTTCGAGCGAGGGCGCGTCGTTCGAGGAGCAGGCTCTCGACCCGGCGTCGCTGGCGTCGCTCGAGCGCAGCAGCCTGATCGGTCTCCAGGCCGCGGCGCCGCCGCTCGCCGAAGGACGCCCGGCCGCCGGCGTCTCCGTGTCTCAGCCCGGCGAGGCCGCCGGCGGCGGCGCCTTCACCCAGACCGTGCTGCCGCGTCACCGGGGCGCCGTGCGCCGTTTCTTCGCGAGGACGGACGAGGACGACCCATGACGTCCTCCGAATCCCCCCGCGCCTCCCTGCCGCAGCCCGACGAGATCGCCGCCGCCCTCGCCGACGCCCGCGCCGTGCTCGAAGCCCTCGACGGCGTGCTCCTGGGGCGCTCGGGCTTCCACCGTCTGGTGCTGGCGGGCATCCTGAGCCGCGGCCACATCCTGCTCGAGGGCGTGCCCGGCGTCGGCAAGACGGCGCTCATCAAGGCCCTGGGCGAGATCCTCGACCTGGGCTGGAACCGCGTGCAGTTCACGCCCGACCTGATGCCGGGCGACATCCTCGGCAGCCACATCCTGCAGGAGGTGGCGCCGGGGCGCCGCGAGATGACGTTCCAGCCCGGCCCCGTGTTCACCCACATCCTGCTCGCCGACGAGATCAACCGCGCCTCGCCCAAGACCCAGTCGGCCTTGCTCGAGGCCATGCAGGAGCGCTCGGTGACCCTGCTGGGCACCACCCGCACGCTGCCCGACCCGTTCTTCGTGCTGGCCTCGCAGAACCCGATCGAGCTCGAGGGAACCTACCCGCTGCCCGAGGCCCAGCTCGACCGCTTCCTCTTCAAGCTGGTGGTGGAGGAGCCCGGGGCCGACGTGCTCGAGGCGATCATCTCGAGCCGCCGGCGCGGCGAGGCGCCGCCCCCCGCGCGCACCCTGGCGCGCGCCGAGCTCGATTCCCTCTTCGCCATGATGGAGCGCATCTACCTGCCGCGGCAGGTGGCGCGCTACGTCGCCCGCCTGGTGGCGGCGAGCCACCCGGGCGCGGCGGACGCGCCGGCGGCGGTGACGTCGTACGTGAGCTACGGGGCCTCGCCGCGCGCCGCCATTGCCATGGCGGAGGCGGCGCGCGCCCACGCGCTGCTGGCGGGCCGGCCCACGGTGGGCTTCGAGGACGTGGACGCGGTGGCGGTGCCGGCGCTCCAGCACCGGCTGATCCTCAACTACAAGGCCCGTTTCGACCAAGTCACGGCGCCGGCCCTCGTCGCCGAGCTCCTGGCGAGCGTCGACGCCGCCGAGCTCGACTTGCCCGCCGGCGTCGGGATCGCCGCGCCGTGACGGGCCCCCTCGTCTCCTCTTTCCTTGTACCGCCCACGACTACGGCTTCCTCGACACGGCGCGCGTCGGCGGCGAGGACGTCAAGGTCTTCGGCGACGTCCAGGAGCAGTTCTTCGACCAGCCCAAGGAGCTCGCGGCCGGCGCCAAGGTCCCCGCCGGTTGGTCGCAGCAGCTTCGCGAGTTCGTGCTGCGATACTTCCTGCACATCAGCTCGTCGCACCAGATCGACTGTGACGGATCCGGAGACCGGCAAGGAGCACAGGGTCCACCTACCTCTTCAAGGTCAACGTCAACCCCCTGGTGTGGCCGTTGCGCGCCGCCGAGGCGCTGTCGTTGCGGCTGGCGCCGAAGCTCACCCGGCCCCTCCAGGAGCTCATCGACGCGCTGCCCCTGAGGGGGGTGGCGTCGCTGACGGCCTGGCGGCTCTACCGTAGCCGGCACGCGAACGGGTAGCCCAGCCACGGCGTGGACGGCCGACCCCGACCGCTTCCGCCGTCTTCCCACGCCGTGGAAGTCCGAGCCCGGCGACTTCAGCCGCTTTCCCACGCCGTGGGGAGCCGACCTCGGGCGACTCGAGTCGCCTTCCCACGCCGTGGGAAGACGACCTCGGGCGACTCGGGTCGCTTTCCCACGCGGTGGGGAGACGACCTGAGCGGCTCCGATGGCCCGATCCCCGCGTGGCCGGACGACCCAAGGGCCCGATTCCGGCCGCCGGGCGCGTCGGATCATTCGACGAATTCCGTCGCCGCGGAGATCCCCTCTCATCCCAAGTCGTTGCCCCACGGCGACTTGCGACGCTCCGCGTCGCCCGGCTGCGACGAATCATTCGACAAATCCCGTTCGTCGTCCCCGCGGGCTCGCCGGATCCCTACACTTTCTCACGAGCTCGGGGGCGCGAGCCGCCGGGCTCACGGACGAGCCGGATGGTCCGGCTCGCCGGAAACGAAAACCGGGAGGCGCGAGCCTCCCAAGAAGAAAGGAGGATGGTCATGTTTACGACCGTGACCAAGCAACTGAAGCGTGCGATCAGCACGGTGAAGTCGGTCCTGGCCAACGCCGGCACCGCCGCCACCCTGCTCGATCCCACTCTGCGCTCCTACCTCAAGGAAGGAGAGCAGATCGACGGCCTCGGCATGGTCCAGCTCACGCTGGTGCGCTGGATCGAGGACGACCACGCCAGCCTGGAGGAGCTCGAGCTCGCGCATCGCGAGACGCTGCGCAAGCTCAAGCTGCAAAGGCTGGGCCGCGACGAACAGCAGACGGTGCTCTACAACCGCCTGCTGCGGATCCGCAAGACGTTCGAGGACGCCTTCGGACCGGGGACCGCCGCGATCTACCTGGGTCTCGAGCCGCGCATGCGCGACCTCGAGCCTCTGGATCTGCGGCGGCACGCCCGGGAGACGGCGACGATCCTCGAGAGTCCGCGGTTCGCGCCGCCCAAGGCGGAGGTCGAGGGCATCTGGGAGAACCCCGGGGACTACGCCCGGCAGATCCGCGACGCCCTGACGCCGTTCCAGACGACCCTGGATGAGATCGAAGCTCAGAAGCGGGAAGTCGAGATCGCGCTGCAGGGAAAGACGGAGAAGCTGGCGGAGCTCCAGGGGCGCCTGCGGTGGTCGATCCACCTCTTCGAGGCGATCTACCAGCTTGCCGGCCAGGGCTTCCACGCCGAGCGTCTGCGCCTGACGGTGCCGGCGCGTCCGAACGGCGAGGGGCCCGTGGAGGAGGAGCCGGAGCCCGACGTCGAGGAGCCGCAGCCGGACACGCCGGAACCTTCCGAAACGTCCGGATGAGGCTTCGCCTGTCCCATCCCTTCGAGGCCGGCGTTCGCGCCGGCCTCTTTTTCTTGCGCACGCTGACGTCCGCCTGCGGCGTCCGATGCCTTCGCCGCGCCGGGTGGACGGTCGTCGACGGCGTCAACGGACGTCCTCTTCCGGGGTGGACTCTCGTCAAGAGCGTCGACTGTCTTCCGCAGTCGGGGTGGAGAGTCGTCGAGACCGTCGACTGTCTTCCACAGTCGGGGTGGAGAGTCGTCGACGTCGTCCACAGTCGTCCGCACTCGGGGTGGACGGTCGTTGACGCCGTCAACTGACGTCCGCACCGACTTCACGCTCCTTTCGAGCAGCGCCGCGGCCTTCCCCCCTTGAGGCGGCGATTTGTCGAGGACGTCAACGGCCGTCCATCCACCACCTGAGGCGGCGAAATCCGTGGGCAGCACCGGACCCGTCCACGCCTCTTGCACGCCGCCGAAAAGCATCGCCGCGGCCTTGTCGCGCGGATCCGGGGGTCTTTCGAGGTGCGACGCGTCAGCGGAAGATCTCGTCGACCTTGACGGTGATGCCGGTCGCCGGATCCGTGATCTCGCCCGACGAGTGAAGCTCGGTCTTACTCTTGCCCGGAACCAGGACGGCGATCGCCTCCAGCATCGGCTGGACGATCCAGCACGACTTCACCCCGGCTTCGAAGTAGGCGTCCGCCTTGCTGATCAGCTCCTCCATGCCCTGGGTGGGGGAGAGGATCTCGACGACCGTGAGCGGCGGGTCCGTCATCCTGATCTCGTCGTGTCGCCAGTCGATCGGCAGCTTCGGGTAGACGGAAAGGTCCGGCACGAACGGACGTCCTCCCAGCTCGAGGCTGAGCTCCGGGATCACGGTGAACCGATCGTCGTGTTTTGCGAAGGCGATGCCCAGGTAGAGCTGGACCAGGCCGTGGTTCTTGCTGGGCATCGGCTTTCCCCGCTCCTGCTCGTACTCGGTCACGGTCGCTACGACGGGCATTTCGGTCTCCTGGAGGAGCTCGCTACGCCGGCGGACGGCGTGAGGCTCGCTGCTCCTCAGCATAGCACGCGGGGAGTGACGCGGGCCCCCGAGCCCGAGCTATTCGACGAGCGGAGCCAGCACCACCGGCCGGGCTTCCGCGCCGCCCGCGGCCCGCACGAGGACGAAGCCGCGGTCGTTCAAGGCCGTCACCTCGACGACGCCGAGCTCCGTGCCCGCCCCACCGAGGACGTCCTGCAGGCGCTCGGGGTGCTGTGGGCCTTCGCGCTGGTGGCGTCGCTGATCCTTCCGCGGAGCGGCGGTTCGAAGGATGCTAAGCTGAGGCTTCGAGGAACCAAGTCTCCCACCGAACGCCGCGAGCCCTTCCATAAGAGCGAGCCCCCACCGTGTGCGGAATCTTCGCCATCGTTTCGCCCGCGGGCGTCGAGATCGCCGAGCCGTGACGAGCCCCCTCGTCTCCTCTTTCCTTGTAGGTCAGGCTCCGCCTGACGATTCCTGCGATCGACGCTCGCGAATCCGCCGACGCTCGCGAATCGGCAGGCACAAACTGCCCCACGCTCTCCTCGCCCTCCTCTTCTGCCCCGCCCTCGGCGCCCAGGAGGTCACGAGCGGCGACGTCG
>DASWIG010000135.1:0-2575 GCA_036397835.1 Thermoanaerobaculia bacterium
TTCGGGCATCTCGATCGACGGCTCCGCCGCCGGTCGAAGCTGCGCCCGCACCCGCGCCAGGGCGGTGAAGGTCCCCTCTTCCACCGTCACCGCCACGCCTTCGACGGTGACGAAGCTCGTACCCTCGGGACCGGCCCACGCCCCCTTCAGATCGGCGGTCATGTACGGCCCGAGCAACGAGATCACCTCGTTGCCCCCTTGGACCAGGACGTGGAAGAGGAGCTGGTCGGTGAGCGCGGCGCCGATCGTCAGCGCGAAGCTGCCGTTGGCGGCCGAGGTCGTGGACTCGGTCGTCGAGTAGGAGGTGAGGTTCTCCACCCACACCAGGGTGTTCGCCGGAACCGCTCCGGGGTGGCCCAAGACTTGCGCCGTTCCTGAGCCGTCCGGCTCGACGAGGAAGACCTTCGTGAGGTCGATCTCGGACGGCAATGCCGGCACCTGGATGGCGAAGCCCACCGACACCGGATAGGCCAGGGCATAGCCCTGGAGATCGCGGACCTCCATGCCGATCCGCAGCTCGTAGGCACCGCCCGGAGCCAGGGTGGCCGCCGGCAGCACGGTCACCAGCGAGCCCTGGGCGTCGAAGCTGACGGCGACCGTCTCGGTGCCGTGGACGAGCGTGATGCCCGCGGCCAGCGACGCCGGGTCCACAGGCTCGCTGAAGCGCACCGTCGGCTCGACGCCCGCCGGCGCCACCGCGCCGCCGATTGGCGAGGTCTCCACCACGCTCGGGCCGACGATCAGGAGCCGGGGGTCGAGGTCGATGCGCTCGTTGCCGGCCGCAGCCGTCACCGTCGACGCCACGGCGTTGCCGGTCGCGGGATTCGTGATCGCGATCGTCGTCGCCTCGCCCACCGGCACCGGCAGGACGTAGCGACCGTCCGCGCCGGTGATCTGGATCCAGTCGACGCCGGCGGCCTCGACGATGCCGCCGGCCAGCGGCGTGCCGTCGACCCGGTACGCCGTCCCGCGGACGAACGCGAGCGGCACCGAGAGACGCAGGAAGACGTAATGGCCGCCCGTCGTCACCCCGGGCCACGGCAGGTCCGCCGCCACGATCGCGCGCGTCGTCCACCCGCTCGCCGACGGCGCCAGCTCGGCCACCGCCCGGTAACGCGGCGTCCCGCCAGCGTCGACGACCAGCAGCAAGAGCCCCACTTCTCCCGCCGACGGCGGCGTTCCCATACTGAGCGTCAGGGCCCCCGGCACCGCCAGCTCGGCGCCGCCCAGGTCGACTTCGACGACGCCGTCGACCGTTCCGCCCGCGGGCGCCGAAAGCGGCAGCTCCGCCACCGTGCGCCGCGTCAGCGTCACCGCCGTCGGCGTGGTGAGCGCGCCGGCCGCTACCGCCAGGCGGTCGCCGGCGTCGCCGACGACGGTGCCGCCTTCCGGTCCCAGGACGTTGCCACGCACCGACTCGTCGCCGTAGGGCACCACCCTCAGCTCCAGGCCGCCGCCGCGGATCGGCGTCGTCCGCGCCGCCGTCGACGGCCGCAGGCGGAAGCGGCTGCGGGGCGTGCCGTCGAGGGCCCGGTAGAGCACCACGTCGGCACGGAAGGGCGCGAAGCGGCGGATCGTGCCGTCGAGCAGCTCGAGCTCCTCGCGGATCACCATGGTCAGCGGCAGGCCGCTCGCCACCTCGCTCGCCAGCGTGTAGACGGCCGTCGCGTCCGCCGTCTGATCCGGCGTCACGATGGCCGGCTCGAAGCTCACCGCGGCCGCCGTCACCTCACCACCCTCCGGCGCCGGCGAGGAGCCCAGCACCTCGCCCACCACCGCCGGCGGCGGCTCCAGAGCACCGGTGTCCGGCTCCACGGCGGCGTAGGCGCCGAACGTGCTCACCGTCACCGTCACCTCGCCGACGACGACCAGGACGTCGTCCACCGAGCGCCATTGCAGGGTGGCGACGTCGAGCTTGGCCACCGTCAGCGTCGCGCCGTTCGGCGACTCGACGGCGAAGGAGAGCGTCGCCGGGCTCGTCAGCTCCTCCTCGACGTCGAGCCACACGGCGCCGCGCGGCGTCCAGCCGTAGGGGAGCAGCGCCGCCAGGCCCTGCTCGCCCACCGCCGTGAGCGTCACCGACGCGTCCGCGGCCAGAGCCTGGGCGGGGACGTCCAAGCTCGCGCCCTCGACCTCCACCGTGCCGCCGGCCGCCGCCGTCACCGCCCGCGCTTCCGAGGCCGGCGTCAGCCGCGGGTCGAAGACCTCGGTGCCCAGGCCCTCGACCGTAGTGACGATGCGGAAGACCGGCGTGTAGCCCGGGCGCGCGACGGTCACGCCGTGGGTGCCCGCGGGCACCGCGATCAGGAAACGGCCGTCGGCGCCCGTGGTCTGCTCGGGCCGCGGCTCGGCCGTGGCCTCGCCGCCGGTGGCCGTCACCACCACCCGCGCGCCCGAAAGCGGACGTCCGGTGACCTCGTCGATCACCGTTCCCGAGAAGAAGCTCTCCTCGGCCGCGTCGCTGAAGACCCGCGAGTAGGGGAAGGCCAGGGCGTTGCCCGCCAGGTCGATCACCGTCTGCGAGACCTGGAGCAGGTAGGTGCCCGAGGGCAGGGCCGAGGACGCCGTCCACGTC
>DASWIG010000136.1:0-12014 GCA_036397835.1 Thermoanaerobaculia bacterium
CCGGCCGTCGACTTCGGCGGCGACGGCCTCGGCGTCGGCGCGGGCGACGCCGTCCACCACCGTCAGGCCGCGGGCGTGGCGCGCCAGCAGCCGGCCGCCGGGGGTCCGGCCACCCGGCAGGTCGGCGAGCTGCACGTCCGCCGCGCGGGCGAGGACGTCGTCGGGCTGCAGGCGTCGTTTCACGGCGCCAAGCCTAATCGAATGAGGTTCTTGCGGACCGGCATGCCGGAAAGCCCGTGCTATTCTCCTCCGGTGACCTGGGACCTGACCTACGCCTTGGCCGAGGAGATCGGCGACCCGGACCTCTTCGTGGGCCGCGAGAAGGAGCTGGCCCGTCTCCTGAAGTGGGCCGCGGGAGCCAAGCGCCGGATCTCGAAGTCGATGGGGATCCTTTCGCGGCGCAAGAAGGGCAAGACGGCCTTGCTCCAACGCTTCTTCAACGTCCTTTATACCAGGAACGACCCGCAACTCATTCCCTTCTACTACCGGATCCCGGAAGGCCGCCTCAAAAGGTCGGACTTCGCGAGGATGTTCTACCGGCGACAGCTCAGTCAATATTTCGCGTTCACGACCCGAACGCCGGAGTGGGTCAACCAGGTGCTCTCCTTCGGCGAGCTTCGGGACCTGGCGCGCGGCGACCGTCACGTCGCGGACGACCTGCGCCGCATGGAGGACGTCCTCGAGAACGCGCCGGGCGAGGCCTGGGAATACGCGCGCGAAGCCGCCCATCGGATCTCGGCGGCGCGGGACGTCCGCATCCTTCAGATCCTCGACGAGTTCCAGTACCTGAACCAGTGGATCGTCTCCGACGACGATCCGGAAAGGGTCGAGCTGCTCTGCCACTCCTACATGGGGGCCGCCGAGAGCAAGTTCTCGCCCCAGATCGTCGCCGGCAGCTACGTCGGCTGGCTGGGGGCGATCCTGAGCCACATGACCGGCCGCTACCGGGAATGGCACCTCGGCGGTCTCACCGACGAAGAAGCCCTTGAAGCGGTCTACAACTACGCCTACGCCTACCAGGTGGCGATCACCGACCAGACGGCTTCCTACGTCGCCGAGGTCTGTGACAACGACCCCTTCTACATCGCGGCGACGATCTCCAACCGCCCCGACGAGAAGGACTTGACGACCGAGGCGGGCGTTCGCGACGCCCTCACCCTCGAAACGGTCGCCGGCAAGGGCGAGATCGCCCGGATCTGGCTGGAGTACCTCCTGGGAGCGTTCGCCCGCGTCAACGACACGAACGCCCGCAAGATCGTCCTTTACCTGGCGGCCCACGAGCCCGAGGAACGCACCCGCGCCCAGATCCGCGAAGACCTCGACCTCACGATGACGGAGGGCGAGCTCGAGGAGCGCATGTACAAGCTGGTCATGGCCGACATCCTGGCCGAAGGCTCGACGCGCTTCCGCTACCGGGGCCTCGGCGACCGGATTTTCGCCATGGTCTTCCGCCGGCTCTACGGCGAAGAAATCGAACGGGTCCGCCTGGGAGAAATCGACAACGACTTCAAGCGTGAGCTCGCCGCGGTCAAAGGTCAGCTCTCCGTCCACAGGGGGGCCGCCGCCGAGTACCGGGTCCGCTACCGCCTGCTCGTCGCATCGCTTCGCGGCGCGACCCTGTCCGACGTCGTCCGGGATTGCCAGGACGAGCTGGGGACGCTACCCCTCGGACATTTCACGGTCATCCGCAAGGCCCGTTTCTACCTCGACCAGGAAAAGAGCGTTGAGATCGACTTGCACGCAGTCCACGAAGGCGACGACGGGACCGACCTCATGATCGAGGTCAAGGACTGGACGAATGAGCCGGCCGTCGACGTCATCCGCCGATTCATCGAGGTCAAGGACGCTCTTGCCGGCCATCTCAAGAGGAAAACCGTCTTTCTCTTCTACAGCGAGAGTGGCCTGGGCGAGGACGCTGCCGCGGCGCTTCGCGAAGCCGGCATCCGGATTCTCGAGCCGGAGAAGCTGGCCGGCTTCGAGCCGGCGCCGGCGCCGTGAAGTGGTTCCGCCGGGTCGTCCGATCAAGCTCCGGCGCCACTGGTCTCATTCGGTGACCCCTATGCGAGGCCGATCTCGTCCCAGGTCAGATCGACGAAGACGCCGTGGGTATAGGGCGGATCGGCGTCGTTCGTGGCCTGGGCTTGCAGGAGCCAGAGGTTCCAGTGGGCCACCAGCTCTTGCGGTCGCCACCGTCGTCCGAAACCGCGATGCCGCCGTGGTCGGTACCGTCGTCGACGTACAACCTCACGGCCTCCGAGCCGCTCGAGTCGCGCAGCACCAGGGTTCCCTGCTCGGCGCCGTCGACAAAGAGGAACGCCTTGCGGTCGCCACCGTCGTCCGAGACCCAACGAGTCCCCGCCGTCCACCGGGTATACTCGATTCCCACGTCCCCCGAGCCGCTCACGTTTCTTCGGCGGTACTACCGCCGTGAAACACGACCCTGGAGACCTGCTGATGCGGAGAAACGACGACCGCTTTCGTTGGCTTGGTCTGGCGGCCGCCGCGGCCCTCGTCCTGGCCTGCCCGGAGATCCCCCCGGTACCGCCTCTCGACATGGACCGCGCCCAGCTCTTCCAGTTCGTCACCACCGGCGACGCCGACGGGTCGCAGCCCGCCGGCAAGCTCCCGGAGGATCCCTTCTACGCCACCTGGGACGTCTTCCCGGGCCCGGCGAGCGACCCGAATGATTTCGTCAACCTGCGGCTCGGCCTCGCCACCCACGGGCGCTGGGTCACCACCTACGTCAATCCCATCGCCTTCGCTCATATCGAGGCCTACCTCAAGGAGGTGGAAACGGTGCCTGTGGGCGACGTTCCGGTGGTACCGAGGACGGACTTCCCCGCCGGCTCCATCATCGTCAAGGAGAACTTCGGCAACGATCCGCGCGCCGACGTCGTCGCCCAGGCCCCCAGGCCGGGAGTGCTCACGGTGATCTACAAGCCGCTGCAAGGCGGCTGCCAGTCCGGTCACGAGTTCAACGGCTCCGACTGCCTCGGCGGCGGCTGGCTGTGGGCGTTCTATGGGCTCGACAACCGGCCCGAGGGCCCCGACCTCCGGCCGCTCGACGGCTTCGTGGCCGACAACACCGGGAGCTTCTGCGTCAACTGCCACAGCCCCGCCTTCAAGGCCGACTACCTGCGCGGTCTGCTGCGGCGGGCGCGCGACGTCGCCTTCACCCGGGTGCCGGCGACGGACCCCGGCGTGCCGCCGCCGGACGGCGTCGGCGACCCCTTCTGCGCCGAGGTGGAGCTCAGCCCCGAGCTGCCCGCCGACGTGCCGCTCGATCCCGCGGGGGTCGCCGACCCCGCCCAGCGCCAGAGGATGTTCGACTGCTTCGCCTGGCGTGCCTTCGTGGCGCTCAACTGGCCGGCCGCCGCCGACCGCGGCGAGCCCGACGCCGGCGCCCCCTTCAACCGGCCGCAGGGCGACCGGGTGTGGGAGACCTTGACGCAGACCTATGAGGTCTTTCAGCCGCTCGATCCGGACTGGACGCCCGGCCGCGGCATCTGGGACGAGCCGCGGCGCCTGCCGCCGGCCTGCGCCGACGCCGAGCGCGGCGCCGCCGTGCTGGCCCTGACCTCCAAGAGCCAGTCGGCGTTCCCCGACGTCGGCAACGAGACCGGTCAGGCCTTCGCCGGCTCCTTCGGCACCCTGACCGACCGCAACGGCAACTTCGTCCACTACCAGGTGCTCTTCAACGAGACCGAGTTCGACTACTTCCTCGCCGGCGGCAAGGCCGCCACCCGCAACCTCACGCCGGTCGGCCCGGCGGACGGCCCCGAAGCCTCCCTGCCCGACGGCTCCGTCGAGGTCAAGGCGGCGTGGAAGGTCCTCTGCACCGAGGACACCTGCGCCCAGCGCGACCGCGCGCAGGACTATTACTCCCGCGACGTCCGGATCTACGACGCCGGCGCCGAGGGCGGACCGACGTGCGAGCAGGAGTCCGTAGGGCTCGTGGGCCTCCACGTCGCCGCCAAGACCTTCTGGGCGCCGCAGTGGATCTGGGCGACGTTCGAGCACCAGCGCAACGCGCCGACCTACCAGCCGGTCGTCGGCGGTCCGCCGCCGCCGGAGGACGACTACGTCTTCTACGACCCGAGCTGCCCGCCCGACCTCACGCGCTGTTTCAAGCAGCCCTTCCTGCTCCCGAAGGAGGCCGGCGCCGACCCCTGCTGCCCCAACCTCGAGATCAACCGCGCCCCCGGGATCGGCTTCACCGGCCCCGACCGTCCCAACAACCAGCTCACGCGCATCGATCCGATCGACGGCTCGGGTCTCAACGCCACCTTTCAGGGCTTGCTGGCCGCGGCCGGCTCGCCGTTCCAGAGCTACGTCCTCGTCAACACCCAATGGCCCTTCAACGGCCGGCGCCCGGCGTCGGCCGGCGAGCACGCCGTCAACACCCGGCAGTGCGCCGGCAACGAAGTGGCGGCCGACGGCACCTGCTTTACCCGCGTGCCGGCGGACCTGCGCAACACGGTGATCGAGTCCTACATGACGACCTGGGACAACGACGCCGCCGGCAGGCCGCAACAGATCAGCAACCGGAGCTGTCTGAGCTGCCACGCCAGCGGCACGGGCTTCAGCTACGTCTTCGAGGACGCGGTCGAGCAGATCGTGCCGCTCGCGGCGTCTTCCGGGAGCCCTTGATCGGGAGTGGAGCGGCGCTCGAACTCGGTACGGGTGAGGCGATCGCCGTTCTCCAGGGGCGGGACCTTGGTCAGAGCTTCGGGGAGGGCCGCGGGAGCGGGAGACATCGTCGGCTCCTTCGAGTCTTCATGGTCCCACGTCGCGCACCGCTCGGCACGACTGCGCTATCGTTGCGCCAGGTCTCGCGGCCTCCATCCATCGTCCTGAGGAGATCGTCCCGTGCCCGAAACCGAGATCCGTCCCATCACCGAGATCGCAGAAAACCTCGGCGTCGAGCGCCGCCACGTCATCCCCTACGGCGACGACAAGGCCAAGATCGCCCTCGAGGCCCTCGCCTCCGGCCGTCCGCCGGGCCGGCTCGTGCTGGTCTCGGCGATCACGCCCACCGACGCCGGCGAGGGCAAGACCACGACCTCGATCGGCCTCGTCCAGGGCCTGGCCAGGATCGGCCAGAAGGCGTGCCTGGCGCTGCGCGAGCCCTCGCTCGGCCCCACCTTCGGCCTCAAGGGCGGCGCCATCGGCGGCGGCCGTGCCCGGGTGGTGCCGCCCGAGGACATCAACATGCACTTCACCGGCGACTTCCACGCCGTGACCTCGGCCAACAACCTGCTGGCGGCGCTGCTCGACAACCACCTCCACCACGGCAACAAGCTGGGCATCGACCCGCGCCGAGTGCTGTGGCGGCGGGTGATGGATTTGAACGACCGCGCCCTGCGCCACGTGATCGTGGGCCTCGGCGGCGCGGCCGAGGGGGTGCCGCGCGAGACCGGCTTCGACATCACCCCGGCGTCCGAGGTGATGGCGATCCTCTGCCTCGCCAAGGACGCCGAGGACCTGCGCGCGCGCCTCGCCCGCATCCTGGTGGCGGAGACCGGCGGCCAGGAGCCGGTGACCGCCGCCGACCTCAAGGCCGTGGGGTCGATGATGGTGCTGCTCAAGGACGCCCTGAAGCCCAACCTGGTGCAGACCCTGGAGGGCGTGCCCGCCTTCATCCACGGCGGCCCCTTCGCCAACATCGCCCACGGCTGCAACTCGGTGCTGGCCACCCGCATGGCCCTCGCCTACGCCGACTGGACGGTGACCGAGGCCGGCTTCGGCTTCGACCTCGGCGGCGAGAAGTTCTTCGACATCAAGTGCCGCATGAGCGGCCTCAACCCGGCGGCCGTGGTGCTGGTGACCACGATCCGCGCCCTGAAGCGCCACGGCGGCGTCGACAAGAAGGACCTCGGCCTCCACGACCCGGGCGCCGTCGAGCGCGGGCTGCCCAACCTTGAGAAACACCTCGAGAACGTCCGCGTCTTCGGCAAACCGGCGATCGTCGCCCTGAACCGCTTCGACAAGGACTCGCGCGACGAGGTCGAGGTGGTGCGGCGCGCCTGCGAAAAGCTCGCCGTGCCCTTCGCCATGTGCGACGGCTTCGAGCGCGGCGGCGAGGGCGCCGCCGGGCTGGCCGAGGTGGTGGTGGCCGAGGCCGAGAAGACGCCCACTCCACTCAAGCTGCTCTACGATTTCGACGAGCCGGCGACGGCGAAGATGGAGAAGATCGCCCGGCGCATCTACGGCGCACGCGACGTGGTGTGGACGGCGCCGGCAGCCCGCGCCCTGCAACGCTTCGAGACCATGGGCTACGCCGCCCTGCCGCTGTGCGTGGCCAAGACCCAGGCGTCGCTCTCGGACGACCCGAAGCGCGCCGGGCGTCCCGAGGGCTTCGAGATCACCGTGCGCCAGCTCGTGGTCGCCGCCGGCGCCGGCTTCCTCATCCCCATCCTCGGCGACATCATGCGCATGCCGGGCCTGGCGGCCTCGCCGCAGGCCGAGCGCATGGACCTGGTCGGCGGCAAGGTCACCGGGATGGTGTAGGCAAACCCCAGGACGGAAAGCGTAGCTGCGCGCCGGGCGCTACGGCGTAGGGCGGCTCGCAGGCCGCAGAGCTCTAGCGAAGCTCCGCCTCAGACCGACGAGGCCCGTCGTCAACGGCCGCCGCCGGTGCCGCTGGCGGCGACGGGGGTGGCGGGCGAAGCTTCCCGCGGCTCTTCGTGGCTGATGATGACGCCCGTTCCCGCGCCCGCGGCAGCGGCGGGAACGAGGATGCTCGGCTTCGCCCACCAGGCGATCACGCAGGCGCGGCACTTCTCGTCGCCGCGCAAGATGCCGAGCGGATTGATGCGCGAGACCACGCCGTCGCAGAGGAAGCCCTCGACCATCTCGCCGGCCTGGTCGAAAGTGGTCTCGCCCACGGTCAGGTTCTCGGCCACGCCGCGCTGTTGCTCGGTGAGCTCGACCACGCAGTCGTCGTCGACCGGCGCCATGAGCGATTCCGACCGGGCCAGCACCTGCTCGCTGGGGTCGACCGCGGCCACGTAGTACTCCACGGCGTCGTTCCTCTCGTCGGGCTTGGCCGGCACGCCCCAATAGCGGCCGGCGCCGACGGCCTGCATCAGCACGTAGTAGAAGGCGTCGTCCTCGTTCCAGCGGAAGTAGAGGCGGTGGGTCACGCCCGCCACGTCGGGCGACGCGGTGGCGTTGATCACGCCGTTGTCGGCGCGCGGCAGGCATTCGATCTGCTCGGCCTCGATCCTCGGCGCTTGCGCGGCGAGCGGCGCGGCCCCGAGCAGGAGGACGGGGAGAAGACAAGAACAGATTCTGCACGTCATGACGGAGCTCCTGGCGAGGAAGCGGCACCCGTGTCGATGATATCGGGTCCTTCGTTCCGGTGTCAAGGACGCTGCGACGGCCGCCGGGATTGAACGAGTGCCCGGGCAGAGGTATAGTCAAGGACATGAGCTCATCGCGCCGGAAGACGTCGGGCGAGGGAGCGGTGATACGGCGGCCCAGCCGGCACGGGTCGTCCTCGGCAGCCTGTCCCTGACGGTGAGGCAGTAGTCCGAGCTACGCTCTCGCCACCGGCCGCATGCCCAGGCGCGGCGCCAGGCCGAGCAGGACCATGTAGACGTAGCCGTGCAGGAACAGGTAAAGGAACGGCATCGAGTACCACATCTCGAGACGGATGGCGGCGGCGAAGCAGGCCAGGGAATACAGCGCCAGCAGCGCTTCGACGTAGAACGAGAGCCGCTTGCGCAGGCCGTAGCGCTTGCCCGCCCAGTCGCCGGCGGTGCCCTCGAGGCGGTACTTGGGCGTACGGTGGAACACGCCGGCCCCGCGCGCGAGGCCCGCGAGCACCGCCCGCGAGTTGTTGACGGCGAGGCCGATGCCGAGCCCCATGAGCGCCGGCACGTGGGCGAGGGCGCGCCGCCACGGCCGCCCGGCGACGCGCTGCGTCGCCAGGTAGAAGACGACCACCGACACGGTGGCGAGGAAGAAGATCGGCAGGTCGAAGGCCCACAGCATCCAGCGCGCCTCGCCCTGGCGCAGCGCCATCGCCGGGAAGATCAGGAGCGAGAGCAGGAGCATCGGCAAATAGGCGGCGTTGTTGGTCAGGTGCACCAGGGCCTCGAGCTTGACGCGCAGGGGCAGCGGCGCGCGCAGCACCTTGCCGAGGAGCTTGCGGCAGGTCTGGATCGAGCCTTGCGCCCACCGCGTCTGCTGGCTCTTGTAGGCGTTGATCTCCGCCGGCAGCTCCGCCGGCACCACCAGGTCGGGCAGATAGACGAACTTCCAGCCGCGGAGCTGCGCCCGGTAGGAGAGGTCGAGGTCCTCGGTCAGCGTGTCGTGCTCCCAGCCGCCGGAGTCGGCGATCGCCGCCCGGCGCCAGATGCCGGCGGTGCCGTTGAAGTTGAAGAACCAGCCGCGGCGATGGCGGGCCGTGTGCTCGACCACGAAGTGGCCGTCGAGCAGGGTCGCCTGGATGCGCGTCAGGAGCGAGTAGTCGCGGTTCAGGTGCCCCCAGCGCGCCTGCACCATGCCCACGGCCGAGTCCGCGAAGTGGGGCACCGTCCGCCGCAGGAAATCGCCCGCCGGCACGAAGTCGGCGTCGAAGACGGCCACCAGCGCGCCGCGGGCCGCCTCCAGGCCCGCTTCCAGGGCCCCCGCTTTGAAGCCGCGGCGGTCGTCGCGGCGCCGGTGATGGATGTCGAAGCCCGCGGCCCGGAGGCGTGAGACCTGCCGCGCCAGGAGGTCGCGGGTCTCGTCCGTCGAATCGTCGAGCACCTGGATTTCCAGGCGGTCGCGAGGATAATCAAGGTGGCAGACCGCCTCCACCAGGCGCTCGGCCACGTACATCTCGTTGTAAATCGGGAGCTGAACGGTGACCACCGGCCACTGTTCCGGCGGCGGCGGCTGCGGCGGCGCGCTCCGGCGGGTGCGCCAGAAGGCCCACAGCAGCGCTCCCCGGTGCAGCCCGTAGAGCGCCAGGCTCCCGAGAGCCAGGTAGTAGAGTGTCAGGATCGAACCCGAAACCCACGCGTCCATCGCTCTTGCGTCTCCTTCTTCGACCTCGTGTCGCGCCGCTGGCGGCGCTGGCGGCCGCCCACGCGGGGCTGCTCGCCGCCTACGACCTGGGCCGCCGGCCGCTGGTGACCTTCTTGCTGCTCGGCGCCGCCTTCGCGTCGTTCTTCTGGGCCGCCCGGCGCTGGCAGGAATCCGCCGCTCCGGGTCTCGTTCTCGGCCTGGCCGTGTTGCTGCGCGTCATGCTGCTCCCGTTGCCCCCGACCCTCTCCGACGACGCCCTGCGCTACGTCTGGGACGGCAGGGTGTTGGCGGCTGGCTTCAATCCCTACCGGCTGGCGCCGGAGTCCGCCGAGCTCGCCGAGCTGCGCGACGCGCGGTGGGAGCGGATGCCGCACAAGGATCTGCCGACGGTCTATCCGCCGTTGGCCCTGGGTCTGTTCGGCGTCGCCAGTTGGCTGCCCGACCCTCTCTTGGGGCTGAAGATTCTACTCTGTTTCGCCGAGCTCCTGGGTTGTTTTCTGCTGGTGCGCCTCGCCGCCAGGCTGGGACATGGGGCGGGGCGCGCGGTGTGGTACTGCTGGAATCCGCTGCCGGTGCTCGAGGTGGCCGGCATGGGCCACGTCGACGGCCTCCTGGTCGCCGCCCAACTGGCGGCGGTGGGGTTGCTGGTGGGCCGGCGCCCGCTGGCCGCTGGCGCCGCCGCCGGCGCCGCCGTGCTCGCCAAGCTGGTGCCCGTCGTCGTCTTGCCGGCGTGGACGCGCGCGAGCGAGCGGCCGGCACGCTTCCTCGCCGCCGCCGCCGCCGTGGTCGTGGCGGCGGCGTTGCCGGTCGCCCTGACCGTCGGCGTGCCGCCGGGGCTGGTCAAGTATGGCATCTCCTGGGAGTTCAACGGGCCGCTCTTCGAGCCCCTGTGGCGACTCTACGACCAGGCCGGCCTCGACGCCGGCGTCAAGGCCGGGCTCGACCGCGCGAAGCTCGTGACCGGCCGCCATGATTTCTGGAATCGCTTCTATCCTTTCGCCTATCCTCAGTTCCTGGCCAAGGTCACCCTGCTGGGGCTCTTCGCCGTGCTCTTCCTCGCCTTCTGGCGCGACCGCGATCCGGTGCGTGCCAGCGGCCGCCTGCTCGGGAGCGTGGCGATCTGCTCGGCGACCTTCTATCCATGGTATCTCCTGTGGGTGCTGCCGTGGGCGGCGCTCGGCAGGCACCGCGCCTGGCTGGCGGCGTCGGCCTTGCTGCCGCTCGCCTACCTGCCGCAGCTCACCGGAGCGCCGCTCTTTCCGTGGATCTGGCTGGCGATCTGGGGGCCGTTCTTCGTCCTCCTCGGGCGCTCGTCATGGTCTACCGGTTGATCCTCTCCTACCGCGGCACGGCCTACGCCGGCTGGCAACGGCAGGAAAACGCCCTGGCCGTGCAGCAAGTCGTGGAGGAGGCCCTCGGCGAGCTGCTGGGCGCCGCCGTGCGCGTCCACGGGGCGAGCCGCACCGACGCCGGCGTCCACGCCCGTGCCCAGGCGGCCCACCTCGAGCTGCCGCGGCCGTTCCCGGCGCGCGGCCTCGTCCACGGCGCGGCGCACCTGCTACCCCCGGACATACGGATCCTCGCCGCCCATCGGATGCCTCCGGGCTTCCACGCCCGCAAGCACGCCCTCGGCAAGGAGTACCTCTACCGCGTATGGCGCGGCCGCCTGGTGCCGCCGCTGGACGAGCCTTACGTGGCGCGGGCCGAGCGCCCGCTCGACGTGCCGGCGATGCGCCGGGCCGTCGCTCTGCTTCCGGGTCGCCACGACTTCACCGCCTTCGCCCTCGCCGGCGGCGGCCACGGCCAGGCCCGGCGGCGGCTCTTCGCGGCCACCCTCGACGAGGACGGCCGCGAGCTGCGCCTGCGCCTCGTGGGCGACGGCTTCCTGCGCGGCATGGTGCGCTCGCTGGCGGGCACCCTGCTCGAGATCGGCGAGGGCCGGCGGCCGGCCGGGGAGATGGCCGAGCTGCTGGCCGGACGCCCGCGCTGTGCCGCCGGCCGCACCGCCCAGGCCCGCGGGCTGGTGCTCGAGCGCGTCTTCTATCCGCCGCGCTGGCGGCCCCTCGAGGGCTACGAGGCGTGACCCTCACCCCCAACCAGAAGAATCCGGCGGAGCAAGGCGCACCGCGCCGTGCGAGTCGATCTGCGATGTCCTGACATCTACCGTCCCCGCGGTCCGAGTGGCCTCGCGCTCTCGCCGTCGGAACCCGTCCGGCGTCCGGGAAGAGCTGACGCTGGGCAAGCCCCCGCCTCTCTTGGCGACCAAAGCCGGCTCCGGGCTGATTCCCGAGCTCTCTTGGCCGCCAATCCTGTTCCTGGGGACGAAATCCCCCGCGTTTGGCCGCCAAAGGCGGCTCGGGGCGAATCTTCGAGTCTTCTTGGCGGCCAAAGCCGGCTCCGGGCAAATTCCCGGGCTCTCTTGGCCGCCAATCCTGTTCCTGGGGACGAAATCGCCCGCGTTTGGCCGCCAAAGTGGCCGACGCCCGCGCCCGGCGGCTGCTCTCGGAGGCGTAGACGATGAACGCGAGCCCGAACGCTCCGCAGCCGGCGCACCGGGATCCGCGCGTCTACCGGTGGCTGGTGCGCGTTCTGCCCCCGGAAGCTGCGCCGGACATGACGGCGGAACGCTGGCAACACGTGCTCAAGTAGAGACCCTGGCTGGCCGAGCACCTCGACGACGTCCTCGAGACCCTCCGCCATGGCCGCCGCAAGCAAGATCCCATGGACCCGACCAAGTACAAGTACTCTCGGCAGTGGGAAGCCCTGTTTCCGGAGTACAATCATCTCGTGGCGGTCGTCCGCTTCGGCGAAGCCGTCGACCCGCAGGGTCGGAGCGTCCCCAACAACTACGTGGCCACGGCATGGGCCGTCTTCCGCTACGGCAGGAGCTAGACGATGAGCGACCGATCCCGAGAGCGTTGGGCCTACGACGACGAAGGCGATATCCTCGACGTCTACTTCGACGACTTTGCCGGCGAGCGGCCGGTCTGGACTCT
>DASWIG010000137.1:0-27122 GCA_036397835.1 Thermoanaerobaculia bacterium
CTGTTGCTCCCATGCCAGCCGCAGGGCCTGCTGCAGAGTCGCCGGGGGACGTAGGACGCGGAACTGGAGCACGGTGCCGTAGTGGGCCACCAATTCGGCGCCGAACTGCTGATTCCATCGCCGCGCCAGGGCCACGGCGACCTCGGGGGCGAGGCCGTAGAACTCGAGAAAGGCCAGGACCTCCCACGTCCGCGGGATCGGCAGCAGGAACAGCGAGCCGTCGTCATTCCACTCCAGATGGCCGTCGGAGGGCTGCTCGGCTCCCGGTGCCAGGTGAGCGGCCTGCCATTCCAGGCACCACCGCTGGATCTGGCCGATGGTCTCGAATCGCTGCGCCTCCAGCTCGTGGTCTTCAGGACCGCCGGAGCTCGCGGATCGTGTAGCCGTGGACGTCCGTCGGCCACCGGCAACGGAGGACGTGAATCCTGAAGGACGCCTCCGGCGCGGGCTCGCCGGACGACGCTGAGACGTGCAACGCCGACAACGCGATCAGCACCGACGCCACGCCGACGATGAGACCAGCGACGAAAGCTGGATTCCTGAACGGTCAGAACGCTTCGAAGCCGGCCAGCTTCTCCGGATCGAGAACCGGGATACCGGCTTCGTGAAGCAGCGCCGCGGCCTCGTCGCTGAGGCCGCTCTCGCTGTAGAAGAGGAAGAGGGTTTTCCGCTCGAGCTGACCGCCCAGGGCTTCCTTGACCTCGACGAAGCGACGGACCACGCCCTCGGACGGCTCCCTCCCCCAGTCTTTGACCTCGATCATCAGGTCGGTCCCGTCGTCCTCTTCATGGACGGCGTGGAGGTCGATCTCCACGCTCCTCTCCTGATCGAGATGGAAGCGGGCCTTGCGGATGCGAGAGAAGGGGCCGAGACGGGTCCGTGCCAGGTCAGGGTCCAGGCCCTCGGAGCCTCGGACGACGTCGGCCAGCGTCGCGCCGCCCCGTGTTTCGCCTGAGAGCGAAGCGACCAGCAGGCGGTAACGCACCCGGTACTCGGCGGCGGATCCCTTGTGGACCGAGAGCTGCCCCTTGAGCGTGGCGAGATCGCGCTTGAAGTCCTCGTCGATCTCCTTCACGCTCACCCGATCGATCTCGGCGCCATAGAGCCGACGGAAGACCATGGCGAAGATCCGATCGCCGAGGCCCCGGTAGTGGAAGTTCGACGAGCCCTGGGCCAGGATGTCGGCCATGACCAGCTTGTGGAGGCGCTCCGCGAGCTCGTTTTCCGTCATGTCGAGATCCAGGTCTTGGAAGATCTGAGCCCGGTCGCGCTCCTCGGGCTCGTGCGCCGCCAGGTAAAGAACGATCCTGTGGGCGTTCTGGTCGTTGACCCGATCGAGGGCATCCGCGAGGTACTCCCCCCAGGTATGGGCGATCTCTCCCTGGCCGGTGATCGTCTCGAAAGTGAGGGCGTCGCGGACCCCTTGCGCGGTCGTGAGGTCCTTCTCGTCGGGCTGATTGGAGATCGTGGCGGCGATATAGAACGGGTCGTTGTCGCAGACCTCGGCGAGGTAGGGAGCGGTCTCGTCGGTGATCGCCACCTGGTAGGCGTAGGCGTAGTTGTAGACCGCTTCGAGGGCCTCGGCGTCGGCGAGGCCCTCGAGGTGCCAGTACCGGTACCGCGCCGTCAGGTGCCTCAGGATCGACTCCAGCCAGCCGATGTAGCTGCCGGCGACGATTTGGGGCGAAAACTTGCTCTCGGCGGCGCCCATGTAGGAGTGGCAGAGCAGCTCGACTCGTTCCGGATCGTCGTCGGAGACGACGTATCTGTTCATGTACTGGAACTCGTCGAGGATCTGAATGATGCGCACGTCCTTCCACTGCGAGATCCGGTGACCCACCTCCTGGACAAAAGGCCAGGCACTGGTGGGCTCGCGCTCGAGCATCTCCTCCACGTTACGGATGTCGTCGGCCACGTCCCGGTCGGAGGCGGCCAGCTCCTTGAGCGCATCCATGCTCAGGACCGTGCCGACCCACCTGGGCGTCCGGGCGGTGAACGCGAAGTACTGGGTCAGGATCCGGCGGTAGAACGTCGCCGCGAAGTCCGACTTGGACTGGAGGTCCTCCGGGATCCGGTAGTAGAACGGGATCAGTTGCGGGTCGTTCCTGGTGTAGAGGACGTTGAAGAAGCGCTGGAGCAGGGCCGTCTTGCCCTTCCTGCGCCGCGAGAGGATCGCCATCGACTTCGAGAGCCGGCGCTTGGCGCCGTCGGCCCACTTCAGCAGGCGCGCCATCTCCTCTTCGCGGCCCACGAAGAGGTCCGGGTCGCCGATCTCCTCGGCCAGGGCGTAGGTCAGGTCCCACATCACCCCGCGAGGGTAGCACGACGCCCTCTACTCGTGCCGCAACGCCCGCATCGGGTCGACGCGCGACGCAGTTGTCGAAGCCCTCCCAGCCGAGAGTCATGGCGCCGCGCATGCTGAGCGGCACGAAGACCTGGGGGTTCGATCCCAGGGACGTGCCCTTGAACCCCCGCGGCGCCACCCCGAGGATCGTCATCGGCGCACAGCGAGCCGAAAGTTCATGGCAGGGTCTCCTTGGCCGTCGGGCCGTCGGTCCGTCTATTCTACGGACGGCCGCGCCGAGGGTTGTCACGCCGGCAGCCAGTCGCCGAGGACGCCGGCGAGCTCCCGCTCGCGGAAGGGCTTCGAGAGGTAGTCGTCCATGCCGGCGGCGAGGCACTTCTCGCGGTCGCCCTCCATGGCGTGCGCGGTGACCGCGATCACCGGCGTGTGGCGCTCCCCCACCTCGCGCTGGCGGATGCGGCGGGTGGTCTCGTAGCCGTCGAGCACCGGCATCTGGCAGTCCATCAAGACGAGGTCGTAGCGCCGCAGCGCCATGGCCTCGAGCACCTCGACGCCGTTGTGCGCCAGGTCCACCTCGTAGCCCATGGCCTCGAGCTGCGTGCGGGCGATCATCTGCGAGACCGGGTTGTCCTCGGCGAGGAGGATGCGCCGGCCCGCGGACGGTCGGGCCGCCGGCGCCGGCCCTTCCCGCTCCGACGCCGGCGCCGGGGCGTGCTCCGGCGCCGGCGAGGGCGTCAGGGGCAGGGTGAACCAGAAGGTCGAGCCTTCGCCCGGGACGCTTTCGACCCCGATCTCGCCCCCCGCCGTCTCGACGATCTTCTTGCTGATCGCCAGCCCCAGGCCGGTGCCGCCGAAACGCCGCGTCGCCGACGAGTCGACCTGGCTGAAGGGCTGGAAGAGCCGCTCGCGCACCTGCGGCTTGATGCCGATGCCGGTGTCGCGGACGGTGAAGCGCACCGCGAAGTCGCCGCCCTCGACCGTCGCCGGCTCGACGCGCACCGTCACCTCCCCTTCCTCCGTGAACTTGAGGGCGTTGCCCACCAGGTTCAGCAACACCTGGCGCAAGCGCATCGGGTCGCCGGTCAGCCACTCGGGCAGCGCCTCGTCCACCGCCAGGCGCAGGCCCACCCCCTTGGCGGTGGCGCGCGGCGCCAGCAGGTCGATCACCGCGCCGACGCTGTCGCGCAGCGGGAAGGGCGTCTCCTCGAGCGAGAGCTTGCCGGCCTCGACCCTGGAGAAGTCGAGGATG
This sequence comes from Thermoanaerobaculia bacterium, assembly GCA_036397835.1. Classification (GTDB taxonomy): domain Bacteria; phylum Acidobacteriota; class Thermoanaerobaculia; order Multivoradales; family J023; genus DASWIG01. Next base: position 3,555 of record DASWIG010000137.1, read on the forward strand.
TCGTCGATGATCCGCAGCAGGCTCTCGGCCGACGACTCGAGGATGCGCACGTAGTCGCGCCCCGCCGCCGGCAGCTCGAGCTTGGCGAGCAGCTCGAGCACGCCGACGATGCCGGTCATCGGGGTGCGGATCTCGTGGCTCATGTTGGCCAGGAACTCGCTCTTGGCGCGGCTCGCGGCCTCGGCCGCCACCCGGGCGTCCTCGAGCTCGCGGGTGCGCTCGCGCACCCGCGCCTCGAGGTCGAGGCGCAGCGCGTCGAGCTGACGGTGGACGCGGCTGAAGCGGAAGGCCAGGGCGATGGCCATGGTGAAGATGAAGACCGCGAAACCGTAGTGCGAGAGGTAGCCGATCGGTACCAGGTTGTTGGCCGCCAGCACGTCGTGGACGTAAGCGAAGCCGATCGCCGCGGCGCCCAAGACGAGGATGCGGGCCTCGGCCACCCCCCGCCACGCCTCGACCGCGATCAGGCCCAGACAGAGCGCCACCATGGGCACGGACCACCACGTCCACCACGCGAGGATCGCCAGGTTGAGCTCGATGCCGGGGGTGAGGGCCGCGGCGAGGCCGGCGGCCGGGAACGACAGTTGGTAGAGACGCAGCCAGCGCCCGATGGGCCGCTCCAGGACCGCCCAGATGAACTGGATGGCCAGCGCCGGGATCACGAACGCCGCCATGTGCTCCACCTCCTTCAGGGCGACGAAGTCCTCGCTCACGGTGAAGCGGAGCTGTGAACGGACGAAGGTGTAGACGGCGGTGGCGAGGGCGAAGAGGCTGTACCACAGGTAAGGCCGCTGCTCCGGGCGCAGCCCGTAGAGCCCGTAGTAGAAAAGGCCCACCATGGCGAAGAGCACGGCCAGGATGAGCTTGGGCACGTCGTCCGCCAGCGCCGCCCGGGTCAGGTCCTCGAGACGGCCGAGCTCCGGCGGCTGGCGCAGGCCCCCGGAGCGCCGGCCCACGGCGTCGGCTCGCCAGACCCGGAAGGCCAGCACCAGGGTGCCGTCGGCGGCGACGGCGCGGCGCGGGACGGCGAAGGTGGCGTGGCGGTCGTAGGCCATGTCCGGCGGCGGCCCGGCGACGCCGCCCAGCAGCTCGCCGCCGACGTAGAGCTCGTAGCCGGTGGAGACGTTCCTCACCGTGACGCCGAGGGTGGGCTCGCCCGCCAACGCCGGCGGCGCCAGCCGCACGGTGCGCCGGTACCAGGCGACGGCGACGTCCGCGTAGCCCTGGCGTCCCCAGGACCCGGGCACGCGGACGGTCGGCCAGCCCGAGTCGTCGAGCTCGGGGTCGGCCCAGGCGGTATCGTCGCCGAGGTGGAACCGCCACTCCCCGCCGAGCGCGAACGGCGACGCCAGCGTCGACACCTCGATCGGCTCGGCGAGAAGCGGAGCGGCGGCCGTCAGGGCCAGCAGGACGAGCTGGAACGGACGCCGGGCTGGAGGTCGCGAAGCCGGCATCATCGGAATCCGATCGTCGAGGGGCGGCCGAGCGTGAAGGCGCTCTTGAGATGTGGAGCCCTCCCTCTTTCCAGGCCTTCTGAGGATAGCTGGAATCGTCCGCGGAAGCGAGCCCCGCGCCGCGGCGGCGAGACGCCCCCTGATCTGTGTTATCAGACGTTTATAACTATCCCTGCTTGACGGTGGTCAGAGAATCAGTGATCACCGCCAAAGAATGCTTGACGGTGGTCATACGATCTCAGACCACCGTCAATACAAAGCTTGACGGTGGTCATACGATCTCAGACCACCGTCAATACAAAAGCTTGACGGTGGTCATACGATCTCAGACCACCTTCAAGAATCTTTTGACGGTGAAGATTCGGCGTCTCGGCAGCCACTGCCACGTTCTGTGCCTGCCGATCCGCGGCTTCGCCGCGGGAATCCCCCCTGCCCCCCTTTTTCAAAGGGGTCGAGTCAGGCCGGACGCTCGACGTGACCGCCGAACTGCGCGCGCATCGCCGACAGGACGCGCTCGGCGAAAGTGTGGTCCTGGCGCGAACGGAAGCGGGCGTAGAGCGCCGCCGTCAGGACCTCGGCGGGCACCGCCTGCTCCACCGCCGTCTGCACCGTCCAGCGTCCTTCGCCGGAGTCCTCCACGTAGCCGGCGTAGGAGGCGAGGTCGCCCTCCGCGACGAGCGCCGCCGCGGTCAGGTCGAGGAGCCACGAGCCCACCACGCTCCCCCGCCGCCAGACCTCGGCGATCTCGGCGAGGTCGAAATGGTAGCGCTGCTCCTCGGGCGTGGTGTCGCGGCCGGCGCCGCTCAGGATGTCGAAGCCTTCGGCATAGGCCTGCATGAGGCCGTACTCGATGCCGTTGTGGACCATCTTCACGAAGTGGCCGGCGCCCGTCGGGCCGCAGTGCAGGTAGCCCTCCTCGGCGGTGCCGTGCGCGTCCGGACGGCCCGGCGTGCGCGGGACGTCGCCGCGCCCCGGCGCCAGGGTCCTGAAGATCGGATCGAGACGCCGGACGACGTCCGCGTCGCCGCCGATCATGAGGCTGTAGCCACGCTCGACACCCCAGACGCCGCCGCTGGTGCCTACGTCCACGTAGCGGACGTCCTTCGCGGCGAGACGCCGGGCGCGGCGCACGTCGTCCTTGAAGTACGAGTTGCCGCCGTCGATCACCGCGTCGCCGGCGCCCAGGAGCTCCGCGAGGGCGGCGACCGTCTCCTCGGTCGCCTCGCCCGCCGGCACCATCAGCCACACGGCGCGCGGCGGCGCCAGCCGCTCGACGAGCTCGACCAGCGACGCGCAGGGCGCCGCTCCTTCCGCGGCCATCGCCGCGACGCCGGCGGCGTCGCGGTCGTAGACCGCGCACTCGTGCCCGCCCCGCAACAGGCGCCGCGTCATGTTGGCGCCCATGCGTCCCAATCCGACCATTCCGAGCTGCATGCCGTCGTCCTCCGGATGGATCTACAGCGTACAGGGCCGTGAGGGATCGAGGAAGCCCGAGGTTTCTCTTGACGTCCTCCGTGGACATGTCGTATGGTCGAAGGCCATAGCAACCTGGAAGGAGATCCCATGCGTCCAACCTCGTCAGCCATCGCGCACGTCGCTGCCCTGCTCGCCCTCCTTGCCGCCGCGGCCGGCGCCCAGCCGGCTTTTCTCGTCCGCGACCTTCAGACTTCGTCCGTCAATCCCGGCTCGGAGCCGCGCTACTTGCTGGTCTGGCAAGGCCGCGCCTACTTCGTGGCCGCCGATCGCCTGCGAGGCTACGAGCTGTGGACGACCGACGGCACCCGCCAGGGCACGGAGGTCGTGCGGGACGCGAGCCCCGGCCCGCCGGGCTCGTGGAACGTCTTCGGCGGCACCGGGCTGCTGGCGGCGAGCGACGACCGGCTGTGGGTGACGCTCGACGACGGCGTGAGCGGCCACGAGCTGTGGACCAGCGACGGCACGGCCGCGGGGACGCGGCTGGTCCGGGACCTGTGTCCCGGCCCTTGCGGCACCGAGTTCTACGACCGTCCCTTCGCCGGCGGCGACACGGTCTTCTTCGCCGCGCGCGACGAAGCGCTCGGCCTCGAGCTGTGGGCCAGCGACGGCACCCGCGACGGCACGCGCCTCGTCAAGGACCTCTGCCCCGGCCCGTGCGACTCGGTGCCCGCCGCCCTGGCGCGCCTCGGCGACGTCGTGCTCTTCGAGGCGACGGACGAAGAGCACGGCCGCGAGCTGTGGCGCTCGGACGGCAGCGCGGCGGGGACGGCGCTCATCGAGGGCGTCTGCTCGGGCGCCTGCCATGACTGGGCCGTGCTCGGCAACGAGGCCTTCTTCGGCATCGGCACCCGGTTGTGGAAGACGGACGGCACGCCGGAAGGCACCCGACCGGTCAAGGACCTGTGCACGCAACCCTGCAACCTCCGGGCTTTCGCCTTCGGCGACGCCCTCCTGGTGGCGTCCCGGTCGGGAAGGGAGCTGTGGAAGAGCGACGGAACGCCGGAGGGCACCACCCTCCTCGCCACGGTGCCGCAGGAGCACCGCATCGAGTCGGACCTGTACGCGCTGGCGCGGAAAGGCGCCCCGCCGGCGGCGCTCTTCTTCGTGCTCGGTTCCGGCGAGCCCCGCTGGCAGATCTGGCGCACCGACGGCACCGCCGCGGGCACCTTCGCGGCCGTCGATCTCGCGGCGGAGCTCAGCGAGACGGGAGCGGTCGCCGGCGGCCGGCTGGTTTTCGGCGCCGCTTCGCCGGAGGGGAATTTCGAGCCCTGGGCGAGCGACGGCACGCCGGAGGGCACGGGGCAGCTCAGAGAGATCCGCCAGGGGACCCGGACGTCGCTCCCGGAGAACCTCACGTCCTTCGGATCGCAGGTGCTGTTCACGGCCTTCAACGGGCTCGGCACCGAGCTGTGGATCACCGACGGCACTCCCGAAGGGACCCGGCTCCTGAAAGACGTCAACGGTCCCGACGCCTCGGCGAATCCCACCGAGCTGACCGCATTCGAGGCCCGGTTCGAGCTGCTCGGATTCGGCGGGCGGATCCTCTTCGCGGCGGGCTCGGACGGCGACGGCCGCAGCCTGTGGACGAGCGTCGGCACCGCCGAAGGGACGACGATCGTCGCCGCCGGAGTCGAGCCGCTGGAGATCGTGTCCGGCCCGCGTCTCTTCTTCGCGGCCACCGACGCCGAGAGCTACCGCCAGCCATGGGTCAGCGACGGCACGCCGGAAGGCACGCGGCGGCTCTCGCCCTTGCCGCCGCTGGACGGCTTCGCCTACGAGCTGGTCACGATCGGCAGCACGTTCTTCTTCGCCGAGGGCGGCGAGCACGCGGGCCAGCGCCTGTGGCGCAGCGACGGCACCTCCGAGGGGACCGTCATGGTCAAGGACCTCGAGCCGGACTGGCAGGTCGGATGCGGGGTCCTCTTGCCGGGCTCCTGCGCCGACTACGTCGACTTCCCCCGCGACCTCACGCCGCTCGGCGAGACGCTCTTCCTCGTGGGCAGCGATTTCGAGCGGGGCGCCGAGCTGTGGAAGAGCGACGGCACCGAGGCCGGCACCGAGGTGGTGGCGGACCTCGAGCCCGGAGAGGACGGATCGGACCCGCGGGAGCTGACGGCCGCGGGCGAGCGCCTCTTCTTCACCGCGTCCGTCGGCGGCGTCCGCGCTCTGTGGTCGACCGACGGCACCGCGGCGGACACCGTGGCCGTGGACGTCGGCGACGCCGGCGAGCCGCGCGACCTGGCGGCGCTCGGCGCCGCGGTCTACTTCCTTGCCACGGCCGGCGACGGCGACGGCCTCTTCGCCTGCGCCGGAGCTTGCGGCGAGGCCGTGCTCGTCAAGGTACTGGAGGCCGACGGCTTCCCCGGTTTCGCCAGCCGGTTGACGGCGGTTGCGGACCGGCTCTTCTTCGCCGTCTCCACCGAGGCCATGGGCCAGGAGCTGTGGACGAGCGACGGCATCGCCGAGGGCACGGGACTGGTGACGGAGATCGCTGCGGGAGCGCGCGGCGCCTACCCGCAGTCGTTCGCCGCGATCGACGGCCGCCTCTTCTTCGCCGCCGACGACGGCACGGCCGGCCTCGAGCCGTGGGTGAGCGACGGCACCGCCGCGGGCACCTGCCGGGTGCAGGACGTGGCTCCCGGCCGCGCGCCGTCCTCGCCGGGGGAATTCGTCGCGGCGGGGGACCTGGTCTACTTCGCGGCCGACGACGCCACGGCGGGCCGCGAGCTGTGGGCCGTGCCGCGCACCGACCTGTGCCGTCTCGGGCGTCTCCGGGGAGCGCTTTCCAAGCCGTAGGGGCAGGCCCCCGTGCCTGCCCAGGGACGCGTCAGCGTCCCTTCTCAAGTCCCGAAGGGACGGCCGCGTATAGCCCTGGGTTTCAACCCAGGGCCTCTCGCGGCCATCGCCTACATCAGAGCGTAGGGATCGACGTCGACCACCAGGTCGACGGACGAGGGCACGTCGACCGCCTCGCGGACCAGCCGCCGCAGCCGTCCTCCGGAGGCCGAGCGTAGCAGGAGCTGGTAGCGCCACTTGCCGCGCAGGCGCTCGAGCGGCGCCAGGGCCGGCCCGGCGACCAGCACGCCGTGGGCCAGCGGGTGCGCCAGCAGACGCGCGGCGATCTCCCGCAGTTGGCCCTCGGCCTTGGCGCGATCCTTGTGGCGCACCAGGAGCTGCACCATGCGGGTGAAGGGCGGGTAGTGGAACGAGCGGCGGAAGCGCATCTCCTCGCGCACGAAGGTCTCGTCGTCGTTCTCGAGCACGGCGCGGATGGCGTAGTGCCGGGGGTGGAAGGTCTGGATCACCACCTTGCCCGGACGCTCGCCGCGGCCGGCACGGCCGGCGAGCTGGGTCAGCAGCGCGTAGGTGCGCTCGACGGCGCGGAAGTCGGGAAAGCCGAGGTAGGTGTCGGCGTCGAGCACCGCGGCGAGCGACACGCGCGGGAAGTGGTGGCCCTTGGACACCATCTGGGTGCCGATCAGCACCTGGCTGCGGCCCGCCGCGAAACGCTCGAGCACCGCCGCGGCGCCGCCGGCGCGCCGGGTGGCGTCGGCGTCGAGCACGTCGACAGGGACGTCGGGGAAGAGCTCTTTGAACTGCTCCTCGACGCGCTCGGTGCCGGCGCCGATCGGGTCGAGGGCGGGCTCCTGGCACTGCGGGCAGACCGGCGGCACGCCGCGCTCGCGGCCGCAGTAGTGGCACATCAGGCGTCGCGCCCGGCGGTGGAAGGTGAAGGGCAGGCCGCAGTCCGGGCAGCGGAAGTCCTCGCCGCAGGCGCGGCAGAGCAGGATCGGCGAATAGCCGCGCCGGTTGCGCAGCAGGATCACCTGGTCTCCGGCGTCCAGGGCGGCGCGGATCTCCGCCAACAGCCGCTGCGAGAAGCAGACCTCGCCCGGCCGCAGCTCCACGCGCTCGTCCCGCAGGTCCACGAGGATGCCCGCGGGCAGCTCGGCCCGTCCCACCCGCGCCGTCAGCGCCAGGGCGGCGAGCTTGCCCGCGGCCACGTTGTGGCGGCTTTCCATGCTCGGCGTGGCCGACACCAGCACCGCCACGGCGCCGGCGGCGCGGGCCCTCCACAGCGCCAGGTCGCGGCCGTTGTAGCGCGGCGTCTGGTCCTGCTTGTAGGCGGCGTCGTGCTCTTCGTCGACGATCACCAGGCCGACGCTCGCGAGCGGCGCGAAGAGGGCGGAGCGCGGCCCGAGGACGATCCGCGCCTCGCCGCGCCGCAGCCGCTCCCACTCCTGCTCGCGCTCGCCGCTCGACAGGTTGGAGTGCAGGATCGCCAGGTCGCGGCCGAAGCGCTCCACGGCGTGGCGCGCCAGGGCCGGCACCAGGGCGATCTCCGGCACCAGGAGGATGGCGCTCCTGCCGAGCTCGAGCGTCCTCTCGACGGCGCGCAGGTAGACCTCGGTCTTGCCCGAGCCGGTCATGCCGCGCAACAGGAAGGCCGCGAAGCCGCCGGCGGCGAGCGCCGCGGTGAGCGCCGTCACCGCCGCCCTCTGGTCGGGCCGCAGCTCCCACCGCGGCGGTTCGCCGCCCGCCGAGCTGAGCCGGTGACGCGCCAGCGACAGGCGCTCGGGCTGGGTGAACTGACGCAGGATCCGCAGCTTGACCAGGCGCCGGACCACCGACGCGCCGCAGCCGACGGCCGCCGTCAGCTCGCGCAGCGTCGCCGGACGGCCGAGGGCGTCGAGGACCTCGACCACGGCGCGGCCGTGGGGCGAGCGGCCGCAGGCCGCGAGGTGGCCGTCGAGCTCGCCGGGGGCGAGGTCCACGGCGGTCACGTAGCGGGCGCCGCGGCGTGCGCCCGGCTCCTCGACGCTGAGCCGGCCGAGCTGGCGCAGCGCCTCCACCCGGGCGCCGAGGTCGGGCAGGCGCAGCGTCCTCTGGAGGTCGGCGAGGCGCTGGCCGGGGCCCGCGAGAAGGGCCGCCACCAGCCGCTCTTCCCCGGCGTCGCGCGGCGGCGCCAGGGCGCCCGCGTTGGTCAGCGACACGCGCCGGTCGCCCCAGGGGGGCAGGCTGCCCGGCAGCATCATCCGCGGCACCTCGCCGATCGGCGTCAGGTAGTAGTCGGCGACGAAGCGGGCCAGCTCGAGCAGGTCGGGGGTGAGGACCGGCTGCAGGTCGAGCACCGCGGCGAGCTCGCGGATCTCGTAGCCGCCCTCGGGCGCCTTCTCGCGTACGCCGACGACGACGCCGACGTGCTCGCGCCGCCCCACCGGCACCCGCACCCGGCAGCCGGGCTCGACCGGCCCCAGGTGGGCGGGCACGCGGTAGACGAGGGCGTAGTCGAGGGGCACCGGCACGGCGACCTCGGCGTAGGCTGGCGGCGGCGACGGCGGTGACGGCGGCATCCGGCAGGGGCGCGTGAAAACGCAGGCGTGAAAAAGCCGCTCCCGGCCGAGAGCGGCTTTCGCGGATCGTTCGGGCGCGACCGCGGGGGCGCCGGCCTCAACCGGCCACGGCCAGCTCGGCCTCGGCCTCCGCGCCCTTGCCCTTGGCGCGCTTCTCGCGCAGGAGCTTGGCGGCCTCCTTCTCCTCCAGCGAGCGGCGCAGCTTCTCGAGACTCGACTCGAGGGAGCGCTCGACGACCGTCTGCGCCTCCTTCTCGTCGATCTGCTGTACGTGGGCGATCTCGCTGACGATGAAGTACTTCGCCCGCTCGTACATCTTCTTCTCGCGGAACGAGAGGCTCTTCTTCTGGCTCACCAGGGAGAGATTCTTCAGAACCTCGGCCACCTCTTCCAGCCGGCCGGTCTTCATCTTGTCGAGGTTCTGCTTGTAGCGGCCCTTCCAGTCCTTGTAGGTGTCGATGTTGCCGTCTTCGAGGATCCCGAAGAGGTCGCGGATCTCGTCGCGCTCACCGAGCGGCCGGAGACCCACCAGCTCCAGGTTGTCCTTGGGCACCATGACCTTGGAGTTGTTCGAGAGCAAGCGCAGGTGGTAGAGGACTTGTGGCGTGCCGTCGAACTCCTGAGCGGAGATCTCTTCGACGACGCTGACCCCGTGGTTGGGGTAGACCACCTTCTGTCCGACATCGAATGTCACGTCTGCAACCCCCTGTTCTGTCCAGGTATTCAGCATTTGAGGTCCCTGAGCGGGCTCGCCGGGCCAGACGCTTCCCCATCCACTCGAGGAGCGCGCCGCTCCACGTCGCGCCCGAGTAGCTCGCCGAGGTGCGATGGGCATATAAGGAGTCGTCTGGCGCGGCCTTTTCGCCGCTCAACGGCTAAATGATACACTGGAATGGGCTTAGACGTCAAGCCCCCCGCGCGCCGGTTGACAGCCGGCGTGGCCGCGGCCTAGGATCGCCACGCGGCGTCCCTGCGGCGGTCGCCGGGCGCCCGCGTCACGCACGTGCCGGAGTGGCGGAATGGCAGACGCGACGGACTCAAAATCCGTTGTCCCTCGCGGACGTGTGGGTTCAAATCCCACCTCCGGCACCACCTGATCCGCGCCCTACTCGAGGTCGTCCGAGAGGACGACGCCGACCTCCTCGAGGAGCTTGCCGATCGCCCGGAAATAGGCCGTCTCGGCCCGCCGGTACTGGATCACGGCGCTGACCTCGATGCGCCGCGCCTCGCTCAGGTCCTCCTGGATCTCCAGCACCTGGAAGGTGGTGGCGAGACCGTTCTCGTAGCGCTTCTGCTCGGCTTCGAGGTTGCGCTCGGCCAGCCGGCGCGAGACCTTGGCCGACTCGATCTGGTCGATGGCGGTGCGCACGGCGCGCGCAGCGCTGCGCACCTCGGTCAGGATCTGGAGCTCGAGGTCGTCGAGGACGACCTCGCCCTGCTCGGCGGCGAGGTCGGCGATCGCGCTCTGTGCCCGCGCGTCGCGGTTCTGGAGCGGATAGGCGAATGTGAACCCCAACTGCCAGCCGTTGAACTGTGTGCTGGTGATCTGGTCCAGGGCATTGAAATAGTCGCCGAGGGCGAGGATCTCACCGGTGTCGCGATCGCGCAGGTTGCCGTCCAGGGCGTTGTAGCCGAACCTGGCGGAGAGGTCGAGGCGAGGCTTTTTCAGATTGCGCGCGACCCTGGCGTCGAGCTCCAGCGTCTCGTTCTCGAGCCGGCGGCGGCGGATGTCAGGCCGGAATTCCAGCGCCGTCCTCACCGCCTCCCCAAGGTCGATGGGCACGTGGACCGCCTCCGGATCCGTCACCGGGGCGAGCTGCACGTCCCAGAGCTGGTCGAGGTTGGCGAGCCGCCGCAGCGCGTCGGCGTTGTCCTCGACCTGGGCGCGAAAGCGGATGATGTCCTGGCGCCGGGCGGCGACCCGGGCCTCGCTCGTCACCACCTCGAGGGGGGCCATGGTGCCCACTTCGACCTGGATCTGGTTCATCCTGTGGAGGTCTTCGGCGAGGCTCAGGCTCTCTTCGGCCACTTTGAGCTGCTCGAGCGACTCCACGAGGTTCCAGTAGCCGTCGCTGGTCTGCTGGATCACGGTCTCCACCTGCGTCTGGAAGTCCTCACGGCTGATCGCCGCGTTGGTGCGGGCGACGATCAGATTGCGTTCGGTCACCTCGCGCCCGAAACCGCTGAGCAGGGGCTGGTTGTATTGGACGTCGAAATCGATCCTGTAGGAGGGATTGAAGAATTCCGTGCGGTCGGACGAAGCGCCGCGGCTGTTGTTGAAGAAGATCTGGGCCGTACCGCCGAGCCGCGTCAGTTGGCTCAACGTGATGTTGGTCTGTTGGCCTTCCGTGACGAGGGGTGCTCCGCCCGTCGCCTGCAGTGCCGAGCTTTGCGGGGAGGTGTTCTCCGAGGTTCCGCCAGTCGCCTCGACGTTGAAGTCGTAGACCCCCCGGTTCTGCTCGATGCCCCGGATCGCCTGGCTGCGCTGGTAGCGCTGGACGACGAGCGTCAGGTTGCGGTCGAGCGCCAGGGCGATCGCCTGTTCCAGGGTCAGGTCCAGCTTGTCCTCCTCCACCACGAGACCGAGCTCTTGGACGAGGTCCCCGGATCCCGGAGCGTCGCTGCTCGCGATGGCCGTCGGTATCTCCAGGGTCTGACCCTCCGGGCCCTGAGCCGCCAGCAGGTGCGGGAGCACCAGCAGAAGACCCGCGGGGACCCATCCGGCTCGCCAGACAGTGCTTTGCATCGATCGGTTCATGCTCAAAGCTTCCTCTCGTTTCTTGATTACGATCCCGCCTTCACGGGAATGGGGTTGGCACGATCATCCTACGAAATCCGGTGCCGAAAGTTCCTCCACCGCCACCGCCACCTCGCCCGGGTAGTGGCACGCCGCCGCCGTCCCCGAAGCCAGCGTCCGCAGCGCCGGCACCTCCCGGCGGCAGCGGTCGCGGGCGATCGGGCACCGCGGGTGGAATGGGCATCCCGGGGGCGGGTCGAGGGGGCTGGGTATCTCCCCCGAGAGCGCCGCCGGCGGGCGACGGCGCCGCGGATCGGGCACCGGGACGGCCGCCAGCAAGCTGGCGGTATAGGGGTGCTGCGGACGCCGGAAGACCTCGTCGCGGCGCCCCGACTCGACCGTCCGGCCGAGGTAGAGCACCGCAACGCGGTCGGCGATCTGCTGCACCACCGCCAGATCGTGTGAGATGAAGATCATCGCCAGACCCAGCTCGTCCCGGAGCTCGGTGAGCAGGCTCAGGATCCGGGCCTGCACGGAAACGTCGAGCGCCGCGACCGGCTCGTCGAGGATCAGCAGCCGCGGCTCCACCGCCAGCGCCCGGGCGATGCCCAACCTCTGCCGCTGCCCACCCGAGAGCTGATGAGCGTATCTCTCCAGCGCCGATTCGCCAAGACCCACTTTCCCCAGCAGGCCGGCGACGTGCGCCCGCCGTCCGGCCTTCGGCGCCAGGTCGTGGATCGCCAGCGGCTCCTCGAGGATCTGCCGGACCCTGAGCCGCGGGTTGAAAGCGCCGCCGGAATCCTGGAAGACCATCTGGAAGTCGCGCCGGCGGCGCCGCAGCTCGCCGGCGCTCAGGGCCAGCAGGTCCTCGCCGGCGAAGGTGAGCTCGCCGGCGTCGGGCTCGAGCAGGCGCAGCAGGCAGCGGCCCAACGTCGTCTTGCCGCTGCCCGACTCGCCCACCAGCGCCAGACACTCGCCGCGCGCCACCGCGACGTCGACCCGGTCGACCGCGACCAGGCGGCGCGGCCGTTGAAAGGGGCGCCGCCAGGAGAACGTGCGGGTGAGACCGCGCGCCGCCAGCAGCTCGCTCATGGCGCCGCCCCGACGGACGCCGCGTCGCCGTGCAGGAAACACCTCGCCCGCTGGCCGGGCGCCAGCTCGAAAAGCGGCGGCGAGTGCCGGCGGCAGGGCCCGAAGACGCGGTCGCAGCGCGGATGGAAGCTGCAGCCGTCGGGCAGCGCGCCGAGCTCGGGGACCCTGCCCGGAATGCCGCGGGTGGGGGCGTCGCCGCCCAGGGAAAGGCGCGGCACCGCCGCCAGCAGAGCCCGGGTATAGGGATGCGCAGGGCTGTCGAAGAGGGTCGCGGCCGGCGCCTCCTCCACCACCTGGCCGGCGTACATCACCGCCACCCGCTCGCAGCACTGGGCCACCACGCCGAGATCGTGCGTGATCAGCAGCATGGTCAACCCGAGCTCGCGGCGCAGGGACCGGAGCAGCTCGAGTATCTGGGCCTGCACGGTGACGTCGAGGGCGGTCGTCGGCTCGTCGGCCAGCAGCAGCTCCGGCTCGCTGGCCAGCGCCAGGGCGATCAACGCCCGCTGTTGCTGCCCCCCGGAGAGCTCGTGGGGATAGCTCTTCAACCGGTGCTCCGGGTCGGGCATGGCCACCCGCTCGAGCAGCTCGCGGGCAGCCCGCCGCGCCGCGCGGCGGGACAGGCGCCGGTGGAGACGCAGGACCTCGGCGATCTGGAATCCGATCGTCAGCACCGGGTTGAGGCAGCTCATCGGCTCCTGGAAGACGGCCGCGATGCGCCGGCCGCGCGCCCGCCGCCAGGCCCTGGGGGGCAGCGTGCGCAGATCGCCCACGCCCGCGAGCTCGATGCGGCCGGCGAGGTAGGTGCCGCCCGGCGGCAGCAGGCCGAGGATCGCCAGCGCGGTGAGGCTCTTGCCGCAGCCCGACTCCCCCACCAGGCCGAGGCATTCGCCGCGCCGCAGGCGCAGCGACACGTCGCGCAGGACGGGCACCACGCCGGCGCCGCCGTCGGCGAAGCCGACGGACAAGGCGTGGAGCGCCAGCAGATCCGGCGTTTCGGGGGGATCCGGCGTCATCGCGGCATCCGGCGTCATCGGGGCTCCGTGTCCAGCGGCGATGTTATACGCTATGCCCCCGTCCTCGACCGCCGCGTCCGAGCCGGAGCCCTGAAGAGCATGGCCAACTTCCTCCTCGAGCATCTGTCTCACGGCAGGTTCAACTTCCTGGATCCGAGCGAGATCCGCGCCGTGATGCCGGCGGCCGACGACCTGCTGCCGGACCCCGAGCGGATTTACCTCGAGGACGAGACGGCCTCGCCCCTGGTCGGCTTTCCGGTGATGAGATCACGCGCCCTGCGCGGGCTCGAAGGAGCGCTCGGCGAATACCTCCAGGCCGAGGAAGAATCGCAGTTCGCGGCGCGCGTGCGCGAGAGCTTCGACACCCGGGCCCACGGCGCCAAGTGGGACCGCTACCGCAATCTGCTCGCCCAGGTGCTCAGGAGCGCCATCGGCTCGAGCTTCGGGGCCCGCTACGCCGACATCTTCTGGCTCTACCACTCCCAGTTCGCGGCCGGCTACTTCCGCGGCGTGCCCAAGCGGATGCTGCGCAAGGACCTCTCCGTGGGCCGGGAATTCGGCGACGAGATCAGGTACCGGGCCTTCAACCGGTGGATCGACCGGGTGGTCGAGGCGACCTACGACGTGGTCCACCAACTGGCCAGCGAATTCGGCGACGAGGAAGGCGAGCTCTTCCCCTCGCTCCTGACCCTGATGCGCGACAACGTGCTCATCTTCACCGAGGAGCACATCAGCCCGGACCTCGCGGAGCTTTCGAGCTACTTCTCGGGTTGCCTCAAGATCGACGGCCGCGACCTGCGCCAGCGTCTGACGGCGGTCGGGGATTGGCACGCCAGGAGCCTGAAGGTCGACCCGGTGCTGCGCGCCGCCGTCAAGAGCCTGCTGGCCTGCGCGCTCGACCCCCCTCCCGCCCACGTCCTCAATCGTCCGGGCTACCTGCGTTTCCTGTCGAGCCACGTCGCCTACAGCGCGTCGCACTTCCCGAGCCAGGAGCAGATCGGCATCTGGGAAGCGCTGCTGGTGAAGCTCAAGGAGTTCGAGATCCTGCAGGCGCTGCGCCGGATGATGGTGCCCATCGAGATCGACGAGGAGGGCTACGTGTCGCGCGACCGCAGCACCAACACGACCTGGGTGGCCGGGCCGCCGGTGCTGCGCCTGTCCTCGGCAACGCGGCCGATGGACTTCACGTCGTCGTGGGTCGTCGACCCTCTGGTGCAGCGCTTCGGCGTCGTCTACGACATCAGCGACTTCTCGGCCACCATCTCGATGCTGGGCCGGATCGAGCGCACGGCGATCGAGAACGCCTTCCGCTCCACCTTCAACTTCCAGCGCCAGGTCAACCACCTGGCCGACTCGCTCCACCTGCGCCTCGAAAAATACCTCGGCGACGGCGCCTTCTACTCGGGCCGCCACGCGCGCACCCTGATCGTGGTCGCGATCCATCTCCAGCGCCTCTACACCCGGGCCCTGAAGGAAGGTTTTCCCTTTGATCGCGGCCTGCGCATCGCGATCAACTACGGCGAATACCGCTTGCTCCCGCTGGAAAGCGGGCCCGACGAGAAAACGGCGCGCTACGAGTACTTCGGTCACGGTCTGGTGGAGCTGGCGCGCCTGACCACCGGCAAGAAGACGCAGGAGATGGACGAGTTCAAGACCTATCTCATCGCCAACGGCTATCCCGAGCCGACGGTGGCGAAGTTCTTCGAGCCGATGATGCGCAACAGCGCCGACCTGGTGAACAAAGAAGAGGAGTCGCGCCCCTTTTTCGCTTACATCAACGCCAACGGCGCGCTCGTCAACGAAGGGATCGTGGCGACCGAGCCCTTCCTCAAACGTCTCGACAAGGTGGGCGAGCTATACTACGGCCGGGACGGCAAGCGGGGATATATCGTGACGCCCATCGCCGAAGACGCGCGCGGCAAGCTCCACGTGGGGATCCGCAAGCTCGGCGTCGCCAAGTTCAAGGGCCTCGAGCAGATGCCGGTCTTCGAGATCATCGACGGCACCGCGTGGCCCGACCTCGACAAGCTGCAGAAGGTGCCGACGAGCGATCTTCTGGCCGCCCTCGACAAGGTCTTCGCGGCGACCTATACGTCGCGTGCCGGCAAGACCACGACCAAGAGCCGGCCGGTCGTGGCGAAGAAGTGAGCGTCGAACCATCACCCATCCGACCGGGGGAAAGCGAAATGAGCGATCTGCTCTGGCAGAGCGAGCTGCGAGGACTTCCCGCACCGAAGCGCGGCAAGGTGCGCGACGTCTACGACCTGGGCGAGGTGCTGCTGATCGTCGCCTGCGACCGCATCTCCGCCTACGACCACGTGCTGCGGCCGGGCATCCCGGGCAAGGGCAAGATCCTGAACCAGCTCACCAACTTCTGGTTCGCCGAGCTCGCCGCGGTGGCGCCGCACCACCTGCTGGCCACCGAGGTCGCCGACTTCCCGGCGGCGCTCGCGCCGCACGCCGGCGTGCTGCGCGGGCGCGCCGCGCTGGTCAGGAAGGCCGCGGTGGTGCCCTTCGAGTGCGTGGCCCGCGGCTACCTCGCGGGCAGTGCCTTTCGCGAGTACCGCGACCGCGGCACCACCTGCGGCATCGCGCTGCCGGCGGGCCTGGAGCGTGCCAGCCGCCTGCCCGAGCCGATCTTCACGCCGGCGACCAAGGCCGAATCGGACCACGACGAGAACGTCGACTTCGCGGCGCTCGTCGCCGGCGTCGGCGAGGAGCTGGCGGCGCGCCTGCGCGACCTGACGCTCACCCTCTACCGCCGCGGCGCCGGTCACGCCGCCGCCCGCGGCCTGATCCTCGCCGACACGAAGTTCGAGCTCGGCACCAGCAACGGCCAGTTGCTGCTGATCGACGAGGTCTTGACGCCGGACTCCTCGCGCTACTGGGACGCCGGCGAATGGACGCCCGGAGTGGAGCCGGCGTCCTTCGACAAGCAATACGTGCGCAACTGGCTCGACGAGGTCGGCTGGGACCACGAGTCGCCGCCGCCGGAGCTTCCCGCCGAGGTGGTCGCGGGCACTCTCGATCGTTACGTCGAGGCGTTCCGCCGGATCACCGGGAGGGAGCCGGACCTCTCGTAGGGCGCCGTCCGACCTGTCGGACCGGTCGGACGAGTCCGACATGTCGGACGTCATAGAAGTCCGCTGCTCGAGACTAGAACGGCGGCGGCGCGGCATCGGCCTGGTCGCGGGCGAAGTTGCGGAAGCTGGTGCTCTCGCCCAGGAAAACCAGCTCCACCGTGCCCGTGGCGCCGTTGCGGTGCTTGGCGACGATGAGCTCGGCGAGGCCCTTGTTGTCGGGGTCCTCGCGGTTGTAGATCTCGTCGCGATAGATGAAGCACACCAGGTCGGCGTCCTGCTCGATGGCGCCCGACTCGCGCAGGTCGGCGAGCTGCGGGCGGTGGTCGCCGCGGTGCTCGGGCTGGCGCGAGAGCTGCGAGAGCGCCACCACCGGGATCTCGATCTCCTTGGCGAGCTGCTTGAGGCCGCGGCTGATGGCCGCGATCTCGAGCTGGCGGCTCTCGTACTGGCCGCCCGCCGACATGAGCTGGAGGTAGTCGACGAAGAGCAGCGATAGGCCCTTTTCGGCCTTCAGACGCCGCGCCTTGGACGCGATCTCGAGCAGCGACGGGTTCGGCGAGTCGTCGATGTAGAGCGGCGCCTCGGTGGTGTTGCGGATGGTGTCGTAGAGCTTCGTCCACTGCTTCTCGGTCAGCCGCCCGGCCCGCAGGTTGGCGAACGGCAGGTCCGATTCCGAGGCCAGCACCCGCTGCGCCAGCTCGTGCTCGCTCATCTCGAGGGAGAAGACGCCGACCGGCTGCCCCTCGCGGATCGCCACGTGCTGGGCCACGTTCAAGGCGAAGCTCGTCTTGCCCATGCCCGGGCGGCCGGCGACGATGATGAGGTTGCCGCCGATGAGCCCCTGGGTCATGCGGTCCCAATCGTAGAAGCCGGTCGGCAGGCCGATCATGCCGCCGGTCTTCTCCTCGAGCTGGGCGACGGTGGTCTCGTAGATCTGGGCCAGCGGCGTGAAGCCGCGCCGGACCGCCTCCTCGCCCAGCGCGAAGATCAGCTTCTCGGCCTCGGCCAGCCCCTCGCGGGCGTTGAGCTCGCCCTCCATGCAGCCGTAGGAGACCTGGGTGCAGCCGCGGATCAGCCGCCGGCGGACCGACCGCTCCTTGACCAGCTCGACGTAGGTCTCGACCCGGCCGAGATCGGGCAGGTCGAGGTCGAGGCCCGCCAGGTAGGCCATGCCGCCGACCTTGTCGAAGACGCCGCGCTGCTCGAGCTGGGCCTGGAGGGTCCGCAGGTCGATCTCCGAGCCGTCGTCCTGGAGCTCGATCATCGCCCTGAAGAGGACCTGGTGACGATCCAGGTAGAAGTCGTCCACGGTCAACCGGCCGCTGACCACCGGCAGCACCCGCGGCGACAGGAGCACGGCGGCGAGCACCGCGCGCTCGCTCTCCTCGCTGTGCGGCAAGGCCTTGGCAGCGGCCGAGGAGGTTCGTTCTTGCTGCGGCAGCACGTCGAGCATCAGCGGATTCCAGAGGAGCAGGACGAAGGGAGCTTATCCCGATCGCGGCTCGCTGCGAGCCTTCCCGCTGACAAATCCACCAGCAATCTCAACCGCAGGAGGCTTCGTCGAATCGGACGTACTTGGCGGGAACCTCGAGCGGGCGCGGCGGCGCGGCGAGCGGCTCGCGCACCACCTCGCGCCAGCGCAGCTCCTGCTCGCCGCGGCGGTCCACGAACACGTTGTCCTCGCCTTCGCGGCGCCAAGACGTCACCGCCTCGCCCGCTTCCACCTGGGTCCACCAGGCGAGCCGACCGTCGGTGAGGCCGCCGTTCCACAGCCGGCCACGGGCGTCGCGGTAATAGACCGTGTCCTCGCCCCGCCGGAGGTCGGCGGCGGGCGAGGTCGGAAGCTGTCCGAGGAGCAGCTTCGGCAGCGACACGAGGGGCAGACGGGCCAGCGGCACGAGCGGGAGGTCGCTGGCGCCCGGCGCCGCGCAGTAGCGCCTGTTGCGGTGGTCGAGCCACAGGGCGTCGCCCAGGGCGTCGACGTCGAGCTCCCACAGCCGGCGGCCCAGACCGTCGGCGGCCTGCATGCGGAAGCGGTGCTCGTCTTCGAGGTACAGGGTGAGCTTGAAGGCGGCGTGGCCGTCGGGTCCGTCGTATTTCACCCGGTAGAGGCGCTGGGTGGGATAGGCGTCGGGCGGAAGACGCCAGGGCTCGGCGGGGCGCCGGCCGCTCCATCCGACCGCGGCCAGGCCCCCGCCGGAGGCGCAGGCCGACAGCCAGGGGAGGACGAGCAGCAGCAGAGGACCGCAGCGTCGAACGCGGCGGACAACGCCGCGCAACGCTAGGGTCCTCCCTGCTCCAGGCGCTCGAGCTTGCGGCGGACGAGCTCGGCGTTGTCGCCCTCGAGTGCTACCGCCTGGCGATACGAGTCACGGGCCCGCGACGCGTCCTCGAGCTTCAGGTACAGGTCTCCCAGGTGCTCGAAGATGGTCGGGTCGGTGGGCAGCAGCCGTGCCGCCCATTCCAGGTGCTGGCGCGCCTGATCGTAGTCGCCGCGCTGGTAGTAGACCCAGCCGAGCGAGTCCACGTAGGCGCCGTTGTCGGGCTCGATGGCCACGGCGCGGCGGATCAGGTCGAGGGCCTGCTCGAGGTTCTCGCCCCGCTCCGCCCACATGTAGCCCAGGTAGTTGAGCGTCGGCGCGTGGTCGGGCTCGAGCGCCAGCAGCCGCTCGAAGGCGGCGATCGACGCCTCGCGCTCGCCCCGGCGCTCGTGGGTCGCGCCGAGCAGGAAGAGGGCCTGGAGCGAATCGGGGTCCTGGTCGAGGAGCCGCTCCATGAGCTCCACCACGGGCTCATAGCGCTCGGCTCGCTGGAAGAGCTGGGCGGCGAAGAAGAGGTCGCCCGCCTCGCCGCCGGCGGTGGCGCCGGCCAGCAGCGCCAGCGCTTCCTTGTCGCGGCCGTGCGCGAAGAGGAGCTCGACCCGCTTGGCGAGCGCTCGGCGCTCCTCGCCAGGCGCGGCGGCTTCGGAATCCAGGATCTCGAGGGCCTCCGGCAGCCGGCCGAGCTCGGCCAGGGCCTCGGCATGGAGTCGGCGGGCCGCGGAGCGCAGCTCGGCGTCGTCGGCCGCGGCGAGCTGCGGCGCGAGCTCGGCGAGCTCCTCCCAGCGCTCGCGGGTGGTCAGCAGCGCGAGCTTGCGAAGCTGGAGGGCCGCGACCGTCTCGTGCTTGCCCGCCGCGGCGAGCCGGCCTTCCGCCTCTTCGAGCACCCGCAGCGCCTCGTCGGTGCGCCCGGCGCGGTCGAGGACCTCGGCGAGCGCCGGGCCGAAGACCGCGAGCTCTTCCGGCGGCGCCGACGCGAGCTCGCGCTCGAGCAGGGTCACCGCCTCGTCGACGCGGCCCTGACGCTCGAGCACGCCGGCCAGGGCGAGGCGCAACTGCACGCTCTCGGCGCCGCCGCCGCGCTCCAGCTCGTCGCGCAGCGCCGCGAGGGCCCGCGCCGCGTTGCCCACCCGCTCGTAGAGACGGCTGAGCAAGACCGCGTCCTGCAGCCGGCGCCGCGGCTCGTCGTCCTCCCTGAGGAGCGGCTGCAGGTCGGCGATGGCGTCGGCGTAACGCGCCAGCGACGTGAGCACGGCGACCCTCAGACGGCGCAGGCCATCGCGATCCGGCTGCTCTTCGATCAGCGCGTCGACCAGGGTCAGGGCCGCCGCGTCGTCGCCGGCGAGGTGCATTTCGCGGGCCAGGGACTGGCGCACGCGGGCGTCCTGCCGGGCCTCCTCCGGCGCCGCCCTCAAGACCTCGGCCGCCCCGCGGTGGTCGCCGTTCTCGCTGCGCAGCTCGGCCAGGCGCAAGAGGTCGTCGACCGACGTCGGGTCGAGCTCGAGCAGCTTGACGAGGGCCGCGTCGGCCTCCTCGAAGGCGCCGGAGCCGAGCAGGGCGTCGACCAGCATGCGCTGGACCACGCGGTGGTTGGGAAGATAGGCGACGGCTTCCCGGAGCACCTCCGCGGCCTTTTCGGGCCGGCGTTTCATGAAGTAGATCTGGCCTAGCGTCGTGAGCACCTGCAGGTCGCCCGCGGTCATCCCGCGCAGCTTCTCGAAGGTCTCCTGGGCGAGGTTGAGCGAGGCGAGCTGGTGCTCGCCGAGCCGGAAGTGGATCTGGGCGTGGAGGAAGAGCGCGTCGCGGTTCTCGCCCGCCAGCTCGACGGCCACTCCCGAGTGCTCGGCCGCCTTCAGGAGCTGCTGCCGGCGGCGCTCGGCGGACCGCGACTGATAGGCCTGATCGTAGTGGAAGCGGGCCACCTCGAGGTGGCTGTAGGGATCGGAGTCGTCGAGCTCGAGCGTGCGCTGGAAGGCCTTCTCGGCCTCGCGGAAATCCGCTTCCTCGACCAGGATCTTGGCGAGGACGAACTGGTAGGCGGCTTCGACCGACGCGGGCAGGGCGTCGCCGCCGGCTTCCTGCGCGTCCGCGGCGGCGCGCGCCGCAGCAGGGCCCAGGGCCGCCACGACCGTGACCAGGGATCCGGCAACGAGACGACGGAGGAAGCGATTGCGGTAGAGGTGTATGATCTCGGCCATCACAGCGAAGGATAGCAGGGCGCCGGCCCCGGCACAACCGCTTTACAGCCCCTTTACAGCCCGGGGACGCCACGCTATCATCAGCGGGCTGTGTAGTTTACGGAAGATCGCGGCGCCGGACGAATCCAGGGTCGCTCCTGAAACAGCATTCGCAGAAAGCCGGACGAAACGTCTTGAATCAGCTCGGGGACGGTGGCAAGAGACTCGGCGAGCTCCTGGTCGAGCGCGGCTGGGTGACCGGAGAGCAGGTGCTGCGGGCGATCCTCAGCCAGCGCAGCCAGGGCGGACGCCTGGGCACCTGTCTGCTCGAGCTCGACCTGGTCAGCGAGGAGCGCCTGGTGGAGATCCTCGCCCACCAGCAGGGAGCGCCCGCCGCGCCCCTCGAGAGCCTGCGCTTCATCCCGGACGAGGTGGTGGGGCTGATCCCGCCGCGGGTCGCCGAACGCTGCCGCGCCGTCCCGATCGCGGCGACCGACCGCGAGGTCGCGGTGGCGCTGCTCGACGCGCGCAACATGGCCCTGCTCGACGAGCTGGCCTTCTGCACCAGCCGGCGGGTCCGCGCCTGCGTGGCCAACGAGGCGCGGATCTACGACGCCCTCGCCCGCCACTACGGCGTCGACTGTCCCCGCCGCTTCCGCGACCTCGTCGACCGCCTCAACCGCTCCCGCTACCTGTGGAAGGACGAGGCGGCGACCGCGGCGACCGGCCCCGACGAGGTGCGGTGGCGCGAGCCCGAAGAGGCGCTCGGAGGCCCCTTGCCGGCAGCCACGGCGGCCCCCTTCGCGCCGCCACCGCCCGGCACCGCGGCGATCCCCGTTTCGCCGGAGACGTCCGCGGAAGTCCGCCCGGCGAGCCTGCTGCGCCTCGAGGACGTCGACCTCCTGTTGCGGCACACCAGCGAGGCGCGCGCCGTGGGCGAGATCCTGCTGCGCTTCGTGCGCCAGTCCTTCGAGCGCTGCGCCCTCTTCTACGCCCGCGACGGCGCCCTGACCGGCTGGCTGGCCGAGGGGCAGGGGCTCGACGGCGACCTCTTCCGCGCCCTGCGCGTCAACCTGCGCGAACCGTCCGTCTTCCTCAACCTGGCGCGGAGCGCCGAGCTCCACCTCGGTCCTCTGGCGCCGATGCCCGTCCACCGCCAGCTCGCGCGCTGCTGGGGGGCTCCCTGGCCGGGCGAGTGCCTGATCCTGCCCATCCGCATCGGCCGGCGGCTGGTGACGGCGCTGTACGCCGACCGTGGCGCCGAGAAGCTCGGCGCCCTCGAGCTGACGACCTGGACGCGGCTCGCCACCATCGCCGGCATGGCCCTCGAGCTGTGTATCCTCAAGAAGAAAAAAGAGGAGACCAACTGACGCCGGCCCGGTGCCGGCGCCACGCCTCTCCCGCGGAGGGATGTTAGAGTGCCCGACCTTCGGACCCTCGTCGCCCCATCGGACTGACTCTCATTCTCATCGGACTGATTCTGATCGGACTGAATTCTCATCGGACAGTAGTCGACATGATCAAGGCTGACATCGTCACTCGCGTCGCCGAAGAGTCGGACCTGCCGCGCGTCAAGGCCGCGCTGGCCGTGGACACGATCTTCGAAGCGATGAAGGAAGCCCTCTCGGAGGGCAAGCGGATCGAGCTGCGCGGCTTCGGCGTCTTCCAGGTGCGCGAGCGCAAGAAGGGGATCGGGCGCAACCCGAAGACCGGCGTCGAGGTCCCGATCACCCCCGGCAAGACTGTGCGCTTCAAGCCCGGCAAGGAGCTCAAGGACATCGACGCCTGACCGCGGCTAGACGACGCGGCCGCCGCGCACGTCGACGACGAAGGTCACCGGGCCGTCGTTGACGAGCTCGACCTTCATCCGCGCGCCGAAGCGCCCGCCGGCGACCTCGAAGCCGCGCGCCGCGAGCTCGGCGATCACCCGCTCCACCAGCGGCTCGGCCTCGGCCGGCGCCGCCGCGCCGTTCAGCGACGGCCGCCGGCCCTTGACCAGCGACGCCGCGAGCGTGAACTGCGACACGACGAGGAACGCGCCGCCGGCGGCCGCGGCGTCGAGGTTCATGCGGCCTTGCGGATCCTCGAATAGGCGGATCTCGGCCAGCTTGCGGGCCAGCACGACCGCCTCCCCGGGCCCGTCGCCGCGCTCGGCGCCGACCAGCGCCAGCACGCCCCGTCCGATCGCTGCGACGACCTCGCCGCCGACGACGCGGACCGCCGCCGATTCGACCCGCTGCAGGATGGCGCGCATGGTGGGGGTGGGGGTTCGCGTACAGTATAGTATCCGCCTGTTTGACGAAGGAGAGCACAACATGATCAACAAAGTGATCCTCGTCGGCCATCTCGGCCGCGACCCCGAGGTGCGCTCGACCCAATCCGGGACCAGCGTGGCCAACTTCACGATGGCGACCAACCGGGTGTGGACGGACCGCGAGACCGGCCAGCGCAACGAGGAGACCGAGTGGCACCGGATCGTGGTCTGGGGCCGCCAGGCCGAGGTCGCCGGCCAGTACCTGCGCCGCGGCCGCCAGGTCTACGTGGAGGGACGTCTCCAGACCCGCTCCTGGGAGGACCGGCAGACCGGCGAAAAGCGCTGGTCGACCGAGGTGGTCTGCGAGGTCTTCAAGATGCTCGGCTCCCGCGACGGCGGCGGCCCCGGCGGACCGGCCGCGGCGCCCGAGCCCTACGGCCCGCCCGGCGGTTACGACGCCGGGCCGGACGACGGCGGCGACAGCGGCGGCGGCCATGGCGGCGCCGGCAATGGCGGCGGCGCCGACGGCGGCGGCGGCACCGACGGCGGCGCCGACGACGACGACATCCCGTTCTAGGCGCCGGCAGGACGTCCTGAATGCCCTGGA
>DASWIG010000138.1:0-1983 GCA_036397835.1 Thermoanaerobaculia bacterium
AAGAGGACAGGCCTGCGCCCGGCTGGCGGCATCAGCTATGGAGGCCTTCCATGGCCATCAGCTCGCCCAGCGTGAAGAGGTGCTCACGAACTGCCTTTTGTTGGTCCCCGCTGAGAGGACGGACGCTCGTCTCGCCGTCACGGATCTCGACCGTCCGGATCTCGTCAGCACGGAAGTGCTCCACCATGTGAGGGCTGTGCGTGGTCACCAGGATCTGGCGTCTTTCGCTGACGTCCCGGATCGCGTCGGCCAGGACAGCCAGGACGGCGGGATGCATCGTCTGTTCAGGCTCTTCCAGGGCGAGGACGTCGGGGCCTCGAGGCTGGTAGAGTGCCGTCAGGAGACCGAGCAAACGGAGTGTGCCGTCCGAGATCTGGGAGACGTTGAAGTCGTGGCGTCCGTCGGTCTCCGAGACCCGGAACATGGGCATCATCAGACCCCCGAGACTCCGAACGCGGATGTCTTCAAGGCTGGGCATCGCAAGTCTCAATGAGGAGATGATCTCCTCTCTCGCCTGTTTGTGGCTTCGCGATCGGGACAGCATCTTGAAGATCGAGGTCAGGTTCTCGCCGGAGGCCGAGAGGACGAGCTCGTTCTTGGGCGGTTGGGGCGTCCGGAGAACGTCGGGGAGGATGGAGTAGGCCTCGAAGGAGAGAAGGTCCCCGCGTAGCGCGGCCGTGTCCGTTTGGCCGTTGGCAAGGAAAAGCTCGTCGTCGTGCTCCGCTCTCAGGACGCGATCTTCGTCCGAGGAGCTCAGCTCAATCTTGCCTCGCGCATCGCGCACGTAGTGGAGCTTCGGTGCGTCCGGGCCGCTTCCGTGCCAGCAGCCTTCTTCGCGGACGATGCCGAAGTGCCCCCGCGATGACGAGAGGGTAAAGCTGAGCTGACCGCGCCCGGCGGGCGAGATGGTGTGAGCGGCCAGGGTGACGTCGCTCGCTCCGCCCGGGGACCAATGCCGCAGGCTGTCGATGCCCTGGCGGTCGGAGATGGCGCGGTCAAGGCCGTGAGCAAGGGCGTCGCGGAGCAGGCGAATCGCGTCGACGAAGTTGCTTTTGCCGGAGCCGTTTGGGCCCACCAGCACCGTCAACCGGCCCAGCTCGATATCGAGGCTGCGGATGCTCTTCCAATTCTCGATGGCGATGCGCCGGATCATGGGTGGACCCTTCGAAGTGCCTACGCCGGATGATATCAGCCTCACACCGCCTCCTGGACGACCTCCCCGTCGTCCAGACGCAGGGCCGTCAACGGTCCGCCCCAGGCGGCGCCGGCGTCGAGCGCCTTGATCCGCGGCGTGAGATAAAGGCCCAGGGCCGCCCAGTGCCCGAAGACGATCCGCGCGCCGGCGCTCGCGCGCTCCGGCGCGTCGAACCACGGCAGGCACCCAGACGGGGCGCTCTCCGGAGGACCGCTCCAGTCGCAGAGCTCCCAGCGTCCGCCGTCGCGACGGCAGGTGCGGATCCCCACGAGGACGTCCAGGGTCCGGCGACGACGCTCGCGTCCCGCCTCGTCCGCCGGCCGCTCCGAGCGCCAGTCGGCGAGCAGCCGCGCGCTGCCGTCGTCCTTCAGCTCTTCTTCGACTTCCCGCGCCCGCGCCTCGGCCTCAACCACCGTCCACGACGGCAGCAGCCCGGCGTGGACGAGCACGTCGCCGCCGTCGCGGTGGAGCAGCGGACGCCGGCGCAGCCAGGCGAGGAGCTCGTCGCGGTCGGGCGCGGCGAGCACGTCGTCGAGCGTGTCGCGGGGCCCGGGCTCCTCGACTCCCGCGGCGAGCGCCAGCAGCTTCAGGTCGTGGTTGCCGAGCACCATGGCGAAGCGAGCGCCCCACCGCTCGCCGGCGCGGCGCGCCCAGCGCAGCGCCGCCAGGGACTCCGGGCCGCGGTTGACGAGGTCGCCCACCAGCCACAGACGGTCGCGCCCGGCGTCGAGGCCGAGGCGCGAGAGCAGGCGCTCGAGGGCCGCGTGCCGGCCGTGGACGTCGCCGAG
>DASWIG010000139.1:0-11765 GCA_036397835.1 Thermoanaerobaculia bacterium
CGGCGGCGCGGTCGGCGAAGCCGGCGCGGCGCGGGATTCAGCCACCGCCCATCCCCCGCCCGTCCCGTCTAACCGCCCGGTCCCGTCATCTTCGACGGGTCGACCCACGCGTCGAACTGCTCCGCCGTCACCAGCCCGAGCTCGACCGCCGCGGCCTTGAGCGTCGTGCCGTCCTTGTGCGCTTTCTTGGCGATCTTCGCCGAGTTGTCGTAGCCGACGTGCGGGTTCAACGCGGTGACCAGCATCAGGCTTTCGTTGAGGTTGCGGTCGATCTTCTCGCGGTTCGGCTCGATGCCCTCGGCGCAGAACTCGCGGAAGTTGCGGCAACTGTCGCCCAGCAGGCGGATCGAGTGGAGCACGTTGTGGATGATCAGCGGCTTGAAGACGTTGAGCTCGAAGTTGCCGCTCATGCCGCCGACGTTGACCGCCACGTCGTTGCCCAGCACCTGGCCGCAGACCATGGTCAGGGCCTCCGACTGCGTGGGGTTGACCTTGCCCGGCATGATCGACGACCCCGGCTCGTTCTCCGGGATCGTCAGCTCGCCGATGCCGCAGCGCGGCCCCGAGGCCAGCCAGCGGACGTCGTTGGCGATCTTCATCAACGCGCACGCCAGCACCTTCAGCGCCCCGTGCAGACTCACCAGGGCGTCGTGCGCCGCCAGGGCCGCGAACTTGTTGGGCGCGGTGACGAAGGGCAGGCCCGTCAGCTCCGCGATCTTGGCCGCGCTCCTGACCGCGAAGTCCTCGTGGGTGTTGAGCCCGGTGCCCACCGCCGTGCCCCCCAGCGCCAGCTCGTAGACCCGCGGCAGCGTCGCGTCGACGGCCGCGAGGGCCTGGTCGAGCTGGGCCGCGTAGCCGGAGAATTCCTGGCCGAGGGTGAGCGGCGTCGCGTCCTGGAGGTGCGTGCGGCCGATCTTGACGATGCCGGCGAACGCCGCCGACTTGGCGGCCAGCGTGTCGCGCAGGGCCTCGACGCTCGGCTTCAAGTGGTGGACGACCTCCTCCGCCGCGGCGACGTGCATGGCGGTGGGGAAGGTGTCGTTCGACGACTGGCCGCGGTTGACGTGGTCGTTGGGGTGGATGGGCTTCTTCGAGCCGATCTCGCCGCCGGCCAGCTCGATCGCGCGGTTCGAGATGACCTCGTTGGCGTTCATGTTGGACTGGGTGCCCGAGCCCGTCTGCCAGACGCGCAGCGGGAAGTGGTCGTCGAGCGTGCCGGCGATGACCTCGTCGGCGGCGCGGACGATGAGGCGCGCCTTGTCCTCGGAGAGCGTGCCGAGCTCGGCGTTGGTCAGCGCGGCGGCCTTCTTGAGGATGCCGAGAGCGCGCACGAGCGGACGCGTGAACCGGTCCTCGCCGATCGAGAAGTGGTGCAGCGAGCGCTGGGTCTGGGCGCCCCAGTAGCGGTCGGCGGGCACCTCGATCGGCCCCATGCTGTCGGTCTCGGTGCGGAATCGTTGAGCGGCCTGTTCGGTCATGGCGGCCGTCAGCATATCTCAGGGGACCTCCTCGGCGTCGTCCATGGCTTCGGTCCTGCCGGCCAGGCCCCACAGATCGCGTAGCTGCCGCACCCTCTGGTCGAGCGCGACGTGGAGTCGCCGCCTCCACGAGCAGCCGATCCACGCCCGAGACGAGCGTCTCGTACACCTCGGCCTCCGCGGCCGTAAGCTGGCGCGCCCTGGCCCGGTTCGTCTCGAGCTTGCCGAATAGCCAGAACTGCCACGGCTCCAGCCCGAGCGGACGGCACAGGCGGCGAAGCGTCGTCGACGACACCGGGCGGCCCCAGAAGACGATGTATTGGGCGGCGGGTGCCGAGATCCCGGCCTCGCTCGCCAGCTTGGAGATGCTCCAGCCGGTCGTTCGCAGGATGTAACGAACGGCCGCCATCAGCTCCTTGTCGGGCTCGAAACCGAGAGGGTTCCGCTGAGCCTCCGGGGTCTTCACTTGCGATGCTCCTTTCTTCCTGTTGCTGACCGTTTCTCAGGGTGTCGAACGAGCGGCCGGTCGGCTCGTCAGTGGAGTATTGGGCCGACCGAAGATCAGAGAACTCGCAGGCGGTATGATTCGAGCCATGGAGCTCGCAGCTCTCCAGCAGCGTCTGCGTCTCGGCGAGGACAGCCGCACCGAGTTCAAGGGCGTTGCCCGTAGGGGCTTTCGAGTCGACCCGGACGTGATCGCGAAAGCGGTCGTGGCGCTCGCCAATAGCGGTGGCGGTGAGGTCTTCCTCGGTGTCGAGGACGACGGCACCGTCAGCGGGATCGGTAGCCCGTCCGAGTCCGACCAGTTGATGCGCCAGGTCAGCCAGGTCTGCCGTGACCAGGTGCAGCCGGCGATCTTCTGCCGGCTGGTCAAGGTCGAGGTCGAGGAGCACATGGTCCTGGTGGTCGAAGTACCGGGTCATGCGCCGGAACGGCCTTTCGCTGCCCGGGGCAAGTACTACGTCCGCGACGCCAACCGCAGCCGCGAGGCCACCCGCGCCGAGCTGATCCGGTTGCTCGAGTCTGAGAGCTTCCACTTCGACGAGCAGCCGGTGGCCGGCGCGAGCCTTGACGACCTCGACCTCGATGACGCGCAGCGTCTTCTCACGCGTGCCTTCGAGGGTGTGGGGGAAGATCGGGTGCTCTCCTATCTCAGGGCCCTGAGCTGTGTGGATGGCGAGGTCCCGACCCTCACCGGGGTGCTCTTCTTCGGCAGAGACCCGCAGCGGTTCCTCCTCGATGCCATGATCTCCGCGGCGCGGGTCCCGGGCACGGTGCCGCGGCTAGATCTCGCTGACCGACAGGAGATCCGCGGAGCGTTCGAGGCGCAGCTCGAAGGCGCGCGGGCGTTTCTCGCGCGGCACCTGGCACAGGCGTCGCGGATCCGGGGTTGGAGGCGCGAGGACCGGACGCTCCTGCCCGACGAGGTCTTGCGCGAGGCCCTGGTCAACGCGCTGGTCCATCGCGATTACAGGTCTGCCTCGCAGGTGCGTCTCTTCGTCTATGACGATCGGGTCGAGGTGATCAATCCCGGCGATCTGCTCAACCGGCTGACGGTGGAGAAGATCCGTCTCGGTGGCCTCAGCCAGAAGCGCAATCCGGTGATCGCCTCCCTTTCGGCCCGTCTCGAGCGGCGGGAGAACTTGGGGTTCGGCGTACCCGAGATGTTTCGCCGGATGGTCGAGCACGGCTGCCCCGAGCCGGAGATCGATGCCGGTGGCGGGCATTTTCGTCTCGTCCTACGCTTTCCCGAGGGGGAGCAGTGAGCGTCGACGAGCCGCACTGGTGGTGGGAGAGGAAGCAGCCTGGAGAGATCGTCCCGCTGGCCTTCGTGAAGATCGACCGCGCGGGCTCGACCAGCGAGTGGGAGAGCCTGCCGGAAGAGGCCGTGACGCGGCGCCGTGCGCGCTATACCGGGAGCATCGAAGACCTGGCGCGGCACACCGGCGCGGCGCAACCGCTACGCTTCCAGGGCGACGGCGTGATGCTCTTCTTCACCGATGGCGACGACGGCAAGACCGCGCCCGTGCGCGCTTTCGAGGCGGCGCGGGCCCTCTGGGAACGCATGACGGTCGATCTGAGCCTGCCGACGCGGATCGCCGTCCACGCGGCGCGAGTCGCCTGGCATCCCGACACCGGGAAGCTGGCGCACCCGGCGATCGACGCCTGTGGCCACCTGGAGCACGTCGCGCCGGCGGGCTCCGTAGCGATCAGCGAGCGCGTCTTCCTGGCCCTGCCGGCCAAGGTCCGCGACCAGATCGCTGCGCTCGGCGTGACGGTGCGCGACGCAACCCCGGCCTGGGTCTACCCGGCGAGCAAAGCCGAGCAGCGGGACCCGGCGGCGTTCGTAGAAGTCGACGACCTCCCCTTGTGGACGGCGTTTCGCGCCTACGCGCTGAGCGCCGACGTCACGCGGCTGCGCTATGCAGGTTTTCAGTTGCAGAGGCGGGAACCGCCGAGCCTCGACGTGCGCGACGTCTTCGTGCCGGCGGAGCTGCGCCCCTGGCGTTTTCCGCGACGCGACGAGACCGCGGGCGAGGCGCTGCACGCAGCCGCGGAGGAGCAAGCGCCGCCTTGGGACCGGCTCCGGGATCAGATGCCGCCCGCCATCTCGCTCGCGGAGCTTTTCGTCGAGCATCGCTCGGTCGTGGTGCTCGGCGATCCGGGCGCCGGGAAGACCACGCTCCTGCGCTGGCTGGCGGTGGTGGCGGCGCAGGGTCCGGAGGCGGTGCAGCGCGAGCTGGGCGTGGACGAGCGGCTCTTGCCGCTCCTGCTGAGCCTCGGACGGCTGGCCGATCTGAGGCGCGAGGCCGGCGCTGGCTCGGTCGTCGCGGCGTTGGCGCGGTACTTCCATGACCGCGACGTGGGCGAGGCGTCCACGCTCGAGACGTTTCTCGAGGCGCGGCTCGAGGCGGGGAGCTGTCTCGTCCTGCTCGACGGTCTCGACGAGATACGTTCCGAGGAGCGGGCGGCGTTGCGGGCTTGGCTGGAGTCGTTCTGCGGCCGCTTCAAAGGGAACCGCTTCGTCGTTACCTCACGGATCTTGGGGTATCCGGGGATCGTCGTGCCGGAGGCGGTGGAAGTGGTCGTGCGGCCCTGGAGAGAAGAGCAGGTAGAGCGCTACCTCCGGGCGTTTCATCGCGCGTATCGAGCCTGGGAGACGGGCACGGACGACGCGCACGGCGCCGAGCAGGAGGCGCAGCGGATGCTCGACGCCTTGCGCCGCAGCCCCAAGCTCCTGGCGCTGGCGCGCAATCCTTTTCTCGCCTCGGCACTGGCGCTGATCCATCGCGCCGAAGGCCGGCTGCCACGGCATCGGGTCGCGGCCTACGAGGTCTTCGCGCGGGCGCTGTGCGAGACGTGGAGCCACGCTCGCCGGCTGGTAGCGGGGCCGGCGAATCCGGAAGTCCTCTACGAGGAGGAGGCTTTACCGCTTCTCGGTCATCTGGCGTTGCGTATGCACGAGGACTACCCGTCGGGCACGGCGCCCGAGGAATTCGTGATCGAGACGCTCGTCGAAGCGCTGACCGAGATGCACGGTGCCACCCGCGAAACGGCGCGGCGGGCAGCGCGCGCGTTTCTCGACCGCGCGGCCGAGCGGGCGCAGATTCTCTATGAGCTGGGTCCGGGGCAGTGGGCGTTTCTCCATCTCACCTTCCAGGAGTTCTTCGCCGCGGCAGGCCTGCACGCTGCCGAGCGATTCGAGGAGGTGGCGATGGATCATCTCTTCGAGCCGCGATGGCTGGAGACGATCCGGCTCGGCGTGGGGTACTACGTGCTGGTGCAGAAACGCCCGCGCGCGGCCCTGCAATTCATCGAGCGCGTGCGCTCCGCTCGGCTGGAAGGTGGCCTTGCGTGGGTCACCGAGGTTCTCCGCAAGCAGATACCGCTGACGGCGCTGTTGGTGGCTGAAGCGGGTGATGCCGTGCCGCAAAGCTTTCAGGACGAAGTGGCTCGGGATTTCTCGTCGTGGCGCTATTTCTTTCCTCTGGATACCTGGGAGCCGATAGATGAAGAGCTGTGGCCGACGGATTTCGGGAAGGTCCTCGCCAGGCACGTCGACGATCAACATCTCTGTGCGACGTACAATGATCTGATCTGGTCTCAGCTAGGATACTACGGCTCCGATTCGATCGAAGAATACTTGAATCCCAGTCAGCTCGAAGAGTACCTGGACTCCGATCGGATGGGCGATGTGGAGCTCATACCTGTGCTCTCCAAGATCCTTCTCGAGAGGGAGATCCCGAACTGGTATGCAGTTGGGATGCTGGCGGACATAGGTGGAAGCGAGGCGATCGAGATACTGATCGAGGTCGTCCGGCGGGAGGTCAACTTCGACCTCGAAGCCATGGATCACTCCGCGCTGGGCGCGGTCGCGCTGGCGGCGCTTTGGCGGATTTCCGAGGGGCTCTGAGCCGATCAGGTCCTGACCGGCCTGGGCGACGTCCGGTTCTGAGCGGACGGTCACGATGGTGGTGCGCTCTGCGCCCCCTGCTCATGCCGGCAAGGTGAAAAAGAACGTGCTGCCGCGTCCCTCGCCCTCCGACTCGACCCAGATGCGGCCGCCGTGCACCTCGACGATGCGCTTGACCAGCGCCAGCCCGATTCCCGTCCCCTCGATCTCGGGGTGCAGGCGGTCGAAGAGGCCGAAGATCTTCTCGTGGTAGGTGGGCGCGATGCCGAGGCCGTTGTCGCGCACGTGGCAGACGACCTCGCCGCCGCGGCGGCCGGCGCCGATCTCTACCCGTGGCGCCGGCGCCTCGCCCATGAACTTGACGGCGTTCTCCACCAGGTTCTGCAGCACCTCGAGCAGGCGCACGCGGTCGCCGTAGACCACCGGCATGGCCGGCGCGATCACGACCTCGACGCCGCGCTCGGCGATCGCCGCGCCCACCAGGTCCGCCGCTTCCCGCGCCAGCTCGCCCAGGTCGACGTGCTCGGAGGGGTTGATCACCCGGCCGACGCGCGAGAGCTCGAGCAGCTCGTCGAGCAGCCGGTGCATGGTGGTCGCGGCGTCGCGGATGTAGGCGACGTCGCGGCCGAGCCGCTCGCGGTCGCCCGCGTCGGCGTCGCGCTGGAGCCAGCCGAGGAAGCCCTTGATCGTCAGCAGCGGACTCTTGAGGTCGTGCGACACCGTGTAGGTGAAGCGCTCGAGCTCGGCGTTCTTCGCTTCGAGCTCGGCGATCAGCCGCTCGCGCTCCTGCTCGACCGCGCGGCGCTGGTCGATCTCCCGTTGCAGCGCCCGGTTGCGCTCCCGGATCCGGCGCGTGCGCGCTTTGTAGGCACCGAAGGCGAGGGTGACGGCGGCGGCTGCCGCGACCGTCCGGAACCACCAACTGGCCCACCAGGGCGGGTCGACCCGGATCGCGATGGCGAGGCCCTCTTCGTTCCACCGGCCGTGGTTGTTGCTGCCGCGCACGCGCAGCGTGTAGTCGCCGGGTGCGAGGTGCGTCAGCGTCACCTCGCGCCGGGTGCCGAGCTCGACCCAGTCCCGCTGCAGCGCCTCGAGCTTGTAGGCGTAGCGGTTGCGCGCGGGCGCCGCGAAGTCGAGCGCCGCGAACTCGCAGGAGATCACGGTTTCGTCGTGAGCGAGCTCGAGCGGCCGGGCGGCCGTGAACGCGCCCCGCCGTTCCACTTCGCGGCCGAGCACGCTGAGCGCGGTCAACGCGATCGGCGGCACGTGCTCGTTGTGCCGCACCCGCGCCGGGAAGAACGCCGTCAGGCCGCCGTTGCCGCCGAAGAAGAGCTCACCGCGCCTGCCCCGGTTGGCGGCGTGGAGGTTGAACTCGTTGCTCTGGAGGCCGTCGGTCTTGTCGAAGCTCTCGAAGGTCGCGCTGTGCGGATCGAACCTGGAGAGCCCGTGGCCCGTCGCCAGCCAGAGGTAGCCGGCGTCGTCGGGAAGCACGCCGAGCACCCGGTCTCTCGGCAGCTCGCCCGTCGTGTGGTGGCGGAAGCTCCCGCTTCGCGGATCGCGCTCGGCGAGCCCGCTGCCGTCGGTGCCGATCCACAGGCGGCCCGCTTCGTCCTCGTAGAGCGCCCGGATGCGGTCGTTCACGAGGCCCCCGGGGTCCGCGGCGTCGCGGCGGTGGTGGGTGAACGTCCCGCGGTCGGGGTCGAGGAGGTCGAGGCCGCTCGCCCAGGTGCCGATCCACAACCCGCCGGCGCGCGCCCCGGCCAGCGTGAACGGGCGGTCGCCGGCCAGGCTCGCGGGGTCGGCCGGGTCATGGCGGTAGCGGTCGAAGACGCCGCGGGCGCGGTCCAGGCGGTTGAGCCCGCCTTCCCAGGTGCCGATCCACAAGCGGTGCGCGCCGTCCTCGTAGATCGCGACCACGTCGTCGCTGCTCAGGCTGCGCTCGTTGGCCGGGTCGTGCCGGAAGTGCTCGAAGGTTCCGGCCGCCCGTTCGAGCCGGTTGAGCCCGGCGTAGGGAGTGCCGAGCCACAACGTGCCGTCGTGGTCCTCCCAGATGGCGCTCACGTGGTTGTCGCTCAGGCTGTCGGGCGCGTCGGGCCGATGGTGGTAGCGGACGAAACCGCCGGCACCGGGCGCGAGCCGGTTGAGGCCGTTGGCGGTGCCCACCCAGAGCGTCCCCGCGCGGTCCTCGAGCACCGAGCGCACGCGGTGGTCGGAGAGGCTGCCGGGGTCGAGCACGTCGGGCCGGTAGTGCTCGAACGGCACGGTCAGCGGATTGAGCTTGTTGAGTCCCACGAGGGTGCCGATCCACAGGATCCCGGAGCGGTCCTGGAGGATCGAGGTCACCCGGTCGTCGCTCAGGGAGTAGGGGTCGCCGGCGCTGTGCCGGAAATGGCGGACCTCGCCGGTCGCCAGGTCCTGGCGGGTGAGACCGCCGCCTTCGGTGCCGATCCAGAAGGCTTGCGCCGCCGCGTCCAGGTGCAGCGCGCGCACCCGGTTGATGCCCGGGCTGGTCGCCGCGGGGCTGGTCGCCGTGGGATCGATCCGATAGCTCTTGAAGGTGCCGTGTTCGACGTCGAAGCGGCCCAAGCCGCCGCCGTAGGTTCCGATCCAGAGCTCCTCCGGAGAGATCGGCAGGATCGCGAAGACGCGGCCGTGGCCGAGCTTCGGGTCGCCGGGGTCGTGAGCGTAGCGGGTGAACGATCCGCCGGCGGCGTCGAAGCGGTCGAGGCCGCCGCCGGTGCCGATCCACACGGTTCCGGAGGCGTCGGAGCGGATCGAGTACACCGAGTCGTGGCTCAGGCTGGTGGGATCCGCGGAGTCGTGGCGGTAGCGCGCGAAGGTCCCGGCCTCCGGATCGAGGCGGTTGAGACCGCCGCCGTCGGTGCCGACCCACAGGTTCCCGGCCCCGTCTTCGTGGAGAGCGGCCACGCGGTCGCTGCTCAGGCTCGCGGGATCCGACGGGTGGTGGTGAAAATGGGTGAACGTCCCGGTCTCGGGATCGAGCCGGTCGAGACCGCCGCCGTCGGTGCCGACCCAGAGGGAGCCGTCGCGGCCTTCGACGATGGCGAGGACGTCGTGGTGGGCGGCCAGGCCTTCCGCGGGCGCGGGCTGAAAGAGCACGGCGCCGTAGCCGTCGTAGCGCGCCAGGCCGTCGTTGGTGCAGAACCACAGGAAGCCCCGGCGGTCCTGCAGGCTGCACCGGATCTGCTTCTGCGCCAGCCGCGGCTCGGCGTCGACGCGCTCGAAGCGCATGTCGGCGGCCTGCTGCGCCGGCGCGGCGCCCGGCAGCGCCAGGGCGAGGGCGAGAATCCGGCTTCCGAAGAAGGGGTGAGACGAAGCTCCGGGGCGTCGGGGCATGGTCCGGGCGTCCTGAGCGGCCCGTGCTCGCGTGCGGACGACTGTAGCACGACCTGGTACACGACGGGCTCATGCCGAGTGTAACCAGGGGGGGGCGCCAAGCGTTGTTTCTTCCAGTGAGGGGAGTCCGAGGTTCTTCACCTTTTGAGGAGACGTCGTCCATGGACACTTTCTTCCGCGAGCTGCGTTTCGCCCTCCGCCTGCTCCTGAAGACTCCGGGCTCGACCGCCGTCGCCGTCGTCACCATGACCCTCGGCATCGGGCTGTCGGCCGCCACCTTCTCGATCCTCGACGGCGCCGTGCTGCGCGGCCTGCCGTTCCCGGA
Source organism: Thermoanaerobaculia bacterium (assembly GCA_036397835.1). GTDB lineage: Bacteria > Acidobacteriota > Thermoanaerobaculia > Multivoradales > J023 > DASWIG01. The sequence goes on from DASWIG010000139.1 coordinate 9,575, forward strand.
CTCCGACCGCCTGCTGCACCTCGAGCGCAACCAGCTCGCCCGCGGCATTTCCAGCATGGAGGTCACCCACCACGACTTCGAGGACTGGCGCGCCCAGCAGACCAGCTTCGAGGACCTCGCCGGCTTCACCGCCGGCACCGTGAACCTGAGCGACAGCGGGCTGCCGGAGCGCTACAACGGCGTGTGGATCACCCCGAATTTCCTCGAGCTGCTGCGCGCCGACCCGCTGATGGGCCGCGGCCTGCGGCCGGAGGACGCGCTTCCCGGCGCCGAGCCGGTGATCCTGCTCGGCCACCACGTGTGGCAGAAGCGCTACGGCGGCGATTCCGGCGTGGTCGGCAGGGTGGTGCGCGCCAACTCGCGGCCGACCACCATCGTCGGCGTGATGAGGGAGGGCTTCCGCTTCCCGGTCTCCGACGACGTGTGGATGCCCCTGGTCCTAGACACCCAGGCGCAGCGCGGCGAGGGCGAGACCCTGGAGGTCTTCGGCCGCCTGCGCGACGGCGTGACGCTGGACGAGGCGGGAAGCGAATTCACCACGATCGCCGCCCGTCTCTCCGAGCAGTACCCGGAGACCAACGAAGGCGTCGGCGTGGTGATCCACTCCTACATCAGCGAGTTCCTCGGCGACGAGGCCATCCGGCTGCTGTCGGTGATGATGGGCGCCGTGCTCCTGGTGCTGCTCATCGCCTGCTTCAACGTCACCAACCTGCTCCTCGGCCGCGCCTCGACCCGCATCCGCGAGCTGGCGATCCGCTCGGCCCTGGGCTCGGGCCGGGCGCGCACGGTGGCGCAGGTGCTGGTGGAGGGTCTGCTGATCTCGGCGGCCGGCGCGGCCCTCGGCGTGGGCCTCGCGCACTTCGGCGTCAAGGCGTTCAACGCCGCTATCGCCACGACCGATCCGCCGTTCTGGATCAACATCTTCATCAGCGGCCGGGTGCTGCTCTTCGTCGCCGCGGCGACGGTCGCGTCGGCCCTGATCGCGGGGCTGGTGCCGGCGATCCGGGCGTCGCGGCCCGACCTCAACCACGTGCTGCAGGACTCCACCCGCGGCTCGACGAGCTTCCGGCTGGGCTGGCTGAGCCGGGCCCTGGTCGTGGTCCAGGTCGCCCTGTCGTGCGCGTTGATGGTGGGCGCGGCGCTCATGGTGCGCAGCGTCCTGGCCGCCTACAGCTTCGACCTGCGCTTCGAGCCCGCCAACGTGCTCACGGCGCGCGTCGGCCTTTTCGAGGGCGACTATCCCGAGGAGCAGGACTGGATCGCCTTCTACGACGAGCTCGAGCGGCGCGTCGCCGGCGAGGCCCAGGTGGCGTCGATGGCGTTCGGCACGACGGTCCCGACCGACACCGAGGTCGGCGCCGGCGGATCGTTCTTCGAGCGTCCCGGCGAGACCTACGACTCGCCGCGGGACATGCCGTGGGCGCGCCTGACCAGGGTCACTCCCGGCTACTTCGAGACCTTCGGCCTGACGGTGCTGACCGGCCGCGACTTCACCTCGGCCGACCGTCTCGGCGCCCCCGCGGTGGCGCTCGTCAACGAGGACTTCGCGCGTAAGGAATGGCCGGGGGAGAGCCCGATCGGCAAGCGCGTGAACCTGTGGCGCGGCGAGGAGCTCGAGGCCGCCGATCCGAACGCCGGCTGGGTGGAGGTGGTGGGCCTGGTGCCTGACCTGCGCTTCGCCGAGTTCGACAACGAGGACGACCAGCAGGGCGTCTACCTGCCGCTCGCCCAGAGCCCGGTGCGCTTCACCTGGATCGTCGTCAAGACGCGCACCGAGCCGCTGCAGTTCTCCGAGCCGCTGCGCCGCGCGGTGCTCGCCGTCGACCCGGACCTGCCGCTCTACTTCGTGCGCTCGATGGACCAGGTCCTGGAGCGGACGATGTTCTACCCCAACCTGTTCGGCGTGCTCTTCAGCGTCTTCGGGGTGGTGGCGCTGGTGCTGGCGTCGGTGGGGATGTACGGCGTGATGGCCTTCGGCGTCACCCGGCGCACCCAGGAGATGGGCGTGCGCATGGCTTTCGGCGCCCGCGTGCGCGACGTCGTGGGCCTGATCCTCAAGCAGGGGATGCGCCAGGTGACGCTGGGCCTGGCGATCGGCCTGGTGCTGGCGGTGGGGATGGGGATGGCGCTCGCCATCTTCCTCTACCAGGTGCGTCCGTACGACCCGGTGACCTTCACCCTGGTGCCGGCG
>DASWIG010000140.1:0-1775 GCA_036397835.1 Thermoanaerobaculia bacterium
GGCAGGCGTCCGCCGGCAGGGTCAGGCTCCAGGTCGTGCGGGCGGCGCGCGCCGGCACCGCGGCCGGGACGGTCCGGTCGCGCAGCAGCCGCGGGTCCGGCGTGGCGCGCATGCCCGGCAGGCGCAGCGAGCGCCGTTCGCCGGCGCCCTCGACAAGGCCCGGGAGGACGACCGCGGCCGTCACTTCCAGCGCCGGCACGGCGTCGGAGGCCGTCGTCCAGCCGACGCCGGCGATCTCGGCTCCGGGCAGCAGCCGCGCCAGGAGCGAGCGTGCCTGCTCGGCGGCCTGTGTGCTTCCGAGGTCGGCGAACGCCCCCAGCAGCTCGTAGGCGAGCTCGCCGCGGATCGCCAGCCGCGCCCGCCCGCGGGCGTCCCCCGCCGGGTCGACGGCGGCGTCGACGGCGAGGTGGCGGCTCTCGAGGTCCGGACGCAGCGGCGTGCGCACCAGCTCGGCGCCGTCGGCACGGAGCACCAGGGCGTCCTGGTCCTGGGCGTCGGGGTCGAGCCAGCGGCCCACGCCCTGGGCCTGGGTGACGTCGAGGAAGAGGTAGCCGCCGGCGGCCGGGTCGTCCGGCCCGACCGCGACGGCGGCGGTCGGCACCGCGACGACGGCGTGGTTGAAGACCTCGGGCGTCGGGAAGGCGAGGTCGGTGCGGCGCCGGGCGTCCTTGTTGACGAGCGCCGGGTAGGCCTCGACGCCGGCGGCGGCGAGCAGGTCGACGAGGAGGACGGACTTGTCCTTGCAGTCGCCCCACTTGCGGGCCAGGACCTCGGCGGGCGGGCTGGGGCGGTAGTTGCCGTCGCCGATCAGCACGGCGACGTTGCGCACCTTGTCCTGGAGGAAGAGCGCGAGGGCGTCGAGGCGCGCGCGCGGCGTCGCCAGGCCGGCGGTCAGGGCGCGGGCCTGGGCGCCGACCTCGCCGTCCGCCCGCGGCACCGAGGCGGCAAGGTCGCGGTACCAGCGTCCGACGTGCTGCCAGGTGCCGTCGGTGCCCCACCCGTAGCGCAGGACGGGATGGACGGCGCCGCCCACCGGCGCCAGCTCGGGCACCTCGAGCGCCGGCAGGTCAGTGGCGGTGACCACGACGCCGCCGTCGCGCTCGGCGACGGTGAGCCCGGCCGCCGGCCCTTCGAGGTGCCAGCGCCAGCCGGGCGCTCCGCCGGCGTCGACCTCGACGCGCAGGCTGGCGATCGGCCCGCCGCCGCGCAGCAGCACGCGCCCCGCCGGGTAGTGGGGCCGCGCCGTCACCGCCTCGTCGATCTCGACGACGGCGCCGGGCCGCAGGCCGTGGAAGCGCGCCCGGTGCAGGCGCAGCGACGCGTGGAAAAGGCCGCCGGCCGAGCCGTCGAGGGTCTCCTGGTCCTCGGGAGCGAGCGGCACGACGCGGCCGTCGGGATGGACGACGCGGGCGTCGAGCCGCTCGAGGACGCGGTTGTCGTAGAGGGCGACCTGGTAGACGGACCAGCTCACGGCGTCGTCCTCGTCGTCGATGCGGACGCGCAGACGCAGGGTCTCGGCGACGGTGCCGTCGCCGCGGACGGCGACGCGGACGTCGCGCTCGAGCACGGTGCCGGCGTCGACGCTCGTCGCCAGCAGCGTCAAGACGCTACTCGCCGCGAACCAGGACCAGGCTCCGCGCATCGTGACGCTCCATGACCGTGTAGAGCTCGCGCAGCCGCGCGTAGGGCTCGCCGGGATCGTAGCGGGTGCGGGCGATCTCCAGCTCGCGCCGGTAGACCAGCCGGCGGGCGTCCTCGTCGAGCTCGAGCGACGC
>DASWIG010000141.1:0-3047 GCA_036397835.1 Thermoanaerobaculia bacterium
CTGGACGCGCTTCGCCGCGCGCTCCTTGGGATTGGCGCCTTCGAAGAAGGCCGCCACGGCGAGATCGCCGAGGAGGTCCACCTTTCTAAGCTCGAATCGCGCCTCGTCCCACAGGCTGCGCAGCTCCCACTCGGCCACCTCCTCGCCGGCCTTGCGGATCCGCTCGCGTAGCTCGGCAACCTTGTCGAGGGCGTCGCGCCACCCAAGACCCTTCAAGATGGGCGGCTCGGAGTCGTCCCAGTGAAATGCCTCGAGCTGTCGACGCGAGAGCCCGACGAGCGAGTCGCCATGCCGCAGCGCGTGATCGACGAAGGTCAGTGCATGCTCCTTCGCCAGCGTCGCGAGCCACAGCGAGACCTTGGAGAGATCCACCGCCACGGGGTTGCGGTCCACGCCGTACAGGCAGCGTTGGGCTACCAACCGCATGGCGAAGATCTCCTCGCGTTCGTCGGCCGGGACCACCGGAACCTCGGCGTGGGCGTGCCAGGCTTCCATGAGCGCGTCGCCGAGCTGACGGCACGCTTCGACCAGAAAGGCGCCCGAGCCCATGGCCGGGTCGCAGACCTTGAGATCGAGGATCTGTTCGGGCCGTGGCGCTCGGCCGTCCTCACCGCGCAAGCGCGCGAGGATCGGCTCCAGCGTCGTCCTCACGATCGGCTCCGTCAGCTCGCGCGGCGTGTAGTGCGATCCCGAGCGGCGACGCTCCTCGCTCGGCTGGAGGACCATGGCACCCTTCGGTACGAGGTCAGGCGTCGCGTCCTTGTCGAGGACGGGGTCGAGCGCCGCGTGCAGGTCCTCGAGCGTGGACGCCTCCCTGACTGCCGTATGGACCCGGTCGGTGAGCTTGCGATCGGCGCGTTCCCGGATCCACTTCTCACGCCTGGCAGCCGGCTCCTCGAGGAGAGCTTCGAGGTCGATCGTCGGCGGCGCGCCGTGCTTCTTGGCCGCCTTGACCGCGGCCGAGCGGCCGCTTGCCGTCTCGAGGCGGAAGCCCATCATCGTCTCGTAGACCGAGCCGACCTGCTCGACGTCGAGAGCCCGGTAGGAGATGCGCTCGCCGTCGAGGACGAGGAGCTTCTCGAGCGCACGGTAGATCGTACCGTCCGGCACGAGCGGAGGCTCGATGCGCTGATGCTTCTGGCGGGCATCGCCCCCGGTGCGGCCCTCGAGAAACGGGAAGCGGTCCGGGTCGAAGAGGACGCCTTGACGCGTGGGCAGGCGCATGCCGCCACGCTCGGCGCCGTCGTGGATCATGCGGAAGAGCACCAGGAGCTGGGCCCAGGCGCCGTAGCGCTGGTCCATGGTGTCGGGATAGAGCGCCGCGTCCTCCCGCAGGCGTTCATAGAGCCCGGCGAGCTTGTAGAAGCGGACGAAGGTCTCGTCGTCCGGCAGCATGTCCCGCTCTTCGGCGTAGAAGAGGAAGACGAGCCGCAGGATGACGGTGAGGAGCGCCCGGTAGACCTCGTCGGGACGGCCGGCGAGCTGGCCGCGCAGGAGCTCGCCGCGGGACGCGTCGTGAGCGGCCTGGAAGCCGCGCAGGAGCTCGTAGAGAGCGTGGAGCACCTGCTCGGCGAGACGCTCGGAGACCTCGTTCTGAAACTTGCGGCTGTCCTCGAGGAGAGCGGTGAGACGCTTGGCGCGCGGCAGGCTCAGGAGGCGCGTCTGGCTGAGGAGCAGACGCAGGGCCGTCGAGATCGGCCGGCCCATGGTCATCGCCATGTCGGCGACGCGGAAGTCGAGCCAGCCGGAGCTCTCGCGGGGCGGGGCGGAGAGCAGGCGCAGGGCGCGGCCGTTGAAGAGGAGCCCGGCGGTCACTCCGGTGCGGCGCAGGAGCCGCTCCAGGCGGCTGTGCGCCGAGGCTTCGAGCCCGCCCTTCTCGCGCGTGACGCGTTCGAAGTCCTCGCCCGGCTCGTGTACGTTGACGAGGAGCTGCCAGGCGGGTCCGCCGTCCCCCGGATCGAGCTCGCGCACGGCGAAGTCAGGGCGCAGCGTCTCGCCGTAGTCGGGCAGCGGCACCTCCAGCTCGGGCGGGATCGGGCTGTCGGCGGTGCCGGCGTAGCCTTTGGGCGAGAAGCTCCAGCCCAGCACCTTGCCGGCGAAGGCGCGGAAGTCCGGCAGCCAGGGGGCCGGGCCCTCCCGCGGATCGAAGACGCGTTCCTCGACGCAGGCGCGCAAGAGCTGCTGGCCCGCGGCGTCGCCGCGGTCGAGGATGGCGCCGGCGCGCACCAGGGCCGGCGCCGAGACCACGAGGCCGGTCGGCTTGACGAAGCCGAGCCACTCCAGGTGGGCCACGATGGCGGGGTCGCGCTTCGCCATCAGTTGGTCTCCGGCCAGAGGTAGACCAGGCCGACCGGCTCGACGCGCCGGGTCCGGACTTCGTAGAAGCCGCGGATGCGGTCGGGCTCGGTGGCGAGGTCGCGGTCGAACTGCTCGAGGCGCCGGCGCCAGGCCTGGACGTTGGATTCGAGCTGACGCCTGGCGTCGTCGTCGAAGCCGAGAGTGAGCTGCCGGGCGTGCTTGTCGTACTTCTCGAGCTGCTCGAGCACCCGCTTGTGCTGTGCCGTGAGCGTCTCGCGCAGGTCCCTGGCTTCGCGCTCGCCGCGTTCGCGCAGCTTCTCGACGGCGCGCGCGGCGAGCTCCTGGGCGCGGGGCTCGAGCTGGGGCGAAAGCTCCGCGACGTCGCGAGGCGCGGCGTCCAGGAGCTTGCGTTCGACGACGGGGCTCGGGGTGCGGGCGCGGGCGCGGCCGAGCGCCTCGTCGAGCAGGTCGAGGGTCTTCGACTCGGCGTCGGCGGCGTAGGCGGCGAGCGGCTCCCGGCGTCGCGACGGCTCGATCCAGCGCGCCGCCAGCGGCACGATCTCCTCGTGGAGCCGTTCGGCGCCGCGGCCGTAGAGCGAGAGACGGCCGAGGAGGAGCACGCGCGGGATCGAGTCGGCGACCTGGGTGAGGCAGGCGCGCGACAGGTCGTGGTACACGAAGCCCTGGGTGCGGAAGCGCGCGAGCAGACGCTGGACGACGCGCTGCTCGAGGTGGAGGTGGACGGTGTC
>DASWIG010000142.1:0-14920 GCA_036397835.1 Thermoanaerobaculia bacterium
AGCCGCGTGATACTATGGCCGCATGGCTCGAAAGAAAGAACCCTGGGGCGACGCGGTGGGCAACGCGCCCTGGGCCGCGGTTCTGCGGCCGGCGCCCGGCGACCTGCGGATCGTCCAGGCGTTCGTGAACACGGCCTATCCTGCCGCCAAGGCGGACGAGCTCCACGACCCGCGCTCGCTCGCCGGCTTTGTGGAGCGCTGGGGGCTCGCCGCCGCCGGGCTCGAGATCGGTGCCGCGGACCTCGAGCGCACGATCGCGATCCGCGAGGGGTTCCGCGCCCTGTTGCGCGTCAACGTCGGCCTGCCGATTGACGCAGACGCGGTAGCCGGACTCGACCGCGCCGCGAAGGACGCGACGCTCCGGGTGCGCTTCCTCGGTCTGCGCAACCGCTTCGAGCCGGCCGCCGACGGCCTCGACGGCGCCCTGGGGCGTCTCGTGTGGATCGCCGCGCAAGCCCGACTGGACGATTCGTGGAAGCGGCTCAGAGTGTGCGCCAATGAGGTCTGCGGCCGGTCGTTCTACGACTTCTCGCGCAACGGGTCCGGCAATTGGTGCGTCCTTCGCTGCCGCAATCTGATCCACAGCCGGATCTACCGCCGCAAGAATCCGGGGCGCCGGCCGCTCGGCCGAAGGCTGAAATCGCCTTGAACGGGCAGCCGCGGGGTTTGAGTCGTCGTCCGTGGACAGTTGCCACGGCTTACGGCACAAATCCGTCGTCATCCGTGGCAGTTGCCACGGCTTACGGCACAAATGCGTCGTCATCCGTGGCAGTTGCCACGGCTTGCGGCACAAATCCGTCGTCATCCGTGGCAGTTGCCACGGCTGACGACACAAATGGGTCATCATCCGTGGCTGTTGTCACCGATGACGACACATTTGATCCGTGCCGTGATGTCAGCGCCCGTCCGCGGCCTGTAGCGCGGCGAGTCGACGCTGCGCGAGGAAGTGCGTGGAAATCCCGGCCATCTGCTCCTCCTCCGGCGGATCGACTTTGCGATACGCCTCCACCGCGGCCGCGGCGAGCCCGTAGTGCTCGGCGATCCGTCCCAGCACGTACCAGTCCTCCGAGCCCGGGTCGTCGGTGCCGTTGACGGCCATCGCTTCGAGGATGACGTCGCGTGCCGCCGCCGCTTCGCCGAGCTCGGCGAAGATGGTGGCCAGGGTGTGCAGGCTGGGGCCGCTCGCCTGCTGGGAAAGACGCACGGCGTTCTGGGCGTGCTCGAGCGCACTGTCGTCGACGGCGTTGCGGACCACCGAGAGCCAGGCCAGGTTGTTGTAGTCGATCCACTCGGCGGTGCCGGCCGCCGCCATCCCGACCAGGATTTCGTCTGCTCGCCCGAGGTCGCCCGCGACCTCCGCCACGCTCGCCTGGGTGCGCAGGGCCCACACGTCGCCGGGAAGCCGTTCCAGCCGCTGCGCCGCCGCCTGCTCGATCTCGTCCCAGCGTTCCAGCTCTTCCAAGGAATACACCAGCATCTGGTAGGCGGTCAGCGAGGTCGGCTCGACCGCCAGGGCGGCGCGCGCCGCGGCGGCGGTCTCGGCGTGGCGCTCGGCGTGAAGGAGCGCCCGCAGGTGCGCCGCCTCCAGACGGGCGCGCTCCTGCTCCGTGGCGACGGCGGCCAGGCCCTCCTCGATCTCCGGGAGCACCTCGGCCGCCCGGTAGCCGGTGGCCAGCAGGCTCAGAGCGGCCCAGCGCATCACCTCCGGACCCTCCTCCCCGCCGCGCTTCCAGAAGCGCACGACCGGATCGCCGCTGTAGGGGTCGTCGACGTTGGGCGCCTGGGCGTGCTCGCGGGCCCAATCGAGCCAACGCCGTGCCGCCGTCTCGCGATCCGCCTCGAGCAACCGCAGCACTTCGCCGCCGATCGGTGCGAGGCCGCTCAGGTTCTGGAGCGCCACCAGGCGCAAACCGTGCTCGTCCGGGGCGAAAAAGGCGACGTCGTTCAGACCGCCGCTGCCGTCGAGCACGCGGAGCCGGTAACCCGACGCGGCGTCGCCGTCGACCGCCAGGTCGTCGTCGATCAACGTCAGGTCGAGGCCGATCTTCAGCGACGCCGCCGACTTGAGCGTCGTGCGCGTGAGCGCCAAGTGCTCGGCGATCTGTTCGCGCGGCAGGCCGTTGGCCTCGCTCATGCGCAAGATCGGCGCGAGGCCTTCGGTGTCGTCGAACGCGATGGCGATCGTCAGGTGTTGGAACGTGCTTCGAGGATCGGCGGGGTCGAGGCCCATCTCCTCGAAAGGGCGGGTCTTGCGCAGCACGGCCGCCCAGCCCAGGAGCGCGGTGGCGTCGCGGCCGCGGCCGCGCGCGGCCGCGGCGAAGAGATCGGCGGCGAGCTCGTAGCGCCGAGCCTCCACGGCCAGGTGCGCAGCCGTCTCCAGCACCTGGCCGCGCTCGTCGTCGCCGAGGCTCGCGGCGAGCTCGTGCCCGGCGTCGAATCCGCTCTCGGCCACGGTCGCGGCGACGCGGTAGGCGGACCGCAGCACGGTGGAGGTGCCGATCTCCTCGGCGAACGCGCGGCACTCCGCGAAGCGTCCGGCGCGGAAGAGCGCGATCAGGAGGTTGTCGTCGAGATCGGCCACTCCCAGGTCGTCGCGCAGCGAGCGGTACTCGGCGATCGCGTCGTCGAGCCGGGCCCGCGCGCCGTAGCGGATACCCTCGTCGTCGTGCTCATAGAGGACGGCCAGGTTGACTCGGTTCTGCGAGTTGTCGGGATCGAGCTCCTTGGCCTTGAGCCATGCTCTCTCCGCTCCTTCGGCGTCCATGCCGGGCGCGAACTCGCGGCCGATCAGATCGCGCGAAAGCACCAGGCCGAGGGTCTGGTGCGTCAGGTCGGACGCCGGGTCGAGCTCGACGGCGCGCCGCGCTTCGCGGCGCGCCGCTTCTCCCAGCCCGGCGGCGAGCAGGCCGCGGGCGACGCGGGTGAAGTGGAGGGCCTCGCCGGGCTCGAGCTCGGCCAGGCGCCGGAGCTCGCGCAGGGCCTCGCCCACGCGCCCGGCGGCGAGATGGGCCTCGCCGACGTGCTGGAAGCGCAGCACCAAGGTGCCGTCGTCGACGACCTCGCGCAGCGCCGCGCGCAGCTCCGTGAGCTGGGCCGGGGTCAGACGCCGTGGCCCCGAGCCGAATACGGCGCGCACCGTGACCTCGCCGGCGTCGGTGGCGGCGACTTCGGTGGTCAGCCGCGCGGTGCCGATCTCGCGGGTCGAGCCCGCGGGCAGGTCCACCGGCCGGTAGCCCGCCGCGGGCACCACGCGCAGGCTGTGCTCGGCGGTGTAGGGCTCGCGGATCTCGAAGTCGGCCCGTCGCTCGTCCTCGGCCTCGTCTTCGTCCTCCTCGTCGGCGTCGAGCTCGCCGTGGAGCGAGGCGACGAGGGCGGTGAGATCGAAGCCCACCTCGGCGGCGTCGAGCGCGGTGACGACCATGCCCGAGCCCAGCACCTCGATGGTGACCGTCATCGGTCCGCTGAGGTCGTGGGGGTCGAAGATCTCGAGCCGGCCGATCTCGTCGGCCTGGGTGGCCTTGAGGATGCCCTCGCTGAACACCTTCCGGGCGCGTTCCGGCCCGAGCGTCGCGAAGATCTGCCGCATCTGGCGCTCCGGCGCCCCGTGGTACTCCACCGTCTCGACGACCCGCGACGGGCCGGCCGCGGCGAGAAAGACCTCCTGGTGTTGCTTGTTGAGGTCGTCGGCCGAGGTGGGAGCGGGCGTCTTCACGAGGGCTTCGCTCTCGGGCCGTACCACCAGCGCCCAGCGGTCGCGGTCGGGCTGAGGAAGCTGGCCCACGCGCGCGTGCTCGGCGGTGGCGTCGATCCACAGCTCGCCCTCGCCGGGTCCGGAACCCGGAGGCACGTAGACGATGACGTGGTCGAACTGACCGAGGCCGGGCAGGTCGGTGAAGACGTCGCGGCTGGGGCCGGCTCTGAGGAGCGCCAGGTGGGCCGGGATTCCGGCGCCGCGCAGCAGGCCGGCGAGCAGCACAGACTTGTCCTTGCAGTCGCCGTAGCGTCGGCTCAGGGTCTCGGCGGGCGGGCGCGGCACGATAGCGGCTTCGCCGTATTCGAGGCCGGTGTAGCGCACCTCGCGGTGCAGCCAACGGACGAGCGCGGTGATCGTCTGACGGCGGTCGAGCGTGCCTTGCTCGTCGCCCAGGGCCTGCGCCACCTGGCTCGACGGCTCGAAGCCCGCGAGCGCGGTCTCCACGATCTCGTGGTAACCGCCTGCCACGTCGGCCCACGACGCCCCGGTGGCCATGGCGAACGTCGGCCGGCGAGGCACGTCGGGAGGCAGGTTGGCCGGCCACCGGAAGGGGCCCGTGACGCGGCCGAAGTCGAAGACGCGGCGCACCAGCCCCTCCTGCTCGCTCGACTCCGGCTCGAGGTCGACGAGGTCGGTGGCGAATCGCAGGGGAAGCTCACGTGGTGCCTCCACCACCATGCGCGCGAGCTCGACCGGCTTGCCGTCGTGGCCGAGCCGGAACCGGCGCGCGGAGCCGGCCGCGAAGACCGGCTCGAGGTCGCGGAAGAGGATCTCCTCCTCGACCACCGCGCCCACGCCCACGGCCGGCAGCGGCGCCCGGACCTGGAGCCAGTCGCTGAGCACGTTGGGGGAGTCCTCGTAGCGCGGCAGCTCGGTGAGGGTCGCCGGATCGAGCCAGTGGACGTCGCCGCCGGCGGTGACGACCCGCGCCCGGATCTCCGGCCGTGCCTGGTACCACGGCGCCCACAGCGCCGCCACGCGGCTCCAGCGCTCGGAGCGCGCCTGCGAGACGATGCGGTAGACCAGGCGCCGGCGGTAGGTCTGCCGGCCCTCGGCGTCAAAGCGCACGTGCCCCTCCTCCAAGAGCACGACCACGCTCGCGTCGTCCTCGTGCTCGACGGCGGCGGCGGCGGCGAGGAGGGCCCCGCTATCGTCGGGGAAGGGCGTTCGCCAGGGCGCCTCGCCGCCTTCGGCCGCGGCGGCCTCCACCGGCAGGAAAACGAGGAGTGTCCAGGACAGCAAAAGGGAAGGGAGGAAGAGGAAGAAGAGGTAAGAACGTGGATTGAATCGGTGCACGAAGGGCCTCCCGGTGATTCAGCGGTCTCAAGCCACAACGCGACGAACCGCGCCGATCCGGATCAGCCCCACACTCCGGATCCTACCCCGAAGGCTCCCCTTCCATTGGTTGAATCCCGAGACTTAGGAGCGCCACGTGGTAGTCTGGCGGTGGAGGTCGAGATCATGGAGACGGTCTTCCTCGACGAGGCGATTTCCGAGCCCGCGGCGGTCGTACCGCTGACGGTCGGGCAATATCACCAGATGCGGGAAACCGGGATCCTGGAAGAGGACGAGCCCATCGAGCTCTTGAACGGCCTTCTCGTCCACAAAGACCGGGGGGGAGACAGGATGCCCGTGAGCCCTCGCCATGCTCTGGTCGTGAGCCGGACGGCGGGCTGGGCGCCGGAGCTGGAAGCGCTCGGCTGCCACGTCCGTCATCAGAACCCGGTCACCATCGAGCCCCGGAACGAGCCGGAACCGGACGTCTGTATCGTCCGCGGGAGGCCGGAGGACTATCTCGAGCGCCACCCGGGCCCGGACGACGTCCATTGCCTCATCGAGGTCGCCGACAGCTCCCTGAAGCGGGATCGGAGCACCAAGAAGGCGATCTACGCCGCCGCGGGAATCCCGCAGTACGTCATCGTCAACCTCGCCGACCGCCGCATCGAGGTCTACGAGGATCCGAACACGTCCGAGGGAACGTTCGGGACGGTGCGGATCCTCACCGAGAGCGACACCCTGGCGATTCGCGTCCCCGGACCGCGACGGCTGGAGGTTCCCGCGGCGCAGTATCTGCCCTCCTGAGACCTCGACCGACCGGCGCTCGAGGATTCATTCCGCGTCCACCAGACGCAGACGGTACTTGCGCCGCTCCCGCGTCACGTCGTGCGGCCGGTACTCCCGCCGCAGGCGCTCGCTGATCGGCGCGACCATCGGCTCGGGGACCCAGGCGAAGGTCTCGCCGCCGGCGTCGTCGATCACCCGCCCCTCGTCCACCGCCCGCGACGCCGACGCCAGCGGCAGGCCCACGAGCAGCTCGACGAGGGCCTCGAAGCGGGCCTGGGCCTCGGCTTTCAGGAAGCTGAGGTGGCCCTGCCACTGCACCGCCACGTGGTAGGTCGACGGCACCAGGACGATGCCGTCGAGGTGGAGGCGCTCGCAGGCCACCGCCAAGAGCGCCACCGTGTCCTTCAACATGCCGAGACCGGGATGACGCTGGCCGGGCAGCCGCGCCCGTCCGGGGCCGAACTCGCTGCGCGGGTTCTGGAGCAGCAGCCACTCGATCGACAGCAGCTCCATGCCGGGGATCGTCCGCCGGTCGCGGTGTACCCGCATCTCCATCAGCAGCTCGCGGCGCGACGGATCGCCGAAAGTGCGGATCGTGTGCCCCGCGGCGTCGCCGAGGTCGAGGTCGATCGTCGGGTGCGCGAAGCCGAGGTCGCGCAGGCGGTCGAGGATGCCGGCGCGCTCGAGCACCAGCTCGAGGCCGTGGCGGGTGTAGTAGCCGAGGAAACGCGTCTCTTTGTGGGCCGCCCAGCCCGGCAGGTAGAGGTCCTCCTCGGTGAAGCCGAAGTCGTCGCCGCCGGCGCCGCCGCTGAGCTCGGCGGCGTCGAAGAGGCTCGAGATGTAGCGGTAGCGCTTGAGGGTCATCGCCTCGGTCGACGGCGGCTCGATGGCGCGTCCCCCCAGCGGGGCGCTCAGGAACCGCGCCGTGTAGCGCCACGCCTCCGAGCTGTAGCCGCCCGCGAGCAGGATCACCAGCGCCGCCTTGTGCTCGCCGCGCCGCACCAGCGAGGCCACCCGCACGTCGCGCTCGAGCATGCCGGCGGGAGTCATCAGCCATTCGCCGATCTTGTCCTCGCGGGCCGGATCGGCGCCGGCGAGGTAGTAGACGAGCTGCGGCCGGAAGTCCTCGACGAGCGGCGGCAGGTGCCGCTCGAGGGCGGCGAGGAAGACCGCGTCGTCGACGTGGCTGCCGAGCTCGACGGCGAGCGAGGCGCGCGCCTCGGTCGGTCCCCAGTGGCGGGCGTGGATCGAGAAGGTGAAGACGTCGTCGTCGTCCGCGAAGAGGTCGCGGGTGCCGTCGCCGTCGTGGAGGTCGAGGTCCACCACCAGCACGCGTCCGCGGAAGCCCTCGGCGCGCTCGCGGGCGATCGCCACCGCCACGTCGTTGAAGGCGCAGAAGCCGCCGCCCTGGCCGGCGCGGGCGTGGTGGAAGCCGCCGCCGAGGTTGACCGCCAGCCCCCGCTTCAAGGCCAGCCGCGTCGCCAGCAGCGTGCCGCCGGTCTGCAGGCGCTGCAGGTCGAGGATGCGGTCGACCTGGTCGGGCGTGACCTCCACGCCCAGGATCGACGTCAGCACCCTGATCTCGTGGACCTGCTCGAGGTACTCGGCGGTGTGGACCCGCGCCAGCGCCTTGAGCGAGGCCGGCAACGGCTGGTGGACGTCGCAGCGCAGCACCAGCCCCTCGGAGGCCAGGAAGGCGAGGATACGCTCGGCCCGCAGCGGGTCGTTGGGCACGCTGGGGAAGGCGCGGTTGTAGTCCTCGTGGTAAACGACGTCGAAGTGGGGGCTGGTGAGCCAGCGCCAGCCGCGGCGCCAGTGGCGCCGCACGAAGAGCGGCATCCGGAGGGACGCGGACGACCGCGTAGTCACCGCATCTTGACCCACGTCGCGCCCCAACCGCCGGACTCGCCCGGCGGATCTCCGAAGCCCACCACCCGCGGATCGCGCTCGAGGATCTTGCGCACGGTCTGCCGCTGCACGCCGACGCCCTTGCCGTGGACGATCCGCAGCTCTCTCAGGCCCTTCTCGTAGGCGAGGTCGAGGTAGTCGCGCACGAGGTGCTTGACCTCGGAGGGCGGGAAGGTGTGGAGGTCGAGGACGTCGGTGATCTCGAAGGCGACGGCCTCGTCGGCGACAGGGTCGCCGGCCGCCGGGTCGCCAGGATCTTCGTTGTCCATCGTCGCGGCGCCTCGCTTCCTTGGGCTCGAGTCTATAGAGCGATCCGGCGGACCTGAAACGACCCCAGCGTCTTGACGTCATGACGCTACAACGCTACAGTGAGGGCATGAGCCTCGAGACGAAACGAGCCACCGTCTACTTCGACCCCGACTTACACCGAGCCTTGCGGTTCCAGGCGGCCGAGACCCAACGTTCGGTGTCGGAGCTGGTGAACAACGCCGTAAGGCTCTCGCTGGCCGAAGACGCGGACGACCTGGCCGCCTTCGATGCCCGCCGGAACGAGCCGAACCTGTCCTTCGAAGAAGTCGTCCAGGACCTGAAGCGGCGTGGCAAGCT
Organism: Thermoanaerobaculia bacterium; assembly: GCA_036397835.1. Classification (GTDB taxonomy): domain Bacteria; phylum Acidobacteriota; class Thermoanaerobaculia; order Multivoradales; family J023; genus DASWIG01. Next base: position 8,333 of record DASWIG010000142.1, read on the forward strand.
TTGACCTACTGATCAAGCCTTCGGCGGTCGAGGAAATCGAGTCCCTTCCCAAGGGAGATCGCCAGCGCGTCGTCACGCGCATCGCCGCTCTGGCACTCGAGCCTCGTCCTCCAGGCTGCGAGAAGCTCTCCGGTCAGGAGAGGTATCGGGTTCGCCAGGGCAACTACCGGATCCTCTACGAGGTCCGGGAACGCGAGCTCATCGTGATGGTCGTCAAGGTCGGGGATCGTAAGGTCGTCTACCGCTAGACGACCGCGCCCGGAGGACGGCTCATGTGGAACGGTCCAACCGCGGCGCTGCGCCTTCTTTTCGAGATCGTGGTCCTGGGCGCCGCCGTGGTCCTGGTTTTCTTCCAGCCCTTCGACGGCGGGCGCATCGGCGTCTACCTCGGCGTGGCCGCGGGCGCCTGGGTGCTGCTGGTGGCGTCGGGCTCCCGCCTGCGCCGTTTCAAATCCGTCGCCGGCGCGGTGGACCTCGTCGCTTTCAACCTCTGCCTCCTCGCGGTCCTGGCGGAGGGCGGCCTGCTGCTGGCCGCGCGCTGGAGCGGCTCGCCGCTGCTGGCGCTGGACGTCGACGAGCCGGCCCGCACGGTGAGGAGCCGCAAGCTGAGCCAGCCGGCCGGACGGTTGCGCTTCGGGTTTCCCGTCAATTCCCAGAGCCATTACGACGAAGAGTTCGTGCCCGGACGGGCGGGCCGGCCGGTGCCGGCGATGATCGGCGACTCCTTCAGCTACGGCGTAGTCCCTCACCGCTATCACTTCAGCACCGTGTGCGAGAGGCGGATGGGAGTGGCGGTGGACAACTTCGGATATCCGGCGATCGGTCCTCTCGAATACCGCCATCTCCTGCGCACGGAGGTGCTGCCGCTCGCTCCCGACGTCGTCGCGGTGAACCTCTTCGTCGGCAACGACGTCGCCAGGTCGGTGCCGCGGCCGGTCCGGTACCGGCGGCTGTCCCGATGGCTCGACCGCGGGAACCTGCTCGTCTACCAACTGCCGCGCCGCCTGCGGATCATGCTGGACGAGCAAGGAGCCCAACCGCGCTCGGCGCCGGTCGGCATGCTCCACGGCGAAGGCGCCCAGCGCCGCCTGGCGACGGTCGAGGAGCTGACGGCGGTCTATCCGTGGCTCGAGGACCCTGCGCGGGAACCGCCGACGGTGAGCCGGGACCGTTTCCTGGAAATCGAGGAGAAGCGCGCCGCGGCCATCTGCGACCCCGCCAGGGCGGACTTCGCGGCGCTCTTCGCCGTCCTGCGCGACATGCGCCGCCTCGCCGGCAAGACGCCTCTCGTCGTCCACCTGATCCCCGACGAGCTCCAGGTCAACGACGCTCTGTGGAAGCGCCTCCGCCTCGGCCTGGACGGCCGCGAGCTGGTGCGCGACCTGCCGCAGCAGGTCCTCGTCCCCTGGCTCGAGGCCGAGGGGATCCCCTACCTCGACCTGTTGCCGGTGCTGCGCGAGCAGTGCGCGCCGCACAGCCGCGGCGCCGGCCACTGCTACCACTTCCGCAACACCCACTTCAACGCCCGCGGCAACCGCGTCGCCGGCGAGGCCATGGCACGCTTTCTCGCTCCGATGATGCGGCCCTGAGCCCTTATTCTTCCTTCTTCTTCTTCCTCCCCCAGAGCCTCCAGCCCTCGGGGAAGAGCTTCAGGAAGACGATGCGCGCCGCCACGCCCCCTTCGCCCGGACCCGCCAGGGCGTAGCCGACCTCGAAGTTGGTCAGCATGTTCCACGGCAAGGCGAGCGAGCCCTCGAGGCCGAAGCCGGCCAGCAGCTCGCCGTCGAGCCCCGTCGCCTCCGAGGTGGCCCACACCGCGTCGCCCTCGAGCTCGAAGCGGACGACGTTGGCCGCGTTGACGCCGTAGCTCAAGTGAAGGCCGTCAGCCTCGTCGGCGCGCACCAGGCCGCTCTGGTAGCCGGCCACCGAGGCGTCGCCGAAGATGCCGAAGTCGTAGCGCGAGAAGCGGTCGAGGTCGGAGCCGTCCAGGTGCTCCAGGGCGAGGCCGAGCTGGCGGAAGTTCTTGAACCAGAAGGTCTTCGAGAACCGCGCCTGCCAGCGCACGTAGTCCTTCTGCTCGGGGTCGAAGTCGGGGTTGCCCGGCAGGCCCCAGAAGTCCCAGTCGCCGCGCTCGTTGAAGCTGCCCTGGAGCGCCAGGCGATAGCCGCCGCGCTGGTACCTGAGCTCGCTCACCAAGGCGTGGGTGAGGGTGTCGGAGGGCAGCACGAGCTCCGCCGCGGTGTCGTCGGCGCGGCTGTAGCCCTCCCAGCGCGCGCGGTAGGTGAAATCGAGCTTGACGAAGTTGCCCAGCGGCCGTCCGACGAAGAGGGCGGCCGACGCGACCTTGCTCTCGATCTCCTCCGCCGGCACCTCGGCGCCATCGCGGAAGATCTCGTCGCCGCGGTCGATGAAGAAGCCGAAGAGGTTGACGCCGGCATCCCACTTCGAGCCGAAGAGGCGCGGCTCGGCATAGTTGACCGTCACCAGCGGACCGGCGAAGAAGACGTTCACCTGGTTGCCGGTGCCCTTGTGGTCGAGCGCCAGGTAGTTGACGCCGGCGAGCGGGATCGGGTAGTCCACGGACTCGTCCCAGAAGACGCCGCCGACGATGAAAAGACGGTCGGTGTCGACCTTCTGCTCGACGAAGCGGTTGCCCTCCTCGTCCTTGCGCAGGTAGCGCATGCCCTGCTCGGTGTCGCGCACCATGGTGGCCTCCGAGGCCCAGGCGGTCTCGAGCGCGGCCTCGAAATCGTCGCCGTTGATGCGGATCTCGGAGACCTCCGTGGTCAGCTCCACCGGCACCGCGGCGTTGAGCACGGAGAGGATCTGCTGGCCCACCACCCGGGTCGGCAGCACGAAGATCTCGGTCTCGGGATGGCTCGACCACGGCACCGGCCGGCCGTCGCGGCCGATCGGCGTGAAGGTCGAGGTCTCCTCGTTGGAGATCACGTCGCCCTCGAGACCCAACTGCACGGCGCGCGTGCGCACCCGGGCGTAGATCTCGCGGTCGATCCACACCGTGCCCTGGTAGAGGGTGTGGCCGGGCGCCGGCTCCTCCCGGGGCCGGAAGTCCACCAACCAGCAGTCGCGGCCGTCGACGGTGCCGGTGCCGCGCAGGCGGTAGTCGTACTCCTTGGTGAAGAGGATCTCGATCGGCAGCGCCGCCGCCTTCTCGGGCTGGATCAGCGGGATCTCCGGAAGGTGCTTGCCCTTCCACTTCACGCCGTCGACGTAGAAGGTGTCCCAGACCCAGTCGAAGCCCTGGTCGCGGCGGTAGAAGAACGGTCCCTCGTAGGCCGCCTGGACGTTGGCTCCGCCCGAGGAGAAGCGCAGGTGGAGGATGCTGCGCGCCTGGTAGTGGTCGAGGCGGCGCGCCTGGTCGTCCTCGAAGGCCTGGAGCCGGCGCAGGACCTCCTCCACCGGCATCTGGCGCTCGTCCTCCACCAGCAGGCGCTCCTCGAGACCCGCCAGCTCGGCCGCCGTCATGCGCTCGAGACGCAGCAGCACGGCGGCGCCCGGCTCGTCCACCGGCACCAGCAGGCCGCGCGCCGTGCGTTGCTGGCCGAAGGGCGTGGACTCCTCGCCGGTCTCCGGGTCGATCAGGGTCGGCGCCTTGAGCTGGGGGTCCGCGAAGAAGAGCATGGCGCCCTGGCCGGGCGTGGTCGCGGCGATCACCCGCAGCCCCAGATCCTCGCCGCGCACGTAGGTCCAGGCGGCGTCGGCGCCGGTGGGCACCGTCGCCGGGTCGAAGGAGAGGTCGCCCTGGAACTCGCGGGCCAGGAGCTTCAAGGGGACGAGGTCTTCGGCCGTCGGCCGCGGGCGCTCGAAGAACGTCACGGCGACGCCGGCGACGTTCCACTCCGCGGTCCGGCTCAGGGCGCGCGACGCGGGCTCGGGCCAGGGCAGCGCGTCGAGGGCGACGCCCTTGCCGGGGTCGAGCTCGCGGAAGGCGGCGACCATGGCCTCGATCTCGGCGCGCGGCGCCGGAGACAGGGCCAGGCCGTCGACGTAGGCGGCCACGTCCTCTGCGTAGAGGGCTCTGAGCAGCCCGACGTCGGACGCCAGCGGCCCCACCAGCACCCGGGCGCCGGCGCGGGCGCCGGTCACGGCCACGGCGGCGCGCTTGATCACGAAGGCGAGGTCCCTGGCACCCGCGTCGCCGGCGGCGGGCTCCCAGGCGATCTGGAAGTGGGCGCGGTCGCCGGCGCCGCGGGCGATGCGGGCCAGGTCCTCGAGCTCGCGCTCGAGCGCGTCCACGTGCTCGAGCACCGGCGCCGGCGCCCGGAAGCTCACGGAGATCCACGGCGTGCCGCCGGCGTTGCGGATGCTGCTGAAGGCCGCGGGGTCGGCGGTGCCGTCGAGCTCGGCGGACCAGGCCACGTAGAGGCGCTCTTCGCCTTCGAGTTGCGGGTCGGCGGCAATCGCGGCGACCGCGGCCGCCGGATCGGCGACGCGCACGCCCGCGCAGGGCTGACAGGGAGGACCCGTCGCCAGGGCGGCGGCCGGGAGCAATAGAGAGGCAAGGAGAGGGAGTGATTTCCGGATGTTCATGCCGCAGAGCATACGCGGACGGTGCGGAGGATGTCACCGGCCGCGGTCATCGGACGATCGCGCCTTGGGGTAAGCTAGGCGTCCATGCTTCGTCCACGTCCGGAGACTCGATGGCCGGCCCTCGCGTGTTCCTGAGCCACAGCACCAAGGACGATCCTCCGCGCCAGGTGCGAGATCGGCTCGCCGAGGCGCTGCGCGACGCGGAATTCCGTGTGCTCCTGGACAAGGACGGTCTCAAGACCGGCGAGGGTTGGCACAACACGCTCGAGCTCTGGTTGGGCACCTGCGACGCGGCCGTGGTGCTGCTCTCCGAGGCCGCCCTCGCCTCGAACTTCGTCGCTCACGAGGTGAGCGTGCTCACCTATCGTAAGCGGCATGACCCCAAGTTCGTCCTCCTTCCCGTCTTCATCCGGCCGGTCGACTACGTCGCGGTCGCCAAGAGCCTGCTGACGCCGAGCCGGATCACCGACCTCGAGACGTTCCAGACGGCTCTCGCCGTCGGCGACGATCCGGCCGACGAGAAAGTGATAGGGGTCGAGGCCGCGGTGGCGGCCATCGTCCAACGCTTGGCGGAAGCGGTCGAGTGCCCCAGCCCGCTCGCCGAAAAGATCGAACAGCTCGCCGATCTGCTCGAGAAGGTGCCGGCCCACATCCTCCTCGCCGAAGCCAAACGCCTCGGCGTGTACTTCGACGAAGCTTGGATACCCGAAGCCGCGGGAGAAGAGCGCCGGCTGGCCAAGCGGCTCGGCTGCGCTTTGCTCGGCGCGCCCCTCGCACAGGCCCAGGCGACGCTCTACGCCGTGCGTAGCGACCTGCGAGCTCGCGGCCGACAGTCCGTCCAGGACGCGGTCCTCGAGGCCCTCGACCTCATCGCGTCTTCCTGGGTCAGCGCGCAGTCCGCCCTGCAGATCCGCGCCGGCCTCGCGCAAGGCGGCCGCGCCTTCGCGCTCGACTGCGCGTTGCCGCTGACGCCGGAGACGTACGTCAACCGTGCCTGTCCTCACCGGCTCATCCGGACCGACCGCTGGCCCACCGGCGGCGTGACCGGGGTCGTCGGCGAGGCCGCGAAGGCCGAGATCGAGGAGGCGGTGCGCCAGGAGCTCAAACGGATATTGCGGGGCGTCAAGACGGACGCCGCCCTCGCCGCCGCCCTCGCCCTGGTGCGCGCCCAGCCTTTCCTCCAAGTGTTCGTCAGTCTGCCGGCCAGGTCGGTCGACCTCGACGTCTTGCAGCACTTGCGGGACAAGTTCTCCGGCGTGACTTTCTTCCTGATGACCGGAGCACAGGCGCCGGCGGCCGACGTCTGCGAGACGGGGCGGATCGAGGCGCTGCTCCCGCCGTTCCGCGTCGCCCGCGCCGATCCCGATTTCCCGCACCTCGACGAGACCGCTTTCGACGCGTCCTACCGCGACGCCCGAGCAATTGTCACCTTTCAGCTCGAGGAGACTTGAAATGACGGAGGCCGTCTACGAATATCGCAAGACCTTCGACCCGAAGCACGTCGAGGACTGCCGCACCGCGGCCGACGGCGAGGAACCGGCCGATCTGCGGCGCGACCCCGTCTACGTCTTCAGCGAGGAGATCGTGCTGGCGGTCAACGTGGCGCTCGCCACCCGCCGGCCGATCCTGGTGCGCGGCGAGTCGGGCACGGGCAAGTCCACCCTGGCCCGGATCGTCGCCAAGGTGCTCGGCTGGCGCTACTACGAGCGGGTGATCACCTCGCGCACCCAGGCCCGCGACCTGCTCTGGGAGATCGACCTCCTGCGCCGGCTGCACGACGCCTACATCGGAAAGCTCGGGGACGACTACGAGCCCTACGTGGTCCCCGGGGTCCTGTGGTGGGCCTTCGATCCGCATCGGGCCGAATGGAAAGGCGGCGATCCGGTCGAGGGAGCCGAGCCGCCGCTCACCGACCCGTCCGGCGTCAAGCACGAGCGCGCCGTCGTGCTGCTCGACGAGATCGACAAGGCCGACCCGGACGTGCCCAACAACCTCCTGGTGCCGCTCGGGTCGCTCGCCTTCGAGGTCGAGGAGACC
>DASWIG010000143.1:0-4493 GCA_036397835.1 Thermoanaerobaculia bacterium
CCGCGCTCGCTGACGCCGATCGACACGGTGACGCGCAGCTCCTTGACGCCGCCGCCCCGGCCGCGGGCGCCCTCGGGCTTCTTCTTCGGCCGCCCCGGCGAGCGCACCGTGAACGGCGCGCCGGCGACGGCGCCGCGCAGCTCCTCGAGATACGGCCGCGCCTGCGCCGCCGTCTTGCCCGCGAAGATCACGCTGAACTCCTCGCCGCCGTAGCGGAAGGCGCGTCCGCCGCCGCCCACCCGCGCCAGCCGCGTCGCCACGCTGCGCAGCACCTGGTCGCCCACCTCGTGGCCGTGACGGTCGTTGACCTTCTTGAAGTGGTCGAGGTCGACCATGGCGATCGCGTAGGCGCCGCCGAGGTGGACCAGGGCCTCCTCCAGGGCGCGGCGCGCCGGCAGCCCCGTCAGGCCGTCCTCGAAGGCCAGGGAGAAGGCGCTCTCGACCAGCGACACCCCGAGGACGATCGCCGCCGTCCCCACGTAGTAGTCGAGGGCGTGCTGCCGGGTGAGGACGAGGAAGGTCGCCGCCAGCGTCCCCAGGAGGCCGGCTTCGAGCGGCCACGGACGCCGGACGACGGCCGCCGCCAACGCCGCGCCCGCCGCCAGGAAGCTGACGACGCCGGCCGCCGGCAGGCCGGCCGCGCCGGGCCAACCCGCGATCGGCCCGTGCAAGGCCGCGCGCACCGCGTCCAGCTCCGGACGCGCCAGCGCCGCCACCGCCGCCGCCTGCGCCCCGAGGACGCCGAAGCGCCAGAGGCCCGCCACGCTCGCCACCGGCCACTCGCGCGCCAGGCCGAGCACCGCCAGGTCGAGCGGCAGCAGCACCGCCAGCGCCGCCGCCAGCGTCTCGGGAAGCACCGGCAGGTCACGCCGTAAGGCCTCCGCCGCCGCCGCCAGCAGCACCGCCGCGAACGCCACCCGCCCGCGCTGGAAGCGCCACGCCAGGACGAAGACGAGCGCCGGCAGGCCGCGGCTCAGGCCCAGCAGCAGGGACGGCGACAGGCGCTCCCGCCATCCCAGACGGTCCGCCACGATCGCGGCGGCGAGCACGAGGATCGGCAGCAGCAGCCGGCGCATGGAGTGCGCAGTCTAGCCCCTCTTTCCCTCCGCCGGGAATGCCGGCGGCGCCGGAAGCGTTCTCATATGTGAGGGTTTGACACTAAGATCTCTTCCGGGTTTTGGAAGAATCGGAAGGAATACGTCCCCCGGACCACGAGCGCAACCCAAGGAGGGTCGCAGGTTGGAATTCAAGAACTACTACTCGACGCTCGGAGTCTCCCGCAGCGCCTCGCCGGACGACATCCAGAAGGCGTACCGCAAGATGGCGCGCAAGTACCACCCGGACGTCAACCGGAACGCGCAGGCCGGGGACAAGTTCAAGGAGATCAGCGAGGCCTACGAGGTCTTGAAGGACGACAAGAAGCGCGCCACCTACGACCGCTACGGCTCGGCGTGGAAGGACGCGGCGCGCGCCGGCGGCGCGCCGCCGCCCGGCTTCGACTTCCACTTCGGCCAGGGTGGCGGCGGCTTCAGCGGCGGCAGCGGCTTCAGCGATTTCTTCGAGATGCTCTTCGGCGGCGGACGCGGCGGGCGAGGCGGCGGCAGCCCCTTCGGGGCCGGATCGCCCTTCAGCGGCTTCGGCGACTCGGGCGGCCAGGCGCAGGGCGGCTTCTCGACGGGCGGACGCAACCCGCGCGGCCAGGACCAGGAAGCCAAGATCGCCCTGACGCTCGAGGAGGCGGCCGCCGGCGGCCAGCGCGAGATCACCGTCAGCGACATGGTGGGGCGCTCGCGGACGTATTCGGTGAGCATCCCGCCCGGCGTCAAGCAGGGGCAGAAGATCCGCCTCCAGGGACGCGGCGGCGGCGCCGGCGGCCCGGCGGGCGACCTCTACCTCGAGGTCGACCTCAAGCCGCACGAGCGCTTCCGGCTCGATGGCGCCGACCTCCACGCGCCGCTGCCCGTGACCCCCTGGGAAGCGGCCCTCGGCGCCGAGCTGGCGGTCAGGACCCTCGACGGCTCGATCCAGGTGCGCATCCCGCCCGGCACCTCGAGCGGCCGCAAGATCCGCCTGCGGGGCAAGGGCTTCCCGGCGCGCGGCGGCACCGGCGACCTCTACGCCGAGATCCAGGTGATGGTGCCCAAGCGGCTGACGCCGCGCGAAAAAGAGCTCTTCGAGGAGCTGGCGGAGACGTCGAGCTTCAAGGCAAGGTAACAGAGAAACCCCCCGAAGGAGGTTGCGGATATGGACTTCAACAAGCTGACCCAGAAATCGCAGGAGGCGATCCACCAGGCGCAGGCGCTGGCGGTGCGCTACGGCCATCAGGAGATCGACGGCGAGCACCTGCTGCTGGCCCTCGTCGAGGACGAGGCCGCGCTGGTGCGCCGCCTGCTCGAGAAGATGGACGTGCCCGTCGACGGCTTCCGCGAGGCCCTCGCCCAGGAGCTGCGCCGCCGGCCCCAGGTGAGCGGCCCCGGCGCCGAGCCGGGCTCGGTCCGCGTCACCCAGCGCCTCCAGCGCCTGCTCCTCCACGCCCACTCCGAGGCCAAGCGCCTCAAGGACGAATACGTGTCCGTCGAGCACCTGGTGCTGGCGATGATCGAGGAAAGTCCTTCGACGCCGGCGGGACGGCTGCTCGGTCAGTTCGGCGTCGACCGCAACCGGCTGCTCTCGGCGTTGCAGGCGGTGCGCGGCCACCAGCGGGTCACCAGCGCCAACCCCGAGCAGGCCTACGAGGCCCTCGAGAAGTACGGCGTCGACCTGGTGGAGCAGGCGCGCCGCGGCAAGCTCGACCCGGTGATCGGCCGCGACTCGGAGATCCGCCGGGTGGTGCGCATCCTGTCGCGCAAGACCAAGAACAACCCGGTGCTGATCGGCGAGCCGGGCGTGGGCAAGACGGCCCTGGTCGAAGGCCTGGCCCAGCGCATCGTGCGCGGCGACGTGCCCGAGTGGCTCAAGGAGCGCTCGATCTTCTCGCTCGACATGGGCGCCCTGGTCGCCGGCGCCAAGTACCGCGGCGAGTTCGAAGAGCGCCTGAAGGCGGTGCTGGGCGAAATCAGGGAGAGCGAGGGGCGCATCCTGCTCTTCATCGACGAGCTGCACCTGATCGTCGGCGCCGGCAAGGCCGAAGGCGCCACCGACGCCGGCAACATGCTCAAGCCGATGCTGGCGCGCGGCGAGCTCCACTGCATCGGCGCCACCACGCTCGACGAGTACCGCAAGCACGTCGAGAAGGACGCGGCGCTCGAGCGCCGCTTCCAGCCCGTGCTCGTCGACCCGCCGACGGTCGAGGACACGATCTCGATCCTGCGCGGCCTCGAGGAACGCTTCTCGGCGCACCACGGCGTGCGCATCCAGGACAACGCCCTGGTGGCCGCCGCCGTGCTCTCGAACCGCTACGTCACCGAGCGCTTCCTGCCCGACAAGGCGATCGACCTGATCGACGAGGCCTGCGCCATGATCCGCACCGAGATCGACTCGATGCCCGCCGAGCTCGACGAGGTCACCCGCCGGGTGATGCGGCTCGAGATCGAGGAGGCGGCGCTCAAGAAGGAGAAGGACAAGGCCTCGAAGGAGCGTCTCGCCGCTTTGCGCAAGGAGCTCGCCGACCACAGGGCCAACGGCGACGAGCTGCGCGCCCGCTGGGAGCGGGAGAAGGAGGCGATCAACCGCATCCGCGAGCTGCGCCGCGAGATCGAGCAGGTGCGCCACCAGGTGGAGATCGCCGAGCGCGAGTACGACCTCGACAAGGCGGCGGAGCTGCGCCACGGCCGCCTGCCGGCGCTCGAGGCCGAGCTCGCGAGGCTCGAGACCCACGAGGAGGCCAGGACCGACGAGAAGCGCCTGGTGCGCGAGGAGGTCACCGAGGAGGAGATCGCCGAGATCGTCTCGAAGTGGACGGGCATCCCCGTCACCCGTCTCGTCGAGGGCGAACGCGAGAAGCTCCTGCGTCTCGACAAGATCCTCCACCGCCGGGTGGTGGGTCAGGACGAGGCCGTGCAGCTCGTGGCCGACGCGGTGCTGCGGGCGCGCTCGGGCATCAAGGACCCGCGGCGTCCGATCGGCTCGTTCATCTTCCTCGGGCCCACCGGCGTCGGCAAGACCGAGCTCGCCAAGACCCTGGCCGAGGCGCTCTTCGACTCCGAGGACAACTTGGTGCGCATCGACATGTCGGAGTACATGGAAAGGCACACGGTGTCGCGTCTGATCGGCGCGCCGCCGGGCTACGTCGGCTACGAGGAGGGCGGCCAGCTCACCGAGGCGGTGCGGCGGCGTCCGTACTCAGTCGTCCTGCTCGACGAGATCGAGAAGGCGCACGCGGAGGTGTTCGACGTGCTGCTCCAGATCCTCGACGACGGCCGCCTCACCGACGGCCACGGGCGCACGGTCGACTTCAAGAACACCGTCATCGTCATGACCAGCAACGTCGGCTCGACCTTCATGGGCGAGCCTGGCCAGGACGAGGACGCCGTGCGGCGCCAGGTCATGGACGC
>DASWIG010000144.1:0-26223 GCA_036397835.1 Thermoanaerobaculia bacterium
GAAGCGGCTGACGTCGAGCACGGAGCGGGCGGGACGCGGGGCCGGACGGGGAAATTCGGCCGTGGTCACGGGCTCGATCTCGGCGTGGGGGCCGAGGATCTCGCGGGCGAAGCCGTACCACGAGACGGCGTCGCGATTGCAGTAGTGGATCACCCCGCGGGTCCCGTGCCCGGCCAGGTCCCAGATCGCGCGGGCCAGGAAAGGGGTGTAGGTGGGGCAGCCGACCTGGTCGTCGACCACCCGCAGCGGCCCGCCGGCAAGACGGAGCATCGCGGTGACGAAATTGGGGCCGCCGGGACCGAAGAGCCAGCTCGAGCGCACCACCAGCGAGCGCGGATAGACCAGCGCCTCGCGCTCGCCGGCCAGCTTGCTCTCGCCGTAGACCGAGAGCGGCGCGGTCGGCGCGTCCTCGCCGTAAGGGAGGCCGCTCTCGCCGTCGAAGACGTAGTCCGTCGACACCTGGACGAGGTCGGCCCCGGCGCGCTCGGCCGCGGCGACCACGTTGGCCACCGCGGCGCCGTTGGTCGCCATCGCTCTCTCGCGCTCGGTCTCGCAGTCGTCGACGCGGGTGAACGCGGCGCAGTTGACGACGAGCTCCGGCCGGAAGCGGTCCGTCCACTCGGCGAGGGCGCCGCGGTCGGTGACGTCGGCCTGGGCGTGGGAGAGGGCGAGCGCCGCCGCGCCGCGCCGCCGCCAGTGTGCCGCCACCGCGCGGCCCAGCATGCCGGTGCCGCCGAAGACCAGGGCCCGCTTCACGTGATGCCGACCTCGGAGTTGTCGCCGAGCATGAAGCGGTAGGCGCGGGGCTTGAAATCGGTCTTCTTGATGCGCGCGTTGCGGCCCACCAGGGAGCCGTCGATGCGCAGGCCGATGTCGCGGATCTCGCTGCCGGAGAGCACGATCGAGTTCTCGATCTCGCAGGAGACCAGGGTGCAGCTCTCGCCGATCGAGGTGTACGGCCCCACGAAAGCGTTCTCCAGGCGGGTGCCGGCGCCGAGCACCGCCGGGCCGCGGACCAGCGAGTCGATCAGCTCCACGCCTTCGCCGAGGCTCACCCGGCCCTCGATCGTCGATCCCTGGCCGACCTGTCCGGGCCCCCGCGGCATGTCGAGGCTCTCGAGCATGATGCGGTTGGCCTCCAGAACGTCCTCGAGCTTTCCGGTGTCCTTCCACCAGCCGCGGACCTTGTGCGGATGGACCTCGAAGCCGCGGTCGATGAGGTCCTGGATGGCGTCGGTGATCTCGAGCTCGCCGCGCGCCGAGGGCTTGATGCGGCGCACCGATTCGAAGATGTTGGCGTCGAACATGTAGACGCCCACGAGGGCGAGGTTGCTCTTCGGCCGCGCCGGCTTTTCGACCAGCCGTTTCACGCGCCGGCCGTCGTCGTGGAGCTCGGCGACCCCGAACTGCTCGGGGTGAGCGACCTCGGCGAGCAGGATCTGGGCGTTGCAGGCGCTCTCGGCGAACTCCTCGACGAGGCTGGTGATGCCGCCGGCGATCAGGTTGTCGCCGAGGTACATCACGAAGGGCTCCTCGCCGAGGAAGCTCTCGGCGATCATCACCGCGTGCGCCAGGCCGCGCGGCGCGTCCTGCTCGATGTAGGTCACGCGGGCGCCGAAGGCCGAGCCGTCGCCGACCGCGGCGCGGATCTCGTCGCGGGTCTCGCCGACGATGATGCCGACCTCGGTGATGCCGGCGGCGACCATGGACTCGATGCCGAAGAAGAGGACCGGCTTGTTGGCCACCGGCACGAGCTGCTTGGCCGAGGTGTGGGTCAGCGGGCGCAGCCGCGTCCCCTTGCCGCCGGAGAGAATCAATCCTTTCATTGGGATCCCGGTTTTCAGTCGATGCTGCCGTTCAGGTCGATGAACGTGCCCACGTTCTTGAGCGTGAACGTGAAGCGGAAATCGCGGTCGGTGATGTCGCTGAACCGCGACTCGCGGAACTCGAGCTGCAGCGAATAGCAGCTCCCGACGTAGTTGAGGAAATACCGCTGCGAAATCGGGTTCGCGATCTGCAGCGCCGTCGGGTCGTCGGCGTCGCGGTCGACCAAGTCGAAGGAGACGTTGGCGTCGAAGGTGAGCTTGTCGGGCACCAGCGAGATGGTGGTGAAGACGCGGGCCTGGTTGCTGGTCACCTCGGCGCCTTCGTTCGGCCCCCAGCGCTTGTAGAGGGTGCCGCCGATCGAGTGGCGCCCGAGCCGCGTGCCGCCCGAGAGCGACAGCGCCTGCATCTGGCCGAAGAGCGTATTGTACGTCCCTTCGGCCTTGAAGCTGGTGGTCGGGCTGGGATTGACGCGCAGGATGGCGCGCAGCGGCCCCTCGCGCTCGGTCTGCGGCATCATGTCGGCGTCGTTGCCGCGCTGCAGGAAAATCTTGCTGTCGTGGCTGAAGGATCGCTGGATCTCGAAGGAGGCGATCTCGAAGGCGCCGCCCTCTTCCTCGTCGGCGGGCTTGGCGAGGAGGCGGTTGATGAGGGAAACGGTGGTCTCGTTGGTCAGGCGGCGGTTGTCGAGCTCGTCGAAGAGCGGCGCCTCCTCCTCCACCGTCTCCCCCGGCGCCAGGTCGTCCTCGAAGTCGTCGGCGTAGCCGTAGACGAAGCGGGGCTCGACGATGTGCTTGAGCTTGGAGAAGCGCTTCGGCTTCTTCTTGTCGAAGATGCGCGAGAACGACGGGCCGACGATCTCGGCGCCGGCGGTGCCGAGACTGCGGGTCAGGGCCTTGTCCTGCTCGGCAAAGAAGCGTCCGGTGGCGGGATCGAGGGAATTCGTGTAGTGGGTCACCCGGCCGCCGACGTCGAGGCGCGCCGAAAGCCACGGCAGGGTCGAGAGCGGCAGCAGGAAGCCGGGGGCGAGGTCGCCGCGGCCGTACTGCTCGGTCTCGGGCTCCATGTCCGGTCCGAGGTTGCTGATCGTGCTGTTGCGGATCGAGAGGTAGTGCAGGTTGCCGTCGAGGCTGAAGTAGACCGGCGCGCCGCCGAGCTGGGTGGGCCGCAGCCGGTACTCGACCTCGGGGAGCTGGCGCCGGGTGTCGACGATCTGGCCGCCGCGCAGGCGCTCGCCCGCGTTGGCCACCACGCGCACGCGCTCGCGCTGGTCCACCAGGAGGTTGAAACTGTGCTGGCCGGAGTTCCGGGTCAGGTAGGCCTGGGAGTAGATGAACGAGCTCGACTGGCGGCCGAGGTCGCGCTCGAAGTCCTGCCGGTAGGCGGGGTCGGAGTAGTCCTGGAAGTTGACGACGCCGCGGAAGCCGCCGAGGATCTCGCGGCTTTCGTGGTACCAGTTGACCTTCCACCGCGTCTCCTCGGGGAGCAGGTCCGGGTTGAAGCCGAGGAATTCCTGGGTAGGGGGGGTCTCGAACCTGAGGTCGGGATCGGTCAGGATGAAGGCATCGAAGAGCCCTTCCGTGGTCTCCGACGGGCGGTAGCGCAGCTCGTTGCCGAAGCCGTAGTATTCGTTGCTCGAGAGGTCGGCGAAGAAGGTCGTGTCGGCGCTGCGGCCCAGGGTCTTGTAGTAGGCCAGGCTCAGCTCGAAGCCGCGGCGGTCCGAGTAGCCCGGCTGCGGCACCAGGAAGCCCGAGGAGCGCTCCGTCCTGGTCGGCCACAGGATGTAGGGCAGGTAGAGCACCGGCACCTTCCTGAGCTTGAAGCGCGCGTTCCTGATGCGCGCGTACTCCTCGAGGGTGATCCGGGCGTGGCTGGTGCGCAGCGACCACGGCGGCACCTCCTGGCTGCACGAGGTGAAGGTGCCGTCGTCGAGGGTGAAGACGTCGTCGGCCACCTTGGCGATCTCGTCGCCGGTGAAGGTGAATTCCGTGCCGACGAAGGCGCGTGCGTTGGTCACCCGTCCCGTGCGCGTCTCGAGGTTGTACTCGATGGCGTCGCCGACCAGGCGGTTCGGCCCCTCGTCGAGCACCACGCTGCCTTCGGCGGTCAGCGTTTCGGTGGGGATGTCGATGCGCATCGTGTCGGCCTGGAGCTGGACGTCGCGGTACTTGATCCGCACGCCGCCGGTGGCCAGCAGGAACTGGTCCGGCTGATATTCGAAATCGCCCGCGAAGCCCTCGACCCGGCCGCCGCCCCGATCCTCGGCGAGCCGGATGTTGAAGGTGATGCGGTCCTCGTCTTCGGCGGGCTCGGCCGGGGCAGGGGGCGGCGGCGCCGGGGCAGGGGGCGCCGGCGTTTCCGGGGCAGGGGGCGGCGGCGCCGGGGCAGGGGACGTCTCCTCCTGCGCCATGGAGACGGCCACCGGCCCGCACGGCGCCACCAAACACAGCGCCACCACCGACCACAGCGGACCGAGCCGCGGATACAGCCAACGCATGTTCCAGCTCCTCTCCTCAGCCGTTTCGCGGGGCTTCTACAGGCGCTCGACGACGACCGCCGTGGCCTCGCCTCCTCCCAGACAGATGGCGGCGCAGCCGCGCCTGGCGCCGCGCTCGGCGAGCGCGTGGAGCAGGGTCACCACGATGCGCGCCCCGGAGGCGCCGATCGGATGCCCCAGCGCCACCGCGCCGCCGCGGACGTTCAAGCGCTCGGGATCGATCCCGAGCTCGTCGCGGGCCGCCATGGCGACGGCGGCGAAGGCTTCGTTGACCTCGAAGAGGTCGACGTCGGCGAGCGTCAGCCCGGCGCGGTCGAGCACCCGGCGCACGGCCTCGATGGGGGCGGTGGTGAACCACTCGGGCTCGTGGGCGAAGGAGGCCTGGGCGAGCAGCCGCGCCACCGGCTCCTTGCCCAGGCGGGCGGCGTGCTCGGCCGTGGTCAGCACCAGGGCGGCGGCGCCGTCGTTGATCTTGCTGGCGTTGGCCGCGGTCACCGTGCCGTCTTTCTGGAAGGCCGGCTTGAGCTGCGCCATCTTGTCGAAGTCGGCGCGTCCGGGCTCCTCGTCGCGGTCGACCCGGAGCGGCTCGCCGCGCCGCCGCGGCACCTCGACCGGCACGATCTCGGGGTCGAAGAGGCCGGCCTCCTGCGCCGCCTGGGCGCGGCGGTAGCTCTCCTTGGCGTAGGCGTCCTGGTCCTCGCGGCTGAAGCCGTAGCGCGCGGCGCAGGTCTCGGCGCAGCTCCCCATGTGCTTGTCGCCGTAGGGGTCCCAGAGGCCGTCGTGGATCATCGCGTCGATCAGGCGGGCGTGGCCGAGGCGCAGGCCGTCGCGGGCGCCCGGCACCAGGTAGGGCGCCCGGCTCATCGCTTCCATGCCGCCGGCGGCCACCAGGGCGTAGTCGCCGCAGCGCAGGTCGTTGGCGGCGCTCATCATCGCCCGCATGCCCGAGCCGCACACCTTGTGCACGGTCACGGCGCCGGTGGTGGGCGGGCAGCCGGCGCCGAGGGCGGCCTGCCGCGCCGGGGCCTGGCCGAGGCCGGCCTGCAGCACGCAGCCCATGTAGACCTGGTCGAGGTCCTGGGGCGTGAGGCCGGCGCGTTCGATCGCGCCGGCCAGGGCGCGGGCCCCGAGCTGCGGCGCCGTCAGGCTGCTCAGGGCGCCTTGAAAAGCGCCGATCGGAGTCCGCGCGGCGCTCAAGATGACGATCTCCTGCATGGCGTTCTCCGGAGTCATGGACGAGGGTGAAAGACCGTCGCGAGGCGAGTACGGGACAGTATAGGAGACCACGGAGGTCCTGAGGCGGATGCTAGCATAGCTGCCGCCGGGCGGAGGCAAGAGAACACCGATGCGCGCGCTGGGAATCGACTTCGGAGAAACCCGGATCGGGATCGCGGTTTCCGATCCTGAGGGCCGCTGGGCGCTGCCGCTGACGACGCTCGAGCGGCGCACCGACCGGCGTGCCGCCTACGCCATCGCCGAGATCGCGCGGCGCCAGGGCACCGAGGTGCTGGTGCTGGGCGAGCCGCGCGGCCCCGGCGGCGAGGCCGGAGCCGCGGCCCTGCGCGTGCGCCGCTTCGGCGCGCGCCTGGCGCGCGCCGCGCGGCTCCCCGTGGTGCGCGTCGACGAGACCCTGACCACCGTCGAGGCCGCCGAGCGCCTGCGCGAGGCCGAGCTCGAGGCGCCGCGCCGCGCGCCCGGCGTCGACGCGGTGGCCGCCCAGGTCCTGCTCCAGGAAGCGCTCGACCGGGGGCTGGCCGTCCCGGGAGACGGAGGGTGAAGCGTCTCCTGTGGCTGGCGGCGGCGCTGGCGCTGCTGGCGGCGGCGGCCGCGGGCTGGGCCTGGCGGCGGCTCCACCAGCCCTTCCGCGGCTACCTCGAGAGCGAGATCGTCGTCGACGTCCGTTCCGGGCAGGGCGCCCAGGCGATCCTCGCCCGACTCGCCGCCGCCGGCGTCCTCGCCGACGCGCGGCTGGCCCGGCTCTACCTCGTCTACGCCCTGGGCGATCCGGCCCTGATCGCCGGCGAGTACCGCTTCGACCGGCCCCTGTCGACGCCTCAGGTGCTCGACAAGGTGATCCGCGGCGAGGTCGTGGTCTATCCGGTGACCCTGATCGAGGGGCTGACGCTGGAGGAGACCGCCGAGGCCCTGGCGCGCCAGGGCTTCGGCGACGCCGAACGGCTGCGGCGGGAGATGCAGCGTGGCGACCGCGTGGCCGACCTCGATCCCGACGCCGAGGACCTCGAAGGCTATCTCTTTCCCGACACCTACCACTTCGCCCGCGGCATCACGGAGGCCGAGGTCGTGGCGACGCTGGTGCGCACCTTCCGCCAGCGCTGGCGCGAGGCGGTGGAGCCGCTGCGGACGGCGGGCCCCTCGCCCCGGTCCGGCGCGACCCGGCCCGTGCGCGAGCTGGTGACGCTGGCGTCCATCGTCGAGAAGGAAGCGCGGCTCGACGAGGAGCGCGCCCTGATCGCCGGCGTCTACGCCCACCGGCTGCGCCGCGGCATCGCGCTCTACGCCGATCCCACGGTGATCTACGCCTTGAAGCGCCTCGGCGTCTGGGACGGCAACCTGCGGCGCGCCGACCTCCGGCTCGACTCGCCCTACAACACCTACGTCCGCCCCGGCCTGCCGCCGGGGCCGATCTGCTCGCCGTCGCTGGCCAGCCTGGTGGCGGCCGCGGATCCGGCCGACACGGACTATCTCTACTTCGTCAGCCGCAACGACGGCAGCCACGTGTTCGCCGAGAGCCTCCGGGAGCACAACCGCAACGTCGAGCTCTGGCAGCGCCGGTACTGGCGCCGGCGCTGGGCGCAGGAGGGCTCGCGGTGACCCCCCGGCGAGTCGGCCGGCGGCGCTTGCCGTCCGCGCGCGCAGGCGCCGAGGTTTCGGATACAATCGCCATGACGGAGCCGCCATGAATACGCGAGAACAGTTCGGCAAGTACCTGCTGCTCAAGAAGCTGACGGAGGATCCCCTGGGCGAGACCTTCCGCGCCGGCCTCCTGGGTGTCCAGGGCCTGGAGCACGTCGCCCTCCTCAGGGTCTTCAACGGCCCGGGACTGGACGGCCAGCGGCTGTGGGAGGCGTCCAGGGACCGCCAGGGAATCCAGAGCGCGCTGCGCAGCCCCAATCTCGGCGAGGGGCGCGACATGGGGGAGGTCCAGGGGATCCCCTACGTGGCCTACGACTACGTCTCGGGCAAGAACCTGGCGGCGCTCCTGGAGCAGGCGGCCAAGAAGCGCCATTACATCCCCGCCGAGCACGCGCTGCTGATCACCGAGCGGGTGGCCCTCGCCCTCGCCGCCGCCGGCGAGAACCGCTTCGGCGGCGCGCGCATCCTGCACGGTTTCCTGGTGCCGCAGCTCACCATGATCTCGAACGAGGGCGAGACGCGCCTGCTCGGCTTCGAGGTCGCGCCGGCGCTGCGCGGCTTCGCCTCCAACCCGGTGATCCGGCAGCACTTCGGCCGCTACCTGGCGCCCGAGGTCCTGGCCGCAGCGCCGCCCCACAAGGCGGACGACGTCTACTCGCTGGGGGTGCTCCTCTTCGAGCTGCTCACCGGCAGGCCGCTGCCGCCGCCGGCCGCCGACGGCTACGGCTCGGTGATCGATCAGGGCACGCTCGCCGCCGAGCAGGAGCCCATCCCCGAGGCGCTGCGCGGTCTGGTGAAGAAGAGCCTGCTCGCCCGCGGAGAGCGTCCGGACGACGTCGTCGCCTGGCACAAGGCGCTCAACACCTGGATGTTCGAGGCCAAGTACAACCCCACCACCTTCAACCTGGCCTTCTTCATGCACAACCTCTTCCGCCAGGAGATCGAGCGCGAGAACCAGGAGATCGAAGTCGAGAAGACGTTGCCGCTGCCGGTCGGCAGGCCCGAGCCGGAGCCGGCGGTGACGGCGCCGGTGCCCCTCGCGCCGCCGCCGGCCGCGCCGCCGCCGTTCGCGGCGCCGCGGGAGGATACCGGCGTGCGTTCCGAGAAGACGGCCGACTTCGTTCCCGAATACGCCCGCGAGCCCGCGGGCGCCAAGACCGGTCTCTTCGTCGGCGTCGCCGTGGCGCTGGCGATCGCCGCGGCGATCGCCGGCTATTTCTGGTGGAGCGGCCGTCAGGGCGCGCCGCAGGAGCAGCGGCAGGTCGCCACGCCGCCGCCGGTCGTCGTGCCGCCGCCCGAGCCGGCGGTTCCGGAGGGACCGTCGCCGGAGGAGATCCAGGACCAGATCCGGGACCTCGTGGAGCAGGAGACGAGCGGCATGGAGGAGGCGCTGCGCGCCCAGTACGAGCGCCAGCTCGAGGACCTCGAGAACCAGCTATCCGAGACCAAGGCGGCGGCCGAACGGCGGCGCCAGCAGGAGCTCGAGCGCCAGCGGAAGGCGGAGGAAGAGGCGCGCCTCGAGGAGCAGCGGAAAGCCGCCGAGGCCGAGGCCGCCAGACTGGCCGCGGAGAAGAAAGCGGCCGAAGAAGCGGCCGCCGAGGCCGCCAGGCTCGCCGCCCCTCCTCCTCCCCCGCCTCCCCCTCCCCTGCCTCCGCCCCCGCCTCCTCCTCCGCCGCCCCAGGTGCGGCGCGGCGACCTCGTGGAGATGGGGCCGGGCGTCGTGGCGCCGCAGGTGCAGCGTCTCGAGCCGCGGTTCCCGGAGATGGCCCGCCGGCTGCGCAAGCCGGGCGCCACCGTGACCGTCAAGGTGCTGATCGACGAGACCGGAAGGCCGCTCGAGGTCGAGCAGGTGGGCGAGAAGGTGGGCTTCGGCTTCGACACCGAGGCGATCCAGGCGGTCCGCAAGGCGACGTTCAAGCCGGCGACCAAGGGCGGCGTGCCGGTGAAGATCTGGTACGTGCTGAACGTCCAGTTCAAACCTTGAAGGGCCACCAGCAGCGACACGACGTACTTGAGCGCGCGCTCTACCCGCGTGTCGGCCAGCTCTCATCCGGCAGGTCGGCGTAGGAGGGTCCACGGCGAGATTGGGGCGTATCGGGGGTGAGAATCGACTCAGATGGACGAAGGGCCGGTTGACGAAGCGGCCCTTTGGCCCTCCGTAAGTCGCTGATTATGGGGAAGTTATAAGTCTGTCAACACTAATCCTTGACGCGCGAGCCCTCGGTGAGAGCCACGATCAGAGGATTCTCTCCTTGACACTTGGCGAAGTCAGGTGTAGACTCATCATCGGGAAGTCGGGTGTCTCCCTGGCCCCTGGCCCCTGGCCCCTGGCCCCTGGCCCCTGGCCCCTGGCCCCTGGCCCCTGGCCCCTGGCCCCTGGCCCCTGGCCCCTGGCCCCTGGCCCCTGGGAGTATCCATAGGGATTTTACGGTTTTCTCTGATGGGAAAGGTGATGAATGTGATTCTCGTTTATGGTCTTGTTCTTGCTATAGGTTGCGCTACTCTGCCACCTATGACAGAAAATCCGCAGGAAGAATTTCCCCGGGATTTCCGCATCGAAGTCCTTACGGGTGGCCTTCATCCCTGGGAAGAAAGCGATCACCTGACGATCGATGCGAGCGGCCATGGCCACCTAAAGACTTACGTGCCTGAAGACGTTGGAGTCCCACCGCTGAAAGAGTGCCGCTTTCAGCTTTCCAACGACAGTCTTGAGGAGTTGTGGACCATGCTCCGGGACCAGGGCTTCTTCGCCTTGGAAACCGAGATACAGGACGAAGAGGTGGAGGGCGGCCTTTTTCTCACGGTTTCTGTTACCGCGCACGACAAGACACACCGAGTGAATTCGGAGAATACCTCTGTTCCGCAGCTCAGTGCCGTGATGGATCTCCTTGAAGAAATACTTCCTTCAGATTGCCGACCGCGTGGCTACGATGTGTAGCGCGTATTTTCTTGAACAAACCTCATACGGGAGAAAGCAATGAAGAATTTAATACAACAGATGGTGCTTGTGCTACTGATTCTGAGCGCGAGCCTCTCACCTGCCATCGCTCAGAGTGACGTTCCACCGGACTTCGAACTCTCGGCCATGGCCGGAGGCGTATCGCCTTGGACGGAGACCGTCGCCCTTACCGTAGCCGCCGACGGTACCGGAACGTACACCCGCTATATTCCCGGCGACGTCGGAACACCGCCGATCGAGGAAGGGGTCTTTGCTCTCACTTCGCAACAGCTCGAAGAGCTATGGCAGACAATTCAACTCGAGGGCTTCTTCTCACTCGACCCTGAGCACGTCAATCCGGATATTCAAGATCGCACCTTCGCTGAGCTGACCGTTCACGCGAATGGCGCGAGCCATGTCGTGACGACGCAGAATGCTGCGCTTCTCGGTTTCGACGACATACTGACTCTGCTCAACGGCTTCACTCCCGGAAGCGCGAATCTGGAATACGACACGTCGGATCCGCCCGATTGGACCGAACTCGATGTCTGTGACCAAAATCATTCTTTGAGCGTTTTTCCTCCGGACATTGCCGCACTCAAGAATCCTGGCCCTGGCGCGGACCATTCGGGTGATTTTCTCTGGAAGTCCACCGGCGACAGCGCTCACCCGGGAACCAGTGTCGCTTACCGATTGCCGCTTCAGGAGGCTGTCACTCGTGGTATCGCCTCACTTTCCGGTAAGGGCGGCTTCTACGGCGATCAGGTTTCGATAGCTGTCGACAATTCCGGTAACCAACAGAGCGGAGATCTAAAAATCAAACTCTATTTGGAATTCTGGGGATCCGATGCATCGGAAGCTAACGTCAACCGCGTCAAGAACGCAATTGAGAACGCCTGGAAAGGTACTGCGGGGTCTGGCGCCAACATTACCACCGAGGTCGTGGTGCGAAGGAACGCGAGCGCAACCTCAGCTCCTGGAACTAAAGGCTTTCATCAGATCGAGCTCGTCAACAATGCACGAAGCTCTGTAAGTGGTAGGGGTACTCGCTTTGACGTAAATCGGGGAACTGGATCGGGACAATGGCGAACCAGCGGTGCCGATCTCGATGGTATGTACGCGCACGAGGTTGGGCACCTCTTGGGGTTGCCAGATCGTTACAATGACTACCGAAAGCAGTCAGACGGAACCTGGAAACGTAAGAGCGATGGGCAGATTTTCACCAAGTCCCAACTCGTGGATATTTTGGACCCGAAGTATCCCAATCTGAACAAGACACAAATCGAAAACTGGCTCGACGGGGTTCCCAGCACAAGCGTTCCCGACGATCCCACCGATCTCATGTCCACCAAGACAGGAAGTGTCAAGCAGAGCGACCTCGACGCTCTCAAGGCTCAGGCGGGCGTCATCGTTGAGATCCGCCCGGGTGACGTTCTCGCCAACGAAACTCCTTCCCAACAAAATTTCGCGATCACACGCTCGGAGGACATTTTCGTGGAAAACGGTATGACGAAGACGGTCAATGGACTCTGGGCCGCCTGCACAGACCTCCACGATTCCAGCCCTAGTTTCGGCAGTGTATTCGATCTGGCACCCTCTCTCAGCACTTGGTCCGGTATTGAAGCGGCATCTTTGTTCGACCTTTTGAGTTACGTGGATCAGAACGATCTTTTTTGCGATTTCAGTTTCGAGACACAGCTCGCCATCTGGCGGATCACCGACAACCTGATCGACTTCGATCCAACGGCCGAAGCTCTCTTGCTCTCAGCCGGGGTCGATCTCGGAGACCAGATACTCGACTACCCACGGTTGAGCAGCCCTGACCCCGATGGAGGGACTGGACCGGTCAATCCGCCCGAACTCAGCATATTCAGTGACGGGTTCGAGTCAGGCAACACCTCGAGTTGGTCGATTTCCGTCAGCCCCTGAGGACTTTACGGGGTCTCCTTCGCGAGACCCCGCCTCGGCCCCAGATTTTCGCCAGGGAGGAGCGCCACCTACCGCGACGACCCCGTTGGTCGAACCTCGCGGTACCATTCGCGTACACGTCTGCATGGCCATGGATCGCAGCAGGAACGGACTGCGGCCGATCGAGATCGACGAAGACCGACGGGGTCAAACGGCGACCGGCTGACGTGGCGCGATCCCGGTCGTGGAGGCAGGAGGGAAGGGGAGTCTGGTCCGGGCCGTCACGTGGGATGGTCCGGAGACCCGGACCACCCCGTCCCTCCAACCTCCACGACCGGGATCGCGCCACGGTCAACGACCCGTTTGTCTGCCCCAGCCAGCCAGTGTTCCGCCCCAGCCAGTGTTCCGCCCCAGCCAGTGTTCACAGACACGTATAACCTTTCCAAAATCAGCCACTTACGCCCGGCGTCGCGACCCGCCAGCTCCGTCGGGTCGGGGTAGGAGGGTCCAAGGCGGATCGCCGCCGATCCACGTCCACGTCAGCAAGGGTGATGCCCCACCAGTCCCGCCGGGCTCTGGGACTCGCAAGGCTACGAGATCGAGGCGGTCGTCCGACGCGGTGACGACGAGGTAACCCGGCTGCCGCTCGCCTACGCCGGGACCTCCAGCCGGTTCGCGGTAAGCTGGACTCCCGACGAGGGCGGCGTCTACGAGATCGAGGTGTGGGCCTACGACCCCGACACCGGCAACACCGGTATCGACCGCACGACGGTAATCGTAAGCGAGTAGGCGCGGAAGCCCACAAGACCTCAGCCGAGAACGGCCGCGGCGTAGACGCCGTCGCCCGCGCGGCGCCGTCGATCGTCAGGTCGCCGCGCGGTACCCGGACCCGCGGCTGGGTGGCGGGGAGGTAGACGCGGTCGACGTGGACGACGGCCTCGGGACGGCTGATTCGCCCGCCGCCTGCGCCGCCCCCTCGAGTCCACCGAGGCCTATCGACGATGGGCCGAAGCCTACGGGCGTGAGCCCAACGCCTTCCAGGAGCTCGAAGCGCCGGTCCTCGAGCGTCTGCTGCCCGAGCTCGAAGGCCGCGCCGTGCTCGACGCCGGCGGCGGCAAGGGACGCGTGGCCGCCTTGGCGCTGGCGCGCGGCGCCGCTCGCGCCGTGACCGCAGACCTCTCGCTGACGATGCTGGCGGGCGCCCGCGCGCGCCACCGCGTGGCCGCTCACGTGGCCGCCCTGCCGTTCCGGCTCGAGACCTTCGACGTCGTCGTCTGCGCGCTGGTGCTTGGCCACGTCGCTGATCTCGGCCGCGCCCTCGAGGCGCTCGCCGCCGTCCTCCGTCCCGGCGGTCATTTGCTGATCTCCGACTTCCACCCCTTCGCCACCCTGCAGAGCTGGCAGCGCACCTTCGTCGACGGCCGCGGGCGGACCCACGCCGTCGAGCAGCACCTCCATCTCTTCGCCGATTACGTCGGCACCTTTCGGCGGCTGGGGCTGGCGCTTGAAGAGCTCGAGGAGCCCTGCTGGCAGGGCTCGCCGATGGTCTTCGTGATGCGGGCGCGCAAGCCGTGACGCTGCTCAAGAGCCTGCGATGGCACTCCGAGGGCGAGGACGGTCACGGGGACCTACGCCTCGCCGGCGGCCGCGTGGCCGAGGCGGGTCGTGGCCTCGCGCCACGCCGCCGCGAGCGCGTGCTCGACGCCGCGGGTCTTCTCGCCCTGCCCGGCCTGATCAACGCCCACGACCACCCCGGTCTCGACCTCCTCCCGCGTCTGGGTGACGGGACCTACGCCAACGCCTACGAGTGGGCGAAGGCGATCTACCGTCCCGAAGCGTCGCCGATCCGCGAGGTCCTTCGCGTCGGCCTGCGCGACCGGCTGTGGTGGGGCGCATACCGCAACCTGATCTCGGGCGTGACCACCGTCGCCCACCACGATCCGTACTACTGGTGGGTCTTCGGGCGTCAGTGGCTCGGCCGTCGACTGGTTCGTCGGCGTCTCTGCGGGCGTCCCTTTCCGGTGAGGTGTTGCGGCGAGAAGGTGGGCTTCGGCTTCGCCACCGAGGCGATCCAGGCGGTCCGCAAGGCGACGTTCAAGCCGGCGACCAAGGGCGGCGTGCCGGTGAAGATCTGGTACGTGCTGAACGTCCAGTTCAAACCGTGACGGTCATGCTCTCCCGAGCTCTTCCTCGATCTCGTTCTCGACCACTTCGAGGGGTATCCTCACGCGACTCTTCATCCGCTCGTCCAGGAACCTCTGAAAGCTCTCGCTGTTACGCAGAGCTTCCACCTCAGCCTCGAAGTCGTCGGCCTGGCTCACGACGAACTCCCGGCCATCCGCGGTGAGCAGGAGGACCGGTTCGGTTGTCGCGAAGTCAAAGATCCGGTCCATCTCGACTCTCTGGACCCCCAGATCGATGGTCTTCATATCCTCACCTCCTTGCCTCGTATGTAGAGGGTGTTGTGGGTCTTCCAACCGACCGACACGACGCTGACGACCACGATGTCTTCCTCAATGCTATAGAAAACTCGGACCCGGTCAATCCGGAGCTCCCAGGGGCCGATCGGATTGTCGCGTAGCCGTTTCCGGTTCCTGGTCTCCTTGCCCGGTTCATGTGAGAGGTGCGTTCTGATCTTGTCGATGACGATCTTCCTCTCGTATGCCTCCAGATACGAGAGATCGTCCTTGGCGTCCTCGCTGAGCTCGATTCGGTACATGGTTGATCTCGGAACGAAGTTCTCGCGCAGCACTAGCCTAGCCTGGATTCCCACTGTGTGGGTGCACCTGGCACCCACTCCCGGTCGCCATCGGCGGGCGGGAGGATACAATGTCCCGCCATGAGCACCTTTCCGCGATTCCACGCCTTCCTCGCGCTCCTCCTCCTGGCCGGCTCGCTGGCGGCCGGCTGTGCCACCGTCGACCGCGCCACGGTCAGCGACCAGCCCACCGAAACGAGGGTCAGCGCCGTCGCGCCCGACGCCGCTGCGGAGGCCTCTTACCTCGACGAGGCGCCGCTCGACGCCTCCTTGCCGCTGGCGCCGGACCTCGTCAAGGGCGAGCTCGACAACGGCTTGACCTACTACGTGCGCACCAACGGCCGTCCCGAGAAGCGGGCCGAGCTGCGCCTCTTCGTGCGCGCCGGCTCGCTCCAGGAGGACGAGGACCAGCGCGGCCTCGCCCACTTCGTGGAGCACATGGCCTTCAACGGCACCCGGCGCTTCGAGAAGCAGGAGATCGTCGACTACCTCGAATCGATCGGCATGCGCTTCGGTCCCGACATCAACGCCTACACCAGCTTCGACGAGACCGTCTACATGCTCACGGTGCCGACCGACGACGACGCGATCCTCGCCCGCGCCTTCGAGATCCTCGAGGACTGGGCCCACGGCATCGCTTTCGACGGCGAGGAGATCGACAAGGAGCGCGGCGTGGTCGTCGAGGAGTGGCGCCTCGGCCGCGGCGCCGCGGCGCGCATCCGCGACCAGCAGTTCCCCATCCTCTTCCAGGGCTCGCGCTACGCCGAGCGGCTCCCCATCGGCGAGAAGGAGATCCTCGAGACCGCGCCGTACGACGCGTTGAAGCGCTTCTACCGCGACTGGTACCGCCCCGACCTGATGGCGGTCGCGGCCGTCGGCGACTTCGATCCGGGGCGTGTGGAAGAGCTGATCCGCAAGCACTTCAGCGGCCTCCAAGGTCCGCCGCAGCCGCGCCCGCGCGAGGTCTGGCCGGTGCCCGACCACGAGGAGACCCTGTGGAGCTTCACCACCGATCCCGAGATTCCCAACACCACGGTCTCGGTGTTCTACAAGCTGCCGCTGCCCGGCGAGGGCACCTTCGGCGACTACCGCCGCGCGCAGGTCGAGGCGCTCTACTCCGCCATGCTCAACGCCCGCCTCGGCGAGATCGCCCAGCGGCCCGACCCGCCCTTCCTCTTCGGCTACGCCGCCAAGAACAACCTGGTGCTCTCCCGCGCCGTCTACGTGCAGGCCGCCGCGGTGCGCGAGGGCGGGGTGGAGCGCGGGCTCGAGGCGGTGTTGACGGAGGCCGAGCGCGTCGACCGCCACGGCTTCGCGGCCGGCGAGCTCGAGCGCGCCAAGAAGGACCTCGTGCGCACCTACGAGCAGGCCTTCCGCGAACGCGACAAGCAGCCCTCGGCGGCGCTCGCCGCGGAGCTCGGCCGCAACTTCCTCACCGCCGAGTCGGTGCCCGGCATCGCCGCCGAGCTGCGGCTCGTCGAGCGCTTCCTGCCGGCGATCGACCTCGCCGAGGTCAACGAGCTGGCCCGCGACTGGATCACCGAGGACAACCGGGTGATCCTGGTCAGCGGACCGCAGAAGGAAGGCGCGGCCCTGCCCGTCAAGGAGGACCTCCAGGCGCTCTTCGCGGCGATCCCCGAGCGCGAGGTCGAGCCCTGGGTGGACGAGGTGCTCGACGAGCCGCTGGTGGCCGCGGCGCCGGCGCCGGGTGCGGTCACCGAGACGGCCGAGATCGCGGAGATCGGCGTCACCGAGTGGCGGCTCGCCAACGGCGTCAAGGTGGTGCTGAGGCCCACCGACTTCCGCAACGACCAGGTGCTGCTCCAGGGCTTCAGCCCCGGCGGCCACTCCCTGGCCAGCGACCAGGACTACCTCTCGGCGAGCTTCGCCACCGCGATCGTGTCGGAGAGCGGGTTCGGCAACTTCAGCTCGATCGAGCTCGAGAAGGCGCTCGCCGGCAAGGTGGCCGGCGGCTCGCCCTTCATCGGCGAGCTCGAGGAGGGCTACCGCGGCTCGGCCTCGCCCGAGGACCTCGAGACGCTGCTGCAGCTCGTCTACCTCGCCTTCACCGCCCCGCGCCTCGACGCCGACGCCACCCAATCGCTGATGTCGCGCTACCGGATCCTGCTCGAGAACCGCCTCAGCGATCCGGCCACCGTCTTCCGCGACGAGCTGGCGCGGGTGCTCTCGGGCGACCATCC
Source organism: Thermoanaerobaculia bacterium (assembly GCA_036397835.1). Lineage (GTDB taxonomy): Bacteria > Acidobacteriota > Thermoanaerobaculia > Multivoradales > J023 > DASWIG01. The sequence goes on from DASWIG010000144.1 coordinate 17,001, forward strand.
CCGCAACCAGCCGCTCTCGCCCGAGCTCCTCGACCAGGTCGACCCGGAGAAAGCGCTGGCCGTCTACCGCGACCGCTTCGCCGACGCCTCGGACTTCACCTTCGTCATGGTGGGCAACTTCGAGGCGGCGGCACTGAGGCCGCTGGTCGAGACCTGGCTCGGGGGCCTGCCGTCGACGGCCCGCGAGGAGACCTGGCGCGACGTCGGGGTCCGTACGCCCGACGAGGTCGTGCGTTTCGAGGTCGAGAAGGGGCTCGAGCCCAAGAGCCAGGTGCGGCTGATCTTCACGGGACCGGCCACCTGGAGCCGCGAGGCGAGCCACGACGTCCGCAGCCTGGCGGAAGTGCTCAACCTGCGCTTGCGCGAGGTGCTGCGCGAGGACATGGGCGCGACCTACGGCGTGGGCGTGGGCGGCTCGATCGCGCTGCGGCCGCGCGAGGAGTACACGGTGCGGATCTCCTTCGGCTGCGCGCCCGACGCGGTGGAGAACCTCGTCGACGTGATCTTCGCCGAGCTCGAAGCCGCGCGCGAGAAGGGCGTCGACGAGGGCGACCTGGGCAAGGTCAAGGAAGCGCTGCGGCGCCAGCGCGAGGTCGACCTCAAAGAGAACGGCTACTGGCTGTCGGCGCTCGCCAATTACTACAGCCACGGCCACGATCCGCGCTGGATCCTCGATGTCGAGGAGGAAAGCGACGCGGTCACCCTCGAGCGCGTGCGCGAGGCGGCTCGCCGCTACCTCGACCCGGCGCGCTACGTGCTCGGCGTCCTCTACCCAGAGGAGACGCCGCCGACGCCTTGACGTTGCAGGTGCGGCGTCCCCCCAGCTCGCGGTTCGCGCGTAGGCGGCGCAGTCGCTGGAGATGCGCCTCCCCCGTTGGACGTCACCACCATCTCCCGCGATGCCGTAGGGCCCTTCCTGACTTCGGCGGGCCTGCTCCGGGTCACGGACTTGCACTTTGACAAGATGTACCGAGCTCCCGTACAGTGTACGTCCACGACTTGGTCGCTCCTCGTGCTTCCGGGTCGCAGTCTGGAGAGATCGCCATGCGTCAGATGTCCGTCAACCAGTTCCGCGGTCAGTTGAAGAGCGCCGTCGATGACGCCGTCAGCAGTCACGAGCCTCTGCGGGTGACCCGCCGAGGAGGGGCGGATTTTGTGGTTCTCGGCGCCAGCGACTGGGAGCGGGACCAAGAGACCCTGCACGTGCTCGAGAACCGGTCCCTGATGCGGCAGATCGCCCGTTCGGTCGAGACCCACCGGGCGGGCGCCGGCTACCGGCCGACCCCCGAGGAGCTGGATGAGATCGATCGTGTTTGAGGGAGACACCTGGGAGCGCTACGAAGAGCTGCGCTCCCAGGACGCCGCCCTGCACCGCACGCTCCGGCGCCAGCTCAAAGAGATGCGGCGCGGTGATCCTGCCCGGGGCACCGGCAAGCCTGAGCCTCTCAAGCACGAGAAACTGCGCCGGCGGAGCTCGCAACCCTGACTCCACCGCGGCGGCGATGACCAGGCGTCGCAGGGCGACTGACCTCGTGTAGAGTGAAGGTCAGAGGATGAACAGGATGCCGGCACATGCCGGAGAGGTCATCGCATGAAGCTCGTGCCCCCCTCTCCCCAGGGGGAGAGGGGGTGGGGGGCGAGGGTTCCGTGCCAGATTGGGCGAAATCGAAGGAGGGCGTCCATATGAACCGCATCGCGATCGGCCTGCTGGCGGCGCTCGCCGGCTTCTCGCCCGTCCCCGCGGCGGCCCAGGACGACGGCGTGGTGCCGGTGGAGAGCCGGGAGCTGCGCCTCAACGGCGCGCGCATCCACTTCCTGGAAGCGGGCCGGGGCGAGACCGTGCTGCTGCTCCACGGCATGCGCTACAGCGCCCAGACCTGGCGCGAGCTCGGCACCCTCGAGCTGCTCGCCCGCGAGGGCTACCGGGCCGTGGCCCTCGACCTGCCGGGTTTCGGCGAGTCCGACGCTTCGGAGGCGCCGGTCGACCGCTTCCTCGCCTCGCTGCTGCCGCTGATCGCCGACCGTCCGGTGGTGGTGGTGTCGCCGTCGATGAGCGGGCGCTTCAGCTTTCCGCTGCTGCTCAAGCGGCCGAGCTTCGTGCTGGGCTTCGTGCCGATCGCCCCCGCGGAGCTCGCGGAGTACCTCGACCAGCTCCGCGGACGCGACCTGCCGGCCCTCGTGGTCTGGGGCGAGAACGACGAGATCGTGCCGCCCAGGTCGTCGCGGGCGCTGGCCGAGGCCCTGCCCAACAGCCGCCGGGTGGAGATTCCCGGCGCCGGCCACGCTTGCTATCTCGACCAGCCGCAGGTCTTCCACCGCGAGCTGCTGCTCTTCCTGAAGGGGCTGTTGCCTGAGGCCCACGGTTCGCCGTCAGGGACGATGTAGACTACCGCGATGGTGCCCCAGGACGACCTTGCCGCCGCAGCGCTTCCGCTGCTGGTCGCGGCCGGCTGCCTCCTGGCGGCCAGCGGCGTTCCGGGGCTGCTGCTGAGGCGGCGCTCTTCCTGGGGGCCGCGGATCGCGACGGCGCTGACGCTCGCCGGCTCGCTCGTCGGGCTCGCGGGCGCGTCCCTGGCGCTCGGCAGCGCCGGCGGCGGGACGCTGGAGTTCGCCTCGCCGGTGCCGGGCCTGCGCGCCGGGCTCGCCGCCGACGCCCTTTCGGCTTTCTTCGCCCTGCCGATCTTCCTGGTCGGCGGGCTCGGCTCGCTCTACGGGGCCGCGTACTGGTCGCCGGCGCACCACCCGGGCCGCGGCCGCCGGCTGCGCCTGTGCTACGGGCTGCTGCTGGCGAGCCTGACGTTCATCCTGCTGGCGCGGGACGGGGTCGTCTTCCTGGTCGCCTGGGAGGCGATGGCGCTGACGACCTTCTTCCTGGTGACCACCGATGAGGAAGAGGCCGCGGTCCGCCGGGCCGGCTGGGTCTATCTGCTCTACAGCCACGCCTCGGTGCTGTGCCTGTTCGCCCTCTTCGCGCTCGAGCGCCAGCTCACCGGTGACTTCGCGTTTCGCGCCATCCCGGCCGACGCGCCGCCCGGCCTGCGCGCCGCCGTCTTCGTGCTGGCGCTGGTCGCTTTCGGGATCAAGGCGGGGGCGATGCCGCTGCACTCCTGGCTGCCCGCCGCCCACGCCGCGGCGCCCAGCCACGTCTCGGCGCTGATGTCGGGAGTGGTCATCAAGGCCGGGATCTACGGCCTGGTGAGGACGTGCGGACTGCTGGGCTCGCCGCCCCTGGGGTGGGGGATGACGGTGCTGGCGGTCGGGTCGCTGGCGGCGTTCTTCGGGGTGCTCTTCGCCCTCGCCCAGCACGACCTCAAGCGGCTGCTCGCCTACCACTCGATCGAGAACGTCGGCATCATCCTGCTCGGGCTGGGCCTGGCGATGGTGGGTCGCTCGCTGGGGCGGCCCGAGTGGGTGGCGTTGGGCCTGGCCGGGTGTCTGCTCCACGTGTGGAACCACGCCCTCTTCAAGTCCCTGCTGTTCTTCGGCGCCGGCTCGGTGGCGAAAGCCACCGGCACCCGCGACCTGGAGCTCACCGGCGCTCTGGCCCGGCGGATGCCCGCCACCGCCTTTTTCTTCCTGGTGGGGGCGATCGCGATCTGCGGGCTGCCGCCGCTGAACGGCTTCGTCAGCGAGCTCTTCGTCTACCTCGGCCTGGCGCGCGCCGGCCTCGCTCCCGGCACCGCCTGGGCCGCCGCGCCCGCCCCGGTGCTCGCCGCCACCGGCGCCCTGGCCGTCGCCTGCTTCGTCAAGGTCTACGGGATCGTCTTCCTGGGCCGGCCGCGCGGCGCCGCGGCGGAGACGGCGCGCGAGTCGCCGCCGCTGATGCTGGCGCCGATGGCGGTCCTCGCCCTCGCCTGCGTCGTGCTCGGCGCCGCGCCGGTTCTGGCCGTTCCGGCGCTCGAGCGCGCGTCCGCCGCCTGGGCACGGCCGCCGCTCGCCGTCCCCGCCCTCGCGAGCCTGGTCCCGCTGGGCTGGATCTCCGCCGCCGCGCTCACCCTGCTCGCCGCCGTCGCGGCGCTGGCGGCGGCCGTGCTGCCGGTCTGCCGCCGCGCCCGTCGCCGCGCCGCCGCGCTTCCCACCTGGGACTGCGGCTACGCCGCGAGCTCGCCGCGGCTGCAATATAGCGCGTCCTCTTTCGCCGAGCTCGTCACCTCGCGCTTCGGCTGGGTCCTGCGCCCGAAGGTGGAGGCGCCGCGGCTGCAGATTTCCCCCCTCGATCCCCCCGAGGGGACGCTGCCCGGGCTCTTCCCCGCCCCGGCCCATTTCCACTCCCACGTCGACGACCCCGTCGTCGACGACCTGCTCGCGCCCGCCGCCCGCCGCGCGCTGCGCGTCACCGCCGCGATGCGCGCGGTGCCCCGCGGGCAGATGCAGCGCTACCTCCTGTACGTCGTGGCGGCCCTCGTCGCCCTGCTCGCCTGGGCCGTCGTCGCACCGTGATGGGGTTGCCGCAATGAAGACCACGGTCATCGCCCACGTCCTCGCTCTGGCGCTCATACCGCCGCTGCTCCTGGGGGTGATCCGGAAGACCAAGGCGTTCGTCGCCGGCCGCCGCGGGCCCAGCCTGTGGCAGCCCTACTTCGACCTGCTCAAGCTGCTGCGCAAGGAGGTCGCGCTGAGCGCGGTGACGACCGGGATCTTCGTGCTCGCACCGGTGGTCGCCCTGGTCACCGCCGTGATGGCGGGCCTGCTGGTCCCTCTGGGGTCCTTCGCCGCGCCGGTCGCCTTCGCCGGCGACTTCGTGCTCTTCGCGTACCTGCTCGCGCTCGGCCGCTTCTTCACCGCGTCGGCCGCCCTCGACACCGGCTCGCCGTTCGCCGGCATGGGCGCGGCGCGGGAGGTCGGCTTCGCCTGGATCACCGAGCCGGCGCTCTTCTTCGCCTTTCTGGCCCTGGGGCGCCTCTCGGGATCGCTCAGCCTCGACCCGATGCTGCGGGCGACGGGCGGCGGCGCCTGGACGCAGCGGCCGGCGCCGCTCGTGCTGGCGGCGGCCGGCGTCCTCATCGTGCTGCTCGCCGAGTGCAGCCGCGTCCCGGTGGACGACCCGAGCACCCACCTCGAGCTGACGATGATCCACGAGGCCATGGTGCTGGACCACAGCGGCCCGCTGCTGGCCGTCGTCGAGTACGGCGCGGCGGTGAAGCTGTTCGTGCTCGAGGCGCTGCTGCTCCACCTGCTGGCGCCGGCCGCCCGGATCGAGGGTTGGCCCGGCTTCGGCCTCTTCGTCCTCGGGCTGCTGGCGATCGCGGCCGGCGTCGGGGTGATCGAGTCGACCATGGCCCGGCTGCGGCTGCTCCACGTGCCCACGCTGCTGACCGCCGCCGTCCTGAGCTGCGGCTTCGCCTTTCTCCTGCTCGGGAAGTGACGCCGATGAGCTCTTCGCTGCTCAGCTCCCTGGTCGCCGCGCTGATGCTGGTCAACCTCGTCGCGCTGGGGACCAGCCGGATCCGGACGGTGGTCCGGGCGGTGGCGATCCAGGGCGTCCTGCTGGGCCTGCTGGTGGTGGCGGCGCACGGCGGCCTGAGCTACCGCGTGCTGGCGCTCGCCGGCGCCAGCGTCGTGCTCAAGGGCGGGGTGATTCCCGCCATCCTGTTCCGGGCGCTGCGGCAGGTGGCGGTCAAGCGCGAGGTCGAGCCGTCGATCGGGCTGCTGCCCTCGCTCCTGCTCGGCGCTTTCGCCACCGCGCTGGCGGTGGCCGCGGGCAACCAGCTTCCGCTCGCCGAGACGCGGCTGGCGCCGCTGCTGGTCCCCGCATCGCTGGCCACCGTCACCATCGGGTTCATCCTGCTGACGACCCGCCGCAAGGCGATCAGCCAGGTGCTCGGGTACCTGGTGCTGGAAAACGGGATCTTCGTCTTCGGCCTCCTGCTCGTCGAGGCCACGCCGTTTCTCGTCGAGGCCGGGGTTCTGCTCGACCTCTTCGTCGGCATCTTCGTGCTCAGCATCATCATCCACCACATCAACCGCGAGTTCGCGTCCCTCGACACCCGCCGCCTCTCCTTGCTCAAGGAGGAGCCGCTCGAGCAATAGCCGCGCGAGGACCAGCCGCCCGAGGTGCCGTCGATGCCGCCGCTACCGATCCTGCTGCCGCTCGCCATGGCCGTGGTGGTGTTCCTCACGCCGTCGAAGCGCTGGCGCCCGCGGCTGGTGGCGGCGGCGGCGGCGGCCCACCTCGCCGCCACCCTCGCCACGGTCGGCGCGCCGGCGCCGGCCGGGGTCGGCGGATGGCTGCGGCTCGATGCGCCGGGCCGGCTGTTGCTGCTCGTCGTCAGCGTCCTCTTCGCTTCCTGCGCCGTCTACTCGATGGGCTACCTGCGCTACCGGGTCGAGCGCGCCAACCGCCGCTTCTGCGCCTGCATGCTGGCCGCTCTCGGCACGATGAGCGTGGTCAGCTACGCCCAGCACCTCGGCCTGCTGTGGGTCGGCATCGAGGCGACGACGCTGGTCACGGCGCCGCTGATCTACTTCAACCGCACCGCGCGCTCGATCGAGGCGACCTGGAAGTACCTCGTCATCTCCTCGGTGGGCATCGCACTGGCCCTGCTCGGCTCCTTCTTCGTCGGTTACGCGGCGCTGCTCGGCGGCGGCGAGGCTTCCCTGCTGTTCACCGACCTGCTGGCGGGAGCTGACGGGCTGTCGCGGCCGTGGCTGCGGGCGGGCTTCACCCTGCTGCTGGTGGGCTACGGCACCAAGATGGGCCTGGTGCCGATGCACACCTGGAAGCCCGACGCCTACGGCGAGGCTCCGGGGGTGGTGGGGGCGGTCCTTTCGGGCGGGCTCACGAGCTGCGCCTTCTTCGCGCTGCTGCGCCTGACCCAGATCGCCGCGGCGGCGGGAGAGGGCGCGTTCGCCAACGGCCTGCTGGTCGCCATCGGGCTCGCCTCGATGGCGATCGCCGGCGCCCTCATGCTGGGCCAGCGCGACCTCAAGAGGATGCTCGCCTATTCCAGCGTCGAGCACATGGGGATCCTGGCGATCGCCGGCGGTCTGGGCGCGAGCGCCACCTTTCCCGCTCTCCTGCACCTGGTCAACAACGCCTTCGGCAAGGGCGTGCTCTTCCTCTGCGTCGGCAACGTCCACCGCGCTTTCGGCGGCAAGACCACCGGGGAGGTCCGGGGGGCGATGCGCCGGCTGCCGTTTTCCGGGACCCTCTTCCTGCTCGGGATCTTCGCCATCACCGGATCGCCGCCGTTCGGGCCCTTCGTCAGCGAGCTGCTGATCCTGAGCTCGGCGTTCGCCGCGGGGCGCTGGCTGGTCGGCGGTCTGTTCCTGGTCTTCCTCTTCGTGGCCTTCGCCGGCATGGGGGCGACGTCGCTCGCCGCCCTCCAGGGGCGGCCCTCGCCGGGCGCCCGGAATTCGACCTATCGCGACAGCTTCACCACCTTCGCCCCCGCGCTGGTCCTGCTGGCGCTGGTGCTGGTCTTCGGCCTGCACCTTCCCGGTCCCCTGCGCGCCCTGCTCGAGGCGGCGGCGAGCGCTCTCGGAGCCGGGCGATGAACGGCCTGGCGCGGCTGCGCTGCGGCGAGTCGCTGGCCCGGCCGGAGGTGCCGGACCTGGCCTGGGACGAGCTCGCCCACGCCCTGCTCGAGGCCGTCGCGCGGGGGCTGCGCGTCGTCGCCTACTTCGGCGCCGCCGAGGACGCCGGGACGCGGCTCTACCTCGTAATGGCCGACGACCGGGAAGGCGCGCTGGCGGTCGCCGGCACGACCGTCCGCGGCGAGAGCTTCCCGTCGCTCGCCGCAAGCTGTCCGCAGGTCCACCTCTTCGAGCGCGAGATCGCGGAGCAGCACGGATTGCGCGCCGAGGGCCATCCCTGGCCGAAGCCGGTGCGCTTCGCCCCGCCGCTCGGCGCCGCCGCCGACACGGCGCCGGAGATCCCGGTCGTCGGGGTCACGGACTTCTACCGCGTCGACGGCCGGGAGGTCCACGAGGTCGGCGTCGGCCCGGTACACGCCGGAGTGATCGAGCCCGGGCACTTCCGCTTCCAGTGCCACGGCGAGGAGGTCTTCCACCTCGAGATCAGCCTCGGCTACCAGCACCGCGGGGTCGAGCGGGCGCTCCTGGGCGGCCCCGACCGCCGGACCGTTCACCTCCTGGAGACCGCCGCCGGCGACACCACGATCGGCCATGCCTGTGCGTACTGCGAGGTCGTCGAGGCGCTGGCCGGCTCGCCGGCGGTGCCGCGGGGAGCCGCCTTGCGGGGGATCGCGCTCGAGCTCGAGCGGCTCGCCAACCACGTGGGCGACCTCGGCGCGCTGTCCGGCGACGTGGCGTTTCTGCCCACCGCGTCCTACTGCGGGCGGATCCGCGGCGACTTCCTCAACCTGACCGCGGAGGTGTGCGGCAGCCGCTTCGGCCGCGGCCTGGCGCGGCCGGGAGGCACGGCCTTCGACGTCGACGGCGCCATGGCCCGCCGTCTCGACGAGCGCCTCGAGCGGGCGTCGGCCGACTGCCGCTCGGCGATCGAGCTGCTCTGGGAGTCGCCGTCGGTCATGGAGCGTTTCGAGGGCACCGGGACGGTCGCGCGGGCGGTGGCGCAGGCTCTGGGGCTGAAGGGGCCGGCGGCGCGGGCGTCGGGGCTCGACCGCGACGCGCGCCGCGACCACCCCTCCGGCCTCTTCCGCTCCGGCTCGCCGCCGGTCGCGCTCGCCGAATCGGGGGACGTCTACGCCCGCGCCTACGTCCGCTGGCTGGAGATCGGGCATTCCCTCGACTTCGTCCGCGCGCGGCTCGCGGCCTTGCCGCCGGGGCCGACCCGGGGCGAGGCCGGCGGCCTCGCGCCCGACCGGCTGGCGGTGTCCCTGGTCGAAGGCTGGCGCGGCGAGATCTGTCACGTCGCGCTCACCGACGGCCGCGGGCGGTTCGCGCGCTACAAGGTCGTCGACCCGTCCTTCCACAACTGGATGGCGCTGGCGGTGGCGCTGCGCGGCCAGCAGATCTCGGACTTCCCGTTGTGCAACAAGAGCTTCAACCTTTCCTACTGCGGCCACGACCTCTGAGGCCGCGGCCGAGACGGCTCACGGGAGCGACACTTCGATGATCAGAATTCTGCGCGCCAGGATCCACCAGGGGCACCGGACGCTCGCCTACCCCGACGCGGCGCCGCCGGAGCTGCCAGAACGGTTTCGCGGCCATCCCGAGCTCGACCCGCAGCGCTGCGCCGACGGCTGCCGCGAGTGCGCCGACGTCTGTCCCACCGGCGCCGTCACTCCCGCGCCCGCGC
>DASWIG010000145.1:0-12370 GCA_036397835.1 Thermoanaerobaculia bacterium
CGGCCGCCTGCTGTTGCCCGACGGCTCGGCCGTCGACGCCGACCTCTCCCTTCCCTGCGTGCGTGCCTGGCTCGGGGAGCGCGGCCTGGGGCGTCGGCTGCGCGGCGGAGTGGTGGCCCACGCGGGCTTCCGCATCCCGGACCGTTTCCGCGCCAACCTGTCCGAGCGGATCGAGGAGCTGGTGCGCCGGCGCCGCGACCTGCTCCCACGATTCCCTTTCGGCACCGACCTGACCGCCGAGGGGTCGTCCTCGGCCACGCCCTGAAAGGTCTCGGCGAGAGCCTGGCGCGCCGGCGTCCGCCGTGGCCGCGCTGGCGCGGCCTCGCCAAGGTCGCGGCGCCGCCGCGCGCCGCGCGTCCCTACCTGGAGCGTCTCGGGCTCGAGCGTCCCGCGGGCGTCAAGGAGCGTCTGCTGCGCCGCGCGGTGGTCTACGCCCTGGTCGCCGACGGGGCGGTTTGAGGAGAGCGGGGTGGCAAGGGTAAGGCCAAGGAGCGGTCATCGAAGCCTGAAGCCATAGGTGGACTGACTCAGACCTTGGTCGAAGAGAGACCTTACCCTTGGGCTCGTAGCTGGGCCGTGGAGGAGAGTCGACAGGGACGCGCGAGACGTCTTCACCCCGGATGGACGCGGTGAAGGCCGTGGTAGACTGCCGGAGCGGACAGCCGGAGCGGACAGCCGGAGCGCACCGCACTGACAAGGAGTCCTCATGAACGCCATCCCCAAGAAGCTCGTCGTCGATGAGCAAGGCAGACCGCACGAGGTGATCATCGGCTGGGAGGACTTCCAGGAGATCTCCGAAGTGCTCAGGTGGGATCTCGACGAGGACACGGTCCACGAGCTGCGACAGGCTCGAGAGGACCGCGAGCGCGGCGTTGCGGGCGCGTACGTGGATCTGGGCTCTCTCTGATGAGCTGCGTAGAGAGCGCACCGTGTACGTGGATCACGTCAGCCCGCGAAGGGATGTCTACAAGAGAAATCGTAGGCACTGGGCCAAAACGCGGATAGACCTCAGGATAAATCCAGATCCAGAAAGTGGACGCCGCCCGCCGCGTCCCCGGCGACGACGGTGCCCGCGTCCCGCGCCGACTTGAAGCCCGGCGGTTCCTCGTCCGTCCACCAGCGGACGAGGTCCAGCACGCGGTCGACGCGGTCGGCGTCGCGCAAGCCGTCGCCCATCGTCGTCCACAGGATGCCGTCCGGAAAGGCGGCGCACACGTCCGGCTCGTCGCAGAGGGCGCGAGCGAGGGCCGTCTTGCCGAAGCCGCCCGCGCCGCGGAGCGCCGTGGTGATGCCCACGGTCTCGCCGGCGGCGTCCACGAGGAGACGGCGGACCTCGTCGAGCTCACGGCGATGGACGAAGAGATCGCGCGACGGCAGCTTCGCGCGATAGAGCGCCGGGGAGGGCGTTCCGGGGCCTGGCGCCTCGCCGCGGATGCCGCAGACGAGCCGGTCGTAGGCGTCGGGGTCGTCCAGACCCTGGCGGAAGTCGACCCACGTCAGACGCCGCAGGAAGGTAGGGATGCTGCTCTCCCGGGCTCCCGGCAGGAGCACAGGGATCACCCTCCGTGGATGCTCCCGGACGCGCTGGTCGATTGCGGCGCGCGTTTCCTCGTTCTGCCAGGGTCCGAGCCCGCGCGGACCGATGAAGACGGCGCAAGTCCGGCTCGCTTCGAGAGCTTGCTCGAGCTCTTCCTGCCAGGGATTGCCGGGGACGAGATGCCACTTGTCGAGGAAGACCTCGAACCCGTCGTCGCGCAGACGCCGCGCGAGCGTCTCGACCGCCGGCTTGTCGGCGCTGGCGTGGCTGAGGAAGACATCGTAGTCGGTCATCATCCCGGGTCCCGCCGTGATTCTATGGCCGGCCCTGCTTCTCCGACAGCCACTCCTCGTCCCGAAGGGACGGTGGAGAGGTAGCCAGTGACTTCAGTCACTGGCGGGCGGGCAGGACAGGACCGGATCGATGATAGGATCGCCCAAATGGCTCACCCCGCGACGACATCGGACGGCTGCGAGAAGCTGGAGCGTCTGCGGTCCTTCTTCACGGAGCACCCCGAGCTCGCGGTGACCTCGGCCTACCTCTTCGGCAGCCACGCCGCGGGACGCGCCCACCGCGAGAGCGACGTCGACGTCGGCGTGCTCCTGAGCTGGGAGCGCTATCCGAATCGCGACGAGCGCTTCGAGGCACGGGTCCGCCTGGGCTCGGAGCTCATCCACGCCCTCAGGGAGAACGAGGTGGACGTCGTCGTCTTGAACGACGCTCCACCTCTCTTTGCCCGCCGCATCGTGTGGGCGGGGATTCGGGCCTACGTCGCCGATCCTGACGTCGATCGCGACTTCGTCCGCGACGTGCAACTTCGCGCCGCCGACGTCGAGCCCTTCTTGCGCCGGATGCGCCGGCGCAAGCTCGAGGCGATGCTGCAATGAGCCATCTCGTCGAGCGGCTGACCGAGCTGCGCCGGCACCTCGATCATCTGCGCCAGATTCGACCGTTTGTCCAAAACGCCGCTCAGCTCCGTCAGGACCTGACCCTTCACAACGACGTGCTCTTCTCGTTGCTCACCGTGTGCCAGCTTGTGATCGACATCTCGGCCGAGCTCGGCGCGCGCCGGGGCCTCCGGTTCGAAGATTACACCGAGGCCGTCCGCAATCTCTCTGCCTTCGCCGAGTTCCCGGGCTCTCTGGTAAGCGTGTTGGAGCGTCTGCCCGGATTCCGGAACGTCCTGATCCACGAATACGTGGCGCTCGACTTGGACCGCGTGATTCAAGCCCTCGACCAATTGCAGCCCGTGGAGAACTTCCTCGGTATCGTCATCCGGCTTGAGAGCGAGGAAGGCGACGAAGAGGCGTGACGGACAGTTCCCGAGCGCCTCAGCCGACGCCGGGTGGCAAGGGTAAGGCCAAGGAGCGGTCATCGAAGCCTGAAGCCGCAGGTGGCCTGTCTCAGTCCTTCCTCGAAGAGAGACCTTACCCTTGGCGCTCGTAGCTGGGCCGACGACAAGGGTAAACCAGTGGTGCGCGGCACTCTCGTCGAGCCGACGGCACCTCCTCGTCTCGAGCTACCTCTCGCGTCGTTTACCCTTGCCACCCTTCCTGCCCTTCAGTCAGGACAGCCGAGAGCGGCACGTCGAGAGCAAGACGGCACTCGTCTCGCCGGACTCGACGTCCCACACCCGCACAGGCGGCGCGCGAGCGTCTCGACCGCTTCCCCTGAGGACGGCGTCTCGGGCGCTCCCGAGGAGCTCCTGAAGGCCGCAAACTGCGACCTTCGGCCAGACCGGTCGGAAAACTGTCGAGGGACGGCGTCCTCAGGAGATCAGAGCATGAATACTGCCCGAGGACGCCGTCCCTGCCCGATTTTCCCGTGAAAACTGCTCAGGGACGGCGTCCTTACGCTTGTTTCACGCCTTGTTCGCCCGAGGACGCCGTCCCTCGACGATTTCCGCGCCATAGAAGCCGAGGGACGTCATCCTCGCCCTTCCGGAGCTTCCGGTTGCGGCGACGGCGCCGGGATCGGCCGACGGGACGGTTTGAGGAGAGGAGGGGGGCGCGGGAGCGCCCCCTCGGACGGTCGCGGGGGTCAGAAGCCGGTGCCGAGGTCGGCTTTGGCGTCGCTGAGCGCGGCCCGCGCCGCGTCGATGAAGAGGTTGCGGAAGAGCTTGACGTTCTGAGCCTCTGCGACGTCCTCGAAGAGGAGCGCCGTGACGAGCAGGAGGGTGGCGTTGGGATGGAGGAACCCGCCGTCGATCAGGACCTCCACGCCGTCGTGGGTATCGGCCTCGGCCAGGCCGATCAGCTCCTTGCCGTCGGCGATCGAGGCGCCGCGCGCGACGGCCAGGAAGTCGTCGGAGGCGCGGATGTTCTCGGCGGTGTTGAGCACCCTCAGGAACGCGGCGACGGCGTTGCTCTGCGCCGTGGTGAGCTGGATGCCGATGCCGCCGCTGTCGAGCCCGGCGAGGAGCTGGCCGGCGCCCGATTCCGCGAAGGACGCCGTGCTGTAGAAGGCCACCGCGTCCTCGAGGGTCTCGGCCACGTTGTTGTGGAAGAAGGGCGGCGTGTCCGCGGCCTCGATCAGCGTCGTGGTGTTGAACGTGCGGTTGCCGAAGATCGTCCCGGTCTCGAAGACGCCGTCGTCGTCGTCGTCGAAGAGGAAGTTCGGGTTCTTGCCGAAGCCGCCGTCGAGCGGGAAGTTCTGGACCAGGCGCGCCGGGTGGTCCATACGTTCCACGCCGGTGTCGAAGTTGCGGTTGGCGCCGTCGGCGATGAAGTTGGCGCCGGCGTTGTTGTGGCATCCGTTGCACTTGCCGGCGGGCACCGTGCCGCCCGCGGTGTCGGCGGCCAGGAAGATGGTCTTGCCCTGGGCCACCGTGGCGTTGCCGGGCGTGACCAGCGCCAGGTTCACCTCGGCGTCGCGGCCGAGCACGAGCTGGAAGGCCTCCATGGCGTCGAGCTCGGCCTCGGTGGGCAGGCGGAAGTCGACGCCGGCCTGGCGGGCCAGGGTCTTGGGGAAGTGCTGGGTCACCGCGCCCACGGCGAACTGGCGCAGGCTGCCGTCGTTGGGCGCGCCGTCGCCCGACCAGCCGGTGCGCTCGACCGGCGGAATGGTCGAACCGTCGGCGGTGGTCGGCGTCAGCGAGGTCCTCATCGCCAGGGTGTGGGGCACGCTGCGCATGGTGAACTTCACGGTGGGGTCCTCGAGGCCGTCGACGTTCTCGAGGATGAGGCCGAACTGCCGCATCAGCGCCGGCCGTTCGAGCTGGGAGAGATTGGGGTCGAACTCCGCCACGAAGAGCGGGTCGCTGGCCGGCAGCGTGGCGATGAACGGCGCGTCGATGGTGAAGTTGTTCTGCGCCGGGTGGCACGAAGCGCAGGTGCGGCTGTTGCCCTCGAAGGTCTCTTCGTTGAAGAGCTCGGCGCCCTGGCGCACCAGGGGCTGGAGCAGCTCCGCGGCCGCCTTGGTCGTCAACTGGCCGAGGCGGGTGCGGGTGTAGAGCCGCTGGAAGAGGGAGCGGGTGCCGAAGATCAGGCTGCCCTCGAGCGGCGAGAGGTCGCCGCGGGTGACCACCACCAGGTCGATCTCGAAGCCGTCGAGGAAGCGGGCGGGGAGCTCGGCGGCGAGCTCGGCCATGCCGTCGACGACCTCCAGGCGGCCGAGGCGCACCATGGCGTCGCCCTTCTCCGGCGCCACGGTGAGGCCCGGTCCCTCCAGGTTGTCGACCAGCCAGACGTCGGCGTTGGCGGCGCCTTCGAGGTCGGTCACGGTGACCTGGACCTTGCCGCCGATCAGGTCCAGGGCGGCGAGCCCGCGCGCCGCCGTGGCCTCGGTGGAGAGGCCCTTCGCGTAGCCGAGGCCGACCACGACGTTGCGGTCGCCGCCCTGTTTTTCGTGCAGGATCTGCCATTCGAGGTACGTGCGCTGGAGCGCGGGCGTGCGCGCCACGAAGGCTTCGACGCCGGCCGGTCCGCGCGCCAGGGCGGGCGTCGCGAGAGCCGCCGCCAGGGACACGAGCATGGTCAGGGTTTTCGTTCTGAGGTTCACGGCTGTCCTTTCTGTTACCTGAGTCGGACGTTGAAAAAAGAGACACTTCGACCGAGCGGCAACCCGCCGCGGTTTCGGCATAGACAAAACCCCTATCGATCGGCAGCGCGCATTGCCGCGTTTCACCCGCGAACAATGCGGACACCGACCCTGTCGCGGCGCTATTCCAGGCCGCCGACCAGATACGAGAAGTGCGTCCGCAGACCCCGACCTGCCTCGGGGAGGGGGGAAGGACTACAACCCCGAACAGCAAGATTCCATGAAGCCGGCGGCGAGCTTGGCATCGACCAGTGCGCGTGTCAAGAGACGGCCGATATTATCTACCTATCGACGCCATAGGTGATGTCTATGGGTTGAACGGCAACCATCGGTCGAACGGCGGGGGGAGGACGCCCGCGTCCGCGTGGTCCGCAGCGGGTTCCGCCGGCGTGCCGTCTGGTGTAGGATGACGCCATGAGCAGAATCCTCAAAGCCGTCATCGCCGTCGCAGTCGTGTACCTGGCGGTCACCGAGGGGTGGCCGTGGCTGAAGAGCCGGCTTGACGACGCCTGGCGCCGGTCCGGGGCCAGCGACCAGGAGATTTGCTACGACGCGACCCAGCGCGCCGCCGACGACTTCGCCGAGCGCCTCCGGCGCTTCTCCTTGCCGCCCATCGACGCCGAGGCCTGGGAGGAAACGGTGTCGGAGAGCCGGGCCCGGATCGACGCCGCCGACCGCCAGTGCCGCAACTGCGATCACGAGGCCTGTCTCGAAACGGCGAGAGCGCTCAGCGACCTGGAGGGCATGCTCACGTGGTTCGACGAGAGCGTGCAGGCCGGACGCGGCATCCCGCCCGACGGCGCCAGCCGGTTCGACGCCGTCTACGACGGCTTGAGCCGCGCGCAGCCGCTCCTGTGAGCCCACGCCGCCCGCGCGTCGACCGTATCGAGGGCGGGCGCCGACCAGATCAGCGCGAAGACCAGATCAAGTGGCCGGTGCGCGGCGGCGCGTTCCTGTGCTAGACTCTCCGCGTTTTGGATTGACCGCGAACCGTTCCGCCTGTGGAGCCATGGCTCCGATCCGGGCCGCGAGCCCTTTGCGCAAGGAGTAACGCGATGTCCACACGTGTCACCACCCTGCTGACGGTCATCGGCCTGCTGCTCGCCCTGAGCGTGCCGGCGATGGCGCAAACCACGACCGGCCGGATCCGGGGAGAGGTCAGCGATCCGGACGGTACGGCCTTGCCGGGGGCGGTCGTGACCCTGACGAGCGAGGCTCTGATGGGCACCCGCATCGCCGTCACCGGCGAGACCGGAGCCTACTGGTTCACGGCGCTGCCGCCGGGCGACTACGACGTCAAGGCCGAGATGGACGGTTTCCAGACCCGGACGATCGACGGCGTGCGGGTGAGCGTGGGCGGCGTCGCCACCGCCGACTTCACGATCCACGCCGAATTCGCGGAGCAGGTCACGATCACCGGCGAGGCGCCGCTGGTGAACGTCGCGAGCTCGAGCGCCCCGGCCACCTACGGCGCCGACTTCATCAAGGACCTGCCGACCGCCCGCAACTTCTACGACCTGATGGCGGTCTCGCCCGGCGTCAGCCTGGGCGCCGAGGACTCGGACCGCCTGGTCGCTTTCGGCTCCAACGTCCAGTCCAACGGCTGGTACATCGACGGCATCGAGACCACGGCGCCGGAGACCGGCACCGCGTGGGTCTCCGTCAATCCCGACATGGTCGAGGAGATCCAGGTCCTGGGCGTGGGCGCCCCCGCCGAGTTCGGCAACATGTTGGGCGCGGCCTTGAACGTGGTGACCAAGTCGGGCTCGAACGAGCTCGGCGGCACGGCCAACGTCTACTGGTTCGACGATTCCCAGGTCGATCCCAGCCTGGATCAGGACGACATCGAGTTCCCGGAGTACCACCAGAAAGAGTTCTGGGACGCCACGGCCACGCTCGGCGGACCGTTCAAGAAAGACCGCCTGTGGTTCTTCGCCGCCTACGAATATTGGCGCGACGGTCATTCCTTCCCCGGCAGCGATCCCGAGACCACGCCGACCTTGTATTCCGACCGCTACGACCTGAAGCTGTCGGCGCGGATCAACGACAAGAATCTGCTCGACCTCAAGGGCTACTTCGACGACTGGGGCTTTCCGGCTCCGGCGAGCGTGTTCTTCGCGCAGTCGGCGCTGGCGGGCGAGATCGGAACCACCACGGCCTGGGGCCTCGCCTACCAGTCGATCCTCACCGACCGCACCTTCCTGGAGACGCGCTACTCGGGCTGGAAGAGCAACGACGACTACCTCTCCCAGACCGGCAGCGAACAGCCGGCCTTCATCGACTACTCGCCGCCGGGGGGCGGACCCACGACCTTCTCGGGCGGCGTGTGGTATCCGTGGACCTACGACACGTCGACCGATCAGGCCAGCGTCACCGCCTCGCACTTCGCCGACGACTTCCTGAAGGGCAACCACGACTTCAAGTTCGGGGTGCAGCTCAGCCAGGGCGACGCCATCACCCAGGTCGCGCCGTCGGCCACCGGCACCTACTACTACCATTACGCCTACGACTACTACGGCACCACCTACGACTACTACTACCGGGTCGAAGGTCTGCCGTATTTCTACGGCAACAAGCAGGATTCCTGGTCGGCCTTCGTCGACGATTCCTGGCAGGTCTCCGACCGCCTGACGCTGAACCTCGGCGTGCGCTTCGACCATCACGAGGGCCGGATTCCCTCTTTCGACCGGCTCGATCCCTTCGGCGTGCCGACCGGCGAGACGATCCCCGGCGTCGATCCGGTCTTCACCTGGGACAACCTCTCGCCGCGCCTGGGCTTCGCCTACAACGTCGGGGGGACCGGTAGAATGGTGGTCCGCGGCTCGTTCGGCGTCTACTACGACGGCAACGTGAGCGGCAACTGGAACTCGCCGGCGCCGTTCGCGCCGAGCTTGATCGCCTACGTCGCGCCCACGCCCGACGGTCCCTTCGAGTTCGCCTGGGACTTCAACGTCGGCGCCAACAACGTGAACCCCGACCTCAAGACGCCGCGGACTTTGCAGTACGCCCTGGGCTTCGAGCGTCAGCTCAAGACCGCCTATTCCTTCGGAGCCATGGTCGTCTACAAGGACACGAGCGACCTGATCGGCTGGGAGATTCTGGACGACGGCGTCTACGAGGAGCTGCCGTTCACCGACCCGTTCACCGGCACCCAGTACACGTTGCTCAATCCCGTCGAATTCCCGACCGTGCGCAAGGGCAACCAGCCGGGCTTCACCGTCAACCCGAACGCCGACGAGTACTGGCAGGAGTACTTCGGAGTGGTGCTGACGTTCAACCGGCGGCTCACCGACTGGTGGAGCATGCAGGCGTCGTACACCTACTCGGAGTCGAAAGGGCTGATCCCGCGTTTCCTGTCGCAGTGGCAGTTCAACCCGTTCTACAGCGCCAAGGACGGCGCCGATCCCAACTCTTTCCTCAACACGGACGACCTGAGGCTGCAGGGCGACCGCCCGCACATGTTCCGGGTGCAGGCGAACTTCGAGCTACCGCGCGATTTCCGCCTGTCGACGTCGGTCAACCTGCAGAGCGGCCGGCCGTACACGCGCCAGGTCCGGCTGCCGACCGAAGGCCGGCCGCTGGCCATCCTGGAGGACGATCTGCGCCATCCTTTCCAGAGCCTGGTGGACGTCGGCGTCGGGCGGCAGTTCGTGCTCGGAGGCAGGTGGAAGCTGAACCTGGACCTCCAAGTCTTCAACCTGCTCAACGACGACGCCACCGACTGGTTCCAGACCGTGGAGCTCGCCGATGGCGATACCTTCGTTCCCACCTTCTTCGTCAAACCGCGGCGGCTGCAACTGCGCGTCGGGCTCGAGTTCTGACCCGCCCGCGCCCCGGCGCGCGGGATCAGCGCAGCAGCATCCTCTCCATCGAGTCGGCGGTGGAGAGTAGCTGCTCCGCGGACATGCCGCGGAGCCGCCATCCTTCGGGCCGGGGCCCTCCGCGCCCGCCGCCCCCGCGGGTGGCCGCACCGGCACGCTCGCCGGCGCCGTCGGCGCGGGGACGATCGCGGCGGCGGCGCCGACGATCATCGGCACCGCGCTGACCGCCGGCGTCCAGGCCGGCATCCAGGCCGGCGTCCAGGCCGGGGTCTCGCTGCCGGCGGCCACCGCCATCGCGGGCACCGCCGTCGTGGCCGGGCCGCAGGCCGCGGCGCGCACCGCCAGCGCCTTCGCCACCGACGCCTACGCGCAGACGGCGCGCTACTTCGTGGCCTATCCGGAGGACGTCAAGCTCTACCGGCTGAGCTTCAACACCGCGCTGGGCACCTACGCCTGGCAGGGAGAGGCGTCGTATCGCCAGGACGCGCCGCTGCTGGTGGACGACGTCGAGCTCCTCTTCGCGGCCCTCGGGCCGATCAACCCGGGACTGGCGGCGTTCAACCAACTGGGCGACTTCAGCGGCCGGTTCGAGACCGTGGTCCCGGGCGTGCGCCGGCTCGACGTGTCGCAATTCCAGACCACCGTCACCAAGATCTTCGGTCCGCTGCTGGGCGCCGACCAGGGCCTGCTGCTGTGGGAGGGCGCGGTGACCCACGTCCACGGCATGCCCGCCAAGGACGTGCTGCGCTTCGAGGGCCTCGGCACCTATGTCAGCGGCAACGCCGTCCTCGGTCCGGCCGCGCACCCGGGCAAGCCGATCGAGGCGCCGGAGCACTTCGCCGACGCCACCTCCTGGGGCTACCGCCTGGCCGGGCGGCTCGAGTACTTGAACGCCTTCGCGGGCTTCAACGTGGTGCCGAGCTTCGCCTGGCAGCACGACGTCGACGGGGTCTCCCCCGGTCCCGGCGGCAATTTCGTCGAAGGGCTCACCGCCCTGACCCTCGGGCTCGGCTTCAGCCGCCAGAACACCTGGGAATTCGACCTCGGCTACACCAGGTACTCCGGGGCCGGCCGCTACAACCTGATCAACGATCGCGATTTCGTCGGGGTCAACGCCAAATACTCGTTCTAGACCGTGGAGGACACCGTGATGCGTAGAACCACACTGCTGTCGATCCTGGGGGTGCTACTCGTGCTCGCCGCGGCCCCGGCGACGTCCTGGGCCAAGGTCACGCCGCAGGAGGCCGCGCGACTGGGCAAGGACCTGACGCCGGTCGGCGCCGAGCGCGCCGGCAACGCGGACGGCACCATCCCGCCGTGGGAAGGCGGCATCACGCCGCCGCCGCCGGGTTACCAGCCCGGCGACCACCATCCGGATCCCTTCGCCGCCGACCGGGTGCTCTTCACCATCACCGCGGCCAACATGGACGACCACGCCGACAAGCTCGCCGCCGGCCACAAGGCGATGCTCAAGGCCTACGAGACCTTCAAGATGAAGGTCTACCCGACGCGCCGCAGCGCCTCGTATCCCCAGCGCATCTACGACGCCACCGCGCGGGTGGCCCTCACCGCCGGCGCCAACCGCATCCTGATCGCGTTGATGGCCCGGGAAGGCGACATCTTCACCCCGGAGTTCTTCACGGCGCTGAAGGCGGTCACCGACGAGGTGTTCTTCATTCCCGGCGTCGACCGCACCCAGGTGAGCTCGCTGGTGACCCCCAACACGCGCTTCACCGAGGTCGTCGAGGACGGCATCTCGGGCGGCAACGTGGTGCCCGCGGATTTCAGGCCGACGCCGGAAGGCCTGGCGCAGGTGCGCGAGAACATCTTGAAGGCGGGCATCGTCGGCCGCCTGGTGGCCAACGACTTTACGGGCGCCATCGTCAGCGCCGAGCTGCAGGAGATCGACCCCAACACCGGCGCGCCGCTCGACTACGTCCACGTCGCGAGGCAGCTCGAAGAAAAGATCCGGAGCCGCTACGGCAACGGCATCGACGTCGTGGTCGAGCCCTCGGTGGTCGACGTCCACATGATCGGCTTCGCCAAGGTGATCGGCGACATCTCCGACGGCGCCAACCGCGTGGTGCTGTTCTTCGGCGTCGCCTTCCTGATCACCGCCATCTTCGTCTACGTCTACTCGCAATCGATCAAGCTCAGCGTCATCGCGCTGGCCTGCTCGCTCACGGCGGTGATCTGGCAGCTCGGCATCCTCACCCTCCTCGGTTACGGCATCGACCCGATGGGCATCCTGGTGCCGTTCCTGATCTTCGCCATCGGCGTCAGCCACGGCGTCCAGATGGTGAGCGCCTACGGCGCCGAGGATCAACGCGGGGTGGAACGAGGGGAGCCTGAAGTGGCGCGTGCTCTCGCGCAACGAATCCGTGCTCACCCAATCGGTCGCCTACGTGCCCACCTCCACCGGCCTCTTGAACGAGGACTGCAGCGTGATGCCGGTGATCGTCTTCACCGCCGACCACAAGGCCGAGACCATTTCCGAGATCGTCGCCCAGGTGAAAGCGTTCAACCGCGAGCACGGCACCGAGAAGCTGCAATTCCGGCTCGCCACCGGCAACGTGGGAGTGATGGCGGCGACCAACGAAGCGGTGGCGGCGGCGCAGTTCCCGATGCTGCTCTACGTCTTCTCCGCCATCGTCGTGCTCTGCCTCGTCACCTTCCGCTCGCTGCGGGCGACGCTGTGCGTGGTCCTGCCCCTGGGGCTGGTCTCGCTGTTGGCCTACGCGCTGATGACGCTGCTGGAGATCGGCCTCAAGGTGTCGACGCTGCCGGTGGTGGCCCTCGGCGTCGGCATCGGCGTCGACTACGGCATCTACATCTACTCCCGCCTGCAGGGCATCCTCGCCGCCGGCAAGTCGTTGCCGGAGGCCTACCACCAGACCTTGACGGTCACCGGCAACGGCGTGCTCTTCACCGGCATCACCCTGGCCGTCGGCGTCTTCACCTGGATCTTCTCGCC
>DASWIG010000146.1:0-45448 GCA_036397835.1 Thermoanaerobaculia bacterium
CTCCGAATAGGGTACAAGGGAGGGCATGGAGCTGCTCCCCTTGGTTTCCGGCGCCATCTCGTCGACATGCACCGCTTGTCCTTGGAAGGCTGAGCTCACAGAGGCGCGGTGCCAGGCGAATTATTGGAAGGCCCAGCATCAACCCCGCCCCCCTTTTTCAAAAAGGGCGAAGGGGGTTGGATAGGGGTCGGATAGGTAGAGGCTAGGTAAGAAGCGCACGGCTTAAGCTACTGAGCCGCCAGGACTTGGACGAGAAGGGCGTCCACGGTCCGATGCGGCCGTAGAGCCCCCGATTACCTACCGCCTACCGGCCGCTACCGGCCGCGCTGTACGGCTGGTGTACGTCGGAACGGGGCTCCGGGGGGACGGCCCAGAAGGCGGGAACCGGGGCTCCGGCGGCACCGTCTTCGATCCCGGTGGCTGGTCGACGTCTTCGATCCGGGCGGCGGCGGCGCCGAGCGGCACAGCGGCGGTCTAAGGGCGTAAGTGCGGCGCAAGTCCCGCCAGGCGTCACAGGATGGCCCAGGATCGACGATCGCTGGATCTGGGCCGCTACCTACCACCTGCCTCTCGATCGCTAATTCGGTCTCGGGGCTTGACATGCGCGCCGTGACTGAAATAAACTTGGAATATGAAATCCCGACGCCCCACCCGAGGCCAAATCATCCGAGCGGAACGCGAAGGCGCGCACCTACAGCAAGCGAAACTTGCAGCGCGCGGTCCCCGGCAACGTCGACGGCTACCCCGACACCTTTGAATACAATGGCGCGACAAGCACTCTCCACGTAGGTCGAGGCGAGTTCGCTCCGGTCTCCCACGAGGTCTTCGCGCTCGAGGTCTCGGGCCTCAGAGTCGTGCAGTCATGGCTCAAGTACCGCATGAAGAACGGTGCGGGAAGGAAGTCATCGCCGCTCGACGACATCCGTCCCGAGCGTTGGACGGGGCAGCTCACGACCGAGTTGCTCCAGCTTCTCTGGCTACTGGAAGCGACGATTGAAGGCTATCCCGCCCAGGCGGAGCTCCTTGCCGCGGTCGTCGAGGGGGACTGCTTCCAGGCCGAGGACCTGCCCAAAGTACCCGTAGGGATGCGCGAGCCGCCGAAGGAGCCAGACGTCAATGGAAGCCTGTTCGATTGAGCGGGAGGCGAGAGCGGGGTTCGTCGTCGGTCACGCGGTGGCCGGTGGCGGACGTGACCAGCTCCAGCGCCGCCGCGCGAAACGCACGCCACCCTGGGCCGACGCGGATCAGCCGTCCGCCGGCAGGAACCTCTGGTACGTCGACGTGCTCCGCACCACGTCCCCCGGCGTCCAGGGGAGGTCGTGGTACTGGTTGGTCAGCCACAGCAGGAGCTGATCGGCCTGGAACGGGCTGCCCGGCACTCCGCTTTCGCCGCCGGGGATCACCTGCTCGGCCGCCGGGCCCGCCGGCGTCATCAGGCCGACGAAACGCCGGGCCGGCCCGGTGCCGAAACGGAACTCGTCGATCCCGTCGGCGCGCACGCCGTGCCCTGAGGCGTCGAGCGCCCCGAAACCGCCCGCACGCGCCACGCCGCGCAGCTCGTCCGAGACGTTGGCGAGGCCGCCCGCGGCCGGAATGCTGAAGGGATCGCCCAGCGGGTGCTCGTAGACGATCCGGTGCAGGTAGCCCCAGCGGTAATCGTCCTGGTCGCCGGAGTTGTTGAAGGCGGCGGCGAAGGCGTCGCTCGCCAGCAGGTCGAGCGCGTCGGCGAGCGCCTGCAGCAGCACCAGGTCGCGCGCCTCGTCCCGGTCGTCGATCCCCGGCACTTCGAAGAACGACACGCCCGAGGCGCCGAAGCCCCCGGTCTCGTCGAAGCCGTCCAGGAGGTGGCGCAGCGTCTTGATCGACTCGTTGCTGCCCGGCGCCCGGTCCGCCAGGCCCAGGTCGATGCCGAGCCCGGCGAGCTGGAGGTCGAGACGCTCGAGGGTGGCGTCGATCACCGCCTGCACCACCTGGCCGCGCCAGGCGGCGTAGATCGTCGCGGCCACGCTGGCGGCGACCTCCTCGTCGCTCGGCGGCGTCAGGGCGGCCGGGTCGTCGCCCGGATCGTAGCCTTCGGGGATCCCCGTCGGCGTCGAGAAGTCCCACTTGCCGAGCCGGTCGACGGCCGCGGCGACCCGCGGGTCGCCGCCGAGCGCGGCGAGCTCGGCGCCGGCGCCGGCGGCGGTCGCGTTGGCGAAGGCGGCGGCCACGTAGGGCACGAGGATCTCGGCGTCGAGGAGCTGGTTGTTCGCCTGGAAGGCCTTGAAGTCCTCCGGCGTCAGCCCGCCGCCGCCTTTCTCGCCCAGGGCCGCGTCGAACAGCCGCTGCAGCCGGCCGATGCGCAGGCCGGGCGCGTAGCCCGGGCTCAGGTAGTAGAGGCCGCCGCCCGGCCGAAGCTGGTTGAGGGGATTGTTGTCGAGCGTGGTGCCCACGGGATCGTTGTTGCAGTTGAGCACATAGCCGCGCTCGGGATTGACGACCCCGGGCATCTCGGCGAAGGGCAGGATCTCGAAGGGCAGGGCCTGGCCCGGTTGCGGGTTGCGCACGGGGAGCCATTCGTGCCGCAGCGCGTGGGTGCCGTCGCGCACCAGGAACGGCGGCACGCCGCCGTCCGGCCGGAGGAGGTCCTGGAGGTCCTCGCGCACCGGCATCTCGGCGCTGGTGAAGTAGGCCACGTCGCCGTCCCGGTCGGCCACCGACCAGTTCTGCGAGCCCACGTCGAACTTCTCGAGGCCGGCGGCGAACTCGGCGACGCTGCGCGCCCGCGCCCATGCCTGGATCGCCTCGGCCTCGAACGTCGGGCCCCAGCCCGTGTACTGGACCGAGAGCGCCGTCGCCGCGGTGGGATCGCCGGCGTCGAATTCGAGGTTGACGATCGGCCCGTTGTTGCGGCGCGGCACGATCAGCGTCAGGCCGCCGGGATCGGCGGGGCCGATGCCGGAATCGGCGGTCGCGTCGACCTGGCCGGGGTCGAGGAGGTTGACGCCGTAGGACTGCGGGATGACGACGAGCGGCTCGAGCTGGCCGTCGAAGACGGTCGCCACGGGCAATCCGAGCATCGGGTCGACGACGACCTCTTCGAGGTAGACGTCGGTGACGTCCAGGGCGTTGGTGGTGGCGCCCCAGCAGATCCAGGGGTTGCAGCCGAGCACGACGCCGGCGGTGCCCGGGAAGCTCACGCCGATCACGTTCGAGGGCTTGCCGGCGCCCTTGCCCGACACCCGCATCTGGACCTCGTAGAAGATCGCCGGCGTGTCGAGGCCGAGGTGCGGGTCGTTGGCGAGCAGCGGATCGCCCGAGTCGGTGAGGTCGCCGCTGGCCAGCCACCAGTTGCTGCCGGCGGGAGAGTCGCGTCCCGCCAGCGCGCGAGCCAGCGCCGGGACCTTGCCGAAGCGCTCACGGGTCTTGCGGATCAGCCCTAGCGCCGAGGCGTCGAGGTAGCTCGGGAGGTTGGCGCCGAGGACGGGCGTCGACTTCGCGGTGGGGGGAGAGAGCGCCGCGCCGTCGAGAAAGTCGGGGATCGACACCGTCGGATCGAACGGCGCGCTGCGGTAGAGGTCCTCGGAGAAGAGGGCCGCGCCGTCGAAGCCGAGGATCGGTCCCGCCGCCACGAAGGTCAGGACGGTCTCGGTGAAGTCGAGGTCCGAGAGGTCGAAGGAGAGCCCGAAGGCCAGCCCCTTGGTGATCACCAGGGTGTCGACCGGCGTCCAGGCGGGGACGCTCGCCCTGGTCAGCCGCAACGCGCCGTATTCCGGCGGCAGCGGATTGGCGTCGCGGGCCAGGTAGGCGTTGACGCCGTCGGCGTAGGCCGCGAGTAGCTCCGCGGTGGCGTCGGAAACGGCCGCGGCGGTGGCCGCGGCGGCCCGCCGCAGGCCGAGGGTGCGGAACTGGACGTCCTGGGGCAGGGCCGCCGCGCCCACCAGCTCGGCGAGCGTACCGCTGAAGGTGCGGCGCAGCGTGTCCATCTGGAAGAAGCGGTCCTGGGCGTGCACCCAACCGAGCATGAAGAGGGCGTCGTGGTCGTTCAGGGCGAAGACGTGGGGGACGTCGTGGGCGTCGCGCCGGATGCGGACGCTGTCCTCGAGCCCGGCGACCTCGATCGGATCGAGACGGACGTAGCCCGGCGGGCCCTCGGCCTCCTCCGCGGCGAGCGCGGGGGCGGCGGCCAGGAGCGTCGCGGCGCATGCCGCGAGGACGATTCCCGAGCGCAGGTCTTTCATCGGGGAGCCTCCTTGGCGAGTTGTCGATGATTCGTCCTAGCTTACCCCAAATCGGCGACTCTCGCCGTTCGTCGATTGTCACACCTCCCGGCCGAAGAGGGGCAGTTGCACCAGGGACTCTTCGGGAACACCGAAGCCGCGCATCGGCGGGCGGCGGACGTCCGGAGGCTCCAACGTCCGCGTCTTCGTACGCGGCAGCAGTCCTTCTTGCGCGCGCTCGACGGCCTGGGCGACGTCGGGTAGCTCCTCGGTTGAGCGAAGGGTGGTGAGGAGCTGACCGTAGAGCGCGACCTTCCGGTCGTTTCGCGACAGCGTGAAGCCTGCGTTCTCCAGCCGCGAGAGCTTTTCTCCCGCGGCGGCGATCGCCGCCTCTCGACTGGGTCGCTCAGGAGAAACGGCCGGAGCTTTGCGGCAAACGATGGCGATGTCGAGTTGGATCGGCTCCTTTGCCTGGGCCTTCGGTGTCGCTACCGACATCTCTGCCTTGATAGGGTGAGCGTTCACGATGGTAAACCCTGCGCCAATCACGGCTTCAGCGACCGCGGTCCAGCCCATGTCACGGGAGTGGTGGTAGGTGAATACCAGGAGCCCTTCGTCCCTGAGCACGCGGTGACACTCCAGAAAGACGGCTCGAAGCTTTCCCGCAAACCGCTCCGCGTCGGTGTCCTGGACCTCGCCCTCCGCCCTCGTCGAGGCCACGCCATTGATGAATCCCCGGGGCGTGAGCTGCTGCCAGGCATAGAAGAAGTCCGCCAGCTCGGAGTAGTGAACGTTGTCGAAGAACGGCGGGTCGGTCAGCACGAGATCCACGCTGCGATCCGCCAGGCCGGTCGCTGCGGAGTCGCCGCAAGAGAGGTATATCGCACGCGGCTTGTATGAGCCGCTTTCCCGCCACTGCCTGAGCGCCCCGCTGAACTCCGGTGAGCACACTACCGTACCCTCACCTCGGCAAACGTCTCCTCGAGCTGCGGCGCCTGGAGGCTGCCAAGAGCCACCCGCACAGCTTCGACGGCGACAGGGTTGATGTCCCGGCCTAGAGCCGTAAAGCCGAGTTTGTGAGCTTCTCCTATCGTCGTCCCTGAACCCATGAACGGGTCGAATACCACGGAGCCCGGGAAGCCTTGGGATTGGTAGAAAGCTCCGGTCAAGTCCTCGTCTTCACCCAGCACGCATCCGAGCGCCAGGCCGCGGAAGACCGACCCCAGGCGCTTGGCCCACCACTTGTGGACGTGGTAAATCGGGCGATGCACTTCCTTGCGCCAGCTCTCGCGCTTCGCCAGAGCCGAGAGAAACTCGAACGGGAAGCGGTCTGTCTCGATCAGTCGAGGCCGTGTCTTGCTCATGTGTCCTTCGCCATCACCACGGCCGTGCCGGACCGACCCATCCTCCAGCCGGAAGTCCGGGTAGCTGTTGCGTCCCCCTTGCTCGAAGTTCAGCTCTGTCTCGGCGAGTCGCTCGCGGAACCAGTCCTGGAAGTGGAACTCCTTGTCCTTGCGGCTTTCCCGCTGAATCAGCATGCCGCTCTCGACCGCGTTCACGCAGCGCCTGAAGACGTGCGGTGCCTGCGTCTCACTCATGAGAGGAAGTCTACCAGACGCGTGGGCCATAAGGGCATCGTCTGGAGCACGACGCCGTCGTCGTCCGGAACCTCCTCCACCACCGCTCGTGAATGGACCTGTTCAACGGCGGACGTGCGGGCATTCATCAGGGGACGCTGATCCGTTGCGGGCCGAGTGAGGCGACCCGGCCGGCCCGCTCCGGGGCGCGGCTCTCAACCCCAAAACCGACGCGGCAACGTCCGCGTCTCGCCGCGCAGCTCGGCGAGCAGCGCCCGCGCTTCCTCTTCTTCGTCGAGCGACGAGGGCTCCTCGAGCACGGCGTAGAGGTGCTGGTAGGCGGCGGTGGGCGAGCCGAGGCGACGCATCAGCACCCGGGCGGCGCCGAGGTGGGCGGCGGCGCGGCCGGCGTCGCGCGGGTGGTCGGCCAGGGCCCGCTGGTAGGCCGCCAGGGCGAGGCGCCACTCGCCGGCTTCCTCGAGCAGCTCGCCCAGCACCGTCTTGTCGTGGACGTCGAGCTCGCGGGCCGTGCGCTGGCGCGGCGCGCGCAGCAGCACCGCCGCCGCCTGACCGAGGTCGCCGGCGGCGAGCGGCGCGCGGAAGGCGTCGGCGAGCGACGGCCCGGCCCAGGCCGCCGGCCGCTGCGGGCGCCGCGCCGGCCGCGCCGCCAGCAGGAAGGCGAGGCCCCAACCCGCCACGAAGCCGCCGATGTGGGCGCCGTAGGAGATCCCGCCGCCCCCGCCTGCGATCAGCAGCGGCAGCAGGTTTTCGAGCACCAGGTACATGCCCAGCACCAGACGCGCCGAAAGCTCGAAGGTGCCCATGAACAGCGGGAAGAAGAATCCCCACATGCGCACCCGGTTGTGCGGGAACCAGGCGAAGTAGAAGCCGAGGACGCCCGAGATGGCGCCCGAGGCGCCGATCGACGGCACCACCGATCCCCAGCGCAAGACCGAGTCGCCGAGCACCGCGGCCACGCCGGTCGCCAGGTAGGCCAGCAGGAAGGCGGGGCCGCCGAGGCGGTGCTCCACGTTGTCGCCGAAGATCCACAGGAAGAGCATGTTCCCCAGCAAGTGCAGCAGGCCGCCGTGCAGGAACATCGAGGAAAAGACGTCGCCGACCTCGAGGTCGCCCGGCTTGGCGCCGTAGCGGAAATGGATCAGGTCGGCGGCGCTCACCGCCGGCGGACGCACGCCGCGCTCGAGCGCCAGGACCTCGAGGTACTCGCGGTACTCCGGCGTCCGCGGGTCGGCGGCCGTCCAGGACGCCGGCCACAGGGCGAGGTGGATCAGCACGTTGACGGCGATCAGCCCCCAGGTGATCCAGGGGGTCTTCGGCAGGTTGGGGCTGTCGCCGATCGGCAGGACGATCACGGGAGCTCCTCGGGGCGCGTCCCGCCAAGGATAGCGGAGTTGGCATAGAATCCTTCGCATGAGGTCGACGCTGGCCGCCCCCCGCCGGCTCGCGGCCGAGCGCCGCGAGGAGGCCGAGGTTGAGCACTCCGCCCCGATCCCTTCCGAGGGGGTCGTCGACGTCTCGGTCCTCGTGCCGGTGCTCGACGAGGAAGAGAGCGTCGCCGAGCTGACGGCGCGCGTCCGCGCCGTGCTCGAGGAGCTCGGCCGCAGCTTCGAGATCGTCTTCGTCGACGACGGCTCCGGCGACGCGACATCGGCGCGGGTGGCCGCCGAGCACGAGGCCGACCCGCGGGTGAAGCTGGTGCGCCTGCGCCGCAACTTCGGCAAGGCGGCGGCGATCAGCGCCGGCGTCGAGCACAGCCGCGGCCGCCTGGTGTTCACCATCGACGGCGACCTCCAGGACCTTCCCGAGGAGATCCCGCGCTTCCTCGACAAGCTCGAGAGCGAGGAGCTCGACCTGGTCTCGGGCTGGAAGCGCCGGCGCCGGGACCCGCTGGCCAAACGGCTGTCTTCGCGGCTCTTCAACGCCGTCACCCGTCTGCTCGCCCAGGTCGAGCTGCACGACTTCAACTGCGGCTTCAAGCTCTACCGGCGCGAGGTGCTCGAGCAGATCGCGGTCTACGGCGAGCTCCACCGCTACATCCCGGTGCTGGCGAGCCGCCAGGGCTTCCGCATCGGCGAGATCCCGGTGACCCACGAGCGGCGCCGCCACGGCTCGTCGAAATACGGCCTCGACCGCTTCTACAAGGGCCTGCTCGACCTCATCACGGTGCTCTTCATCACCAAGTACACCCGCCGCCCGTTGCACCTCTTCGGCGGCATCGGCCTGGTGACGATCACCGCCGGTTTCGTGATCAACGCCTACCTGGCCGTGCTGTGGTTCATGGGCGAGCCCCTGGGGCGGCGGCCGTTGCTCTTCCTCGGCATCCTGCTGATGGTCGTGGGCTTCCAGGTCCTGACCACCGGTCTCCTCGGGGAGATGATCACCTTCAAGAACTTTCGCCGCAGCGACAGCTACTCGGTGAAGGAACGACTGGAGTAACCGCTGCTGAGCGCCCAGATCCTCTTCCTGACCCAGACCTATCCGCGTTTTCCGGGCGACACCTCCGGACCCTTCATCCGCGAGCTGGCGCGCGCCCTGGTGCGCCGCGGCGACCGGGTGACGGTGCTGACGCCCCACGCCGCCCACGTGCCCGAGCGGTGGGACGACGACGGCGTGCGCGTCCGGAGCTTTCGCTACGCGCCGCCGCGCTGGGAGGTGATCGGCTACAGCCGCAGTCTCGCCGCCGACGAGCGGGTCAGGCGCGGCGCCGCGTTGCTGGCGCCCCTCTACGCCCTGGGGGCCTGGCGGGCGGTGCGCGGCGAGATCCGCCGGTGCCGCTACGACCTCCTGCAAGCGCACTGGGTGGTGCCCAACGGGCTCATTTCGAGCCTCCTGGCGGGGCGCCTGCCGCTCGCCGTCGGCGTCCACGGCAGCGACGTCTTCCTCGCCGAGCGGCCGGGGGTGCGCCGCCTGGTGGCCGCCGCCCTGCGCCGCACCAGCGTCCTCACCGGGTGCTCGCCGGAGCTCGTCGAGCGCATTTGCGCCCTCGGCTTCGACCCCGCTTACGCCCGCGTGATCCCCTACGGCGTCGACAGCGAAGCGTTCTCGCCGGCGCCCGAGCGGCGTCCGGTCTGGCGGCGGCGGCTCGGCATCCCCGACGACGCGCCGATGATCCTCACGGTCGGCCGCATGGCCACCAAGAAGGGGTTCCAGGTGCTGATCGAGTGCCTGCCGGAGCTGTTCGAGACCCTCCCGGACGTCCACGTGGTGCTGGCGGGGGACGGCGACCTGCTGGCGGAGCTGCGCGCCGCCGCGGCGGCGTGGCCGGACCGCGTCCACTTCACCGGCCAGGTGCTGCGCGATCCGCTGCCCGACCTCTACCGCGCCGCCGACCTCTTCGTGCTGCCGGCCGTCCACGATCCGCAGGGCAACGTCGACGGCCTGCCCAACGTGATCCTGGAGGCGATGGCGAGCGGCCTGCCGGTGGTGGCGAGCCGTCTCTCGGGCATCCCGCTGGCGATCACCCACGGCCAGGAAGGGCTGCTGGTTCCGGAGCAGGACCCGGCGGCGCTGCGCCGCGCCCTCGAGCGGCTGCTCGCCGACCGCGCCGCGGCCCGGCGCATGGGCGAGCGCGGGCGCGACCGCGCCGCCTCGAAGCTGAGCTGGGACGCCGTGGCCGGCCACTACCGCGAGGCCTACGACCTCGCCCTGTCCGCGAATTGAGGCGACGCCCATGAGATTCGGACGACTCCTGGCCGGCCTGCCCGACCGCGCCGACGAAGAGCTCGTCGACGAGCTCGCCGCCGGCGACGGCGTCCGCGTCGAGCGCATCGTCTCCTTCGGGCAGGCCTCGCCGCCCGGGTTCTGGTACGACCAGCCGTGGCACGAATGGGTGATGGTCGTCGCCGGCCGCGCCGGCCTGCAGCTCGAGGAGGACGGCAAGGTCCTGGAGATGGGACCCGGCGACCACGTCGACATCCCGGCCCACCGGCGCCACCGCGTCGCCTGGACGTCGCCGGACGAGCCCACCGTGTGGCTCGCCGTCCACTACCGCGACCGTCCGTCCGCAGCCGAACAGCTCGAGATCCATCAGGCCGGAGATACCGGCGCGTCGCAGCGGTGAAGCCCGAGCTCCT
This sequence comes from Thermoanaerobaculia bacterium, assembly GCA_036397835.1. Classification (GTDB taxonomy): domain Bacteria; phylum Acidobacteriota; class Thermoanaerobaculia; order Multivoradales; family J023; genus DASWIG01. Next base: position 9,871 of record DASWIG010000146.1, read on the forward strand.
CGATCTCGAGGTCCGTCGTCAGCTCCACGAGCTCTTCGCCGGAGACAAGACGGATTGAGGAAGATCGACCTCGATCCGCCCGGCACCAAGACCTGCAAGGTCCTGGTGCGGCGGACCTGAGACGTCGTTTCCGGCGGGATAGTCCTTGATGAGCGCAAGCCCTACGGTCGTCAAGACGGGTTCGTCCTTGACGAGCGCAAGCTCTGCGGTCCTCAAGGACGGGTTCGTCCTTGACAAACACAAGCCCTGCGATCGTCAAGGACTGATCCGTCCTTAACTAGCACAAGCCATGCGGTCGTCAGGGATAGTCCGTCCCTGACGAGCACAGACCATGCGATCGTCAAGGACTAATTAGTCCCTGACGAGCACAGACTCTGCGATCGTCAATGACTGATTCGTCCTTGACGAGCACAGACCATGCGGTCGTCAAGGACTAGTCCGTCCTTGACGAGCGTCTGCCATGCGGTCGTCAAGGACTAATCCATCCCTGACGAGCACAGGCCATGCGGTCGTCAAGGAGCTCGAGATCATCGGCGCCTATGCGACGACCCGGGGCGAGCTGCAGGAGGCGTTGCGGCTGATCGAAGAGGGCGTTCTGCGTCCGTTCGTCTCCGACGTCCTGCCGCTGGCCGACGCGCCGCGCGCATGCCCATCTCGAAGAGCGGGCCGTCGCCGGGCGTCTGGTGCCGGCGCCGTTCGCCTGAAAGCCGCTCGGGAGCTACTCGATTCGCTCGCCGGCCGGGGGCGCGGCGCCTTCGAGGCTGAGCCCGAGGATCCCCGCGAGGATCCGCGGCACCTCCGTGTTGTCACGGACTCCCCCCAATCGCTCGGCGCCCGGCCCGAAGGCGAGGAGCGGCACCGGGTTTCCGGTGTGCCCGCCGGTCGACCACCGGACTCGCAGCGGCTCGCCCTCGCCGCCGCCCATGAGGGCCAACCCGCCGGTCTCGTGGTCGGCGGTCACGAGCACCAGGGTGTGACGGTCGCGGCGCGCGAAGTCGACGGCCCTCTCGACCGCCCGGTCGAGGGCGGCGACGCCGCGGACCATGCGCTCGAAGTCGCCGTCGTGGGACGCGGTGTCCGGCTCTTCGGTCTCGACCATGAGGACGAAGCCGCCGTTCTCCCGAGAAAGTCGCGCGAGGGCGAAGTCGACCAGGTCCTCGAGCTCCGGCGGCCGGCCGGGGTCGGCGACGGAGCCGGAGCCGAAGAGGCCGAGAATCCTGCCCTCGTCCGCCGCGCTCAGGCCGTGGGCGTCGCGGACGAGGGAGTATCCCTCCCGCCGGAAGGTCTCGATGACCCGCGACCCGTCCGGGCCGTCCAGCAACCCGGAGTACTCTTCGCCGAGCAACAGGTCGAAACCTGAAGCGGCCATCTGATCGGCGATGCGGCGGCGGTCGCGCCGCGTTTCCACGTGAACGGCGAAGGCCGCGGGAGTCGCGTCCCACAAGTAGCTGTCGGTGATCAGCCCGGTGGCCATTCCGCGGGCCGCGGCCGCCTCCATCAGGGAGCGCACCGGCCGGCCGTCGGCGGTGACGCCGAGACGGCCGATTGCGGTCTTGTGTCCCGCGGCCAGGGCCGTGGCGCCGGCGGCGGAGTCGGTGCCGACGTCGTGGGCGGAGTGGGTGCTCAGCCAGCCGGTGACCGGCAGCCGCTCCATGAACAGCCGTCCGTTCAGGCCCGCGACCGCCGCACGGCCCCCGAGAAGCTGACCGAAGCCCATGCCGTCGCCGATCAGGATCACCACGTTCCTGGTTTCCGGCTCGCTGCCGAAGTCCTGATCGAGGACGCTCGGGGCGACCGCGTCGAAGCTCGTCACGGTCCGGGTCGCCTCGCCGTCGACGGGCTCGATCACGACCCGATAGCCGGCCAGCCGCGCCCCCAGGACGAGGACGACGAGGGCCGCGACGGCGGCGGCGGCGGTCTTCAGGCTCTTCACCACGACGGCTACGGCGCCGGCGTCGCCCGCGCGATGAAATCGGCCACGTCGCGCTTGAGCTTGGCGTGGTCCTGCTTGCGGATGTACATCATGTGGCCGGCCTCGTAGAAGGCGATGGACACGTGGCCGCGCAGCTCTTCCGGCAGGCCGAGGTGGTTCACCGTGTAGACGGTGTCGAAGTACGGGGTGGCGAAGTCGTAGTAGCCGCTGGTGAAGAGCACGTGGAGGAAGGGGTTGCGCGTCATCGCCTGGCGCAGCACCTCGGCCACGTTGACGAACTGGTTCTCGTGGTCCTCCCACTTCCAGGGGAAGACCTCGAAGGCGAGCGGACGGTAGACGAGGTCGGTCTCGAACTCCAGCTCGCGGCGGATGTAGTCGTTCATCAGCGCCACGTAGCCCACGGCCACCGCTTCGCTCGAGGGGTCGAATTCCGGCGACTCGCCCGCCGAGTCGCGGTCGTAGCCGGTGAAGCGGCTGTCGAGGCGCCCGACGGTCTTGCCCTCCTCGCGCAAGAGCTCCTTGAGGAAACGCCGGAGCACCAGCCGCAGATCGTTGCGCTCGACGAACTCGGCCGTCAGGCCGGTGTAGCGCCCCACCCGCTCGGCGACGGCGCGGCGGTCGGCGGCGGGCAGGGCCGCGCCCTGGTGCAGGGCCAGCGCGTAGTCGCCGAGGGCGAAGCGCTCGACCTCGCCCAAGGTGGCGCGCAGGTCGCCCGAGAGCTCCGGGGCCAGCTTGCCGTGGTACCAGGCGGCCGCGGCGTAGCTCGGGAGGTGGATGAGGTAGGGCAGGTCGTTGCCGACGTGGAAGTCCTGGTTGCCCCAGTTGAGCACCGTGGAGATCATCACCACGCCGTTCAGGTACATGCCGAGCTCGTCCTGCAGGTAGAAGGCGAGGCCGGCGGCGCGGGTGGTGCCGTAGCTCTCGCCGGCGATGAACTTGGGCGAGGCCCAGCGGCCGTTGCGGGTCACCCACAGGCGGATGACCTCGCCCACCGTCTCGACGTCCGCCTTGAGGCCGTGGAAGCGGCTGCGGTCGACGTCCGCCGCCTTGCGCGAGAGGCCCGTCTCCACCGGATCGATGAAGACCAGGTCGGTGACGTCGAGCACCGAGTAGGGATTGTCCACGAGCCGGCCGGGCGGCGGGTAGGGCATGCCCTCGTCGTCGGCCAGCACCTTCTTGGGGCCGAAGGCGCCGAGGTTGACCCACAGGGCCGCGGCGCCCGGTCCGCCGTTGAAGCTGAAGGTCACCGGACGCGTCGCCGGGTCGTCGACGCCGTCGCGGGTGTAGGCGACGTGGAAGACCGAGGCCAGGGGCTTGCCCTCGGCGTCCCGGATCACCATCGTGCCGGCGGTGGCGGCGTAGTCGACGCGCTCGCCGGCCAGCGTCAGCGAGTGCTGCGTCGTCGCCAGCTTCTCCTCGAGGGCGGGCTGTTCGACTTTCTTCTCGGCGGGCTTCTCCTCTTCGGCGGGCAGCGGGCCGGCGAGGAGCAGGCTGGCGGGGAGCAGGAAGATCAGGGCTCGGCGGACCATGCGTGTCTCCTGAGAACGGATTCGAGGTTCACGGGCCCTCGATTCTACCTGTGGACGGCTCGAGGGTCGTGCCCGTGCCCTGGACCAGAGTCGTATAGCGGCCGGCGGCCACGCCGGTCCATTCCTCGACGCTGCCGTCGGGCCAGACGACGCGCACGCCGTCGACGCGCGGGCCCTCGCCGAGGCCGAAGAGCACCCGCGGATCGTGGGCCGAGTTGTAGCTGCCGTCGGTCCTCACCCGCCGCCACAGCCGGGGGGCGCCGCCGGCGAGCACCGCGGCGCGGGCGCCGAGCTGGTCGCGCGGCGGCCGGCCGCCGACCAGGCGCACGCCGAGCCAGGAGCGCGCCTGGCCGACCTGGTTGACGAGCAGGCGCGCCGGACCGGCGTTGTTGACCACCAGCACGTCGACGTCGCCGTCGTTGTCGACGTCGCCGAAGGCGGCGCCGCGGCTGACCTCGGAGAGCGCGAAAGCGCCGCCGGCCTCGGCCGTGACCTCGGCGAAGCGGACGCCGCCGCCCACCGTCCCCAGGTTGCGGAAGAGCTGGTTGGGTTGGTGCAGGGGGAAGGGATCGCCGCGCCGCACCAGCTCCGGCAGCCGCGTCACCGAGCCGTTGACGATCAGCAGGTCGAGCCGGCCGTCGTTGTCGTAGTCGACGAAGCCGGTGCCGAACGAGGTGTAGACGATGCTCTCCGGGCCGAGGCCGCTGCCCCGGGTGCGGTCGGCGAACAGGCCGCTGCCGTCGTTCAGGTAGAGGGTATTGGTCTCGCGGATGAGGTGGGTCATGAAGAGGTCGAGGTCGCCGTCGCCGTCGACGTCACCGGCGTCGACCCCCATCGACGCCTGAGCGACGCCGGCGGCATCGACCGCGGCGCCGGCCATCAGCCCCTCCTCGGTGAAGGATCCGTCGCGGCGGTTGATCCACAGGAAGTTGGGCTCGCCGTCGTTGGCCACGTAGACGTCGGGCCAGCCGTCGGCGTCGAAGTCGGCCGTCACGACGCCGAGGGCGGGCCCGAAGGAGCCCGTCATGCCGGCGGCCGCGGTGACCTCCTCGAAACGGACGGTGCCGTCGGCGCCCGGGCCGCGGTTGCGCAGGAGCTGGTCGTGCTCGAAGGGATAGGCGCCCGGGCCGCAGTACTCCCGCGCGCCGGTCTGGTCGTAGCACGGCGGCGGGTCCTGGTGGCGGAAGGTGACGTTGTTGGCGACGAAGAGGTCGAGCCAGCCGTCGCGGTCGTAGTCGAAGAACGACGCCGCGACGCTCGAGCGCGGCGCCCGCAGGCCGCCCTCGCCGGGGCTGGCCGCGGCGGTCACGTCGCGGAAGGTGACGCGGCCGTCGGCGCCCGGCCCCTCGTTGCGCAGGAGCTGGTTGGCCCCCAGGTTGAGCACCAGCAGGTCGATCCGGCCGTCGTTGTCGTAGTCGCCGGCGGCCACGCCGCAGCCGTAGCCCGCGGCCTCGGCGGGGCCTCCCGCCGCCAGGCCCGCTTCCGCGGTGACGTCGGTGAAGCGCGGGGCGCCGCCTTCGAGGTCGTTGCGGTACAGGCGGTCGGTCAGCGGCAGCGGATGGCGCGGGGCGACGAGGGCCTGATCGATCGTCGCGGGCCCCAGCATGCGCCCCTGGACCAGATAGGCGTCGAGGTCGCCGTCGTCGTCGTAGTCGAGCAGGGCGCCGCCGCCGCAGGTGATCTCGTCCAGGAAGAGCCGGCCCGACATGCCGTTGAAGTGGACGAAATCGAGGCCGAGCTCGCTGGCACGTTCCTTGAAGGAGATTGACGTGGCCGAACGTAGGGAATCGGACTGGTCGCGCGGCGAGCCGACGCCCGTGCTTTCCGGATCCCTGCATCCAGGCCCCAGGGCGACGACCGCACCCACCGCGATGAGCGTACGAAATACCGATGAACACAGGGCTTGGGCTGTTGCCGTCGGCCGCGGCCGCGGGTCGAGGTGCGCTGTCGTCCGCCAGGGATCCACCCGGCGATGCTACCACGGGGCCGGCCGCCGGCAGGGCCGGAGTGCCTCGCGGAATCAGGGAATTGGATCCGGTAACCAAATTTTTGGATCAGACGTCGAGACGCGGGGCCGGTGCGGATTGACTTCGGGCCGCGCCCGGCCTATTCTCGTCCGATCGTCCTCGTACGGAGTCTTCGGCCAGCGTTCTAGCTTGGGAAGCTCGGAAACTGTCGTTTTGAAGAGCGACGCGACAAAGGAGAATCACATGCAGAAGAGGAACCGTTGGGCAACCTGGTCGGCCCTCGCCGTCGGCATGCTGCTGGCGGCCCAGGCCTTCGCCCAGATCCCCTCCGCCACCCTGACGGGCCGCGTGACGGACGACTCCGGCGTCGGGCTGCCCGGCGTCCTGGTGTCGGCCAACTCGGAGTCCGTGCAGGGCACCAAGACGACCTACACCGGCGCCAACGGGGACTACAAGATCCCCTTCCTGCCGCCCGGCATCTACGAGGCGACCTACCAGCTCGACGGCTTCACCGAGTCGTCGCGCGAGCTCAAGCTGTCGGCGGCGCAGACCATGGTCTCCAACATCGCCCTGCGGCCGGCCGAGGTGATCGAGGAGACGATCGTCGTCACTTCGAACTTCGAGACCATCTCGCGGACCTCGAGCGGCTCCTCGACCTACACCAAGGACGAGATGGAGTCGCTGGCGATCGAGCGCGACCTCGACGACGCGGCGCTCATGGCGCCCGGCGTCACCGCCACCGGCCCGGGCGGCACCGAGGCAACGCCGGTGATCACCATCTCGGGCGCCATGTCGTTCGAGAACCTCTTCCTGGTCAACGGCGTGTCGATCAACGAGAACATCCGCGGCCAGGAGCTGCCGCTGTTCATCGAGGACGCGATCGCCGAGACCACCACCACGGTGTCGTCGGTGTCGGCCGAGTACGGCCGCTTCACCGGCGGCGTGGTCAACGTGATCACCAAGTCGGGCGGCAACCAGATCGAGGGCTCGATCCGCTCGTCGCTCTCCAACGACGATTGGATCGCCCGCGCCGGCGAACAGGGCGCGCTGTTCAGCGGCAGCCCGGAGCGCGACGACACCCTCAACGAAACCTACGAGGCGACGCTCGGCGGCGCCTTCTGGAAAGACCACATCTGGTTCTTCGGCGCCGGCCGGGACCTCGCCTCGTCCGAGACCCGACAGACCCCGGCGCTGCTCCTCCTCGACTATCCGTACGCCGAGGAAGAACAGCGTATCGAGGGCAAGCTGACGTTCGCGGCGACGCAGCGCCACAACGTGGTGGGGTCTTACATCGAGATCGACCGCACCACGCAGAACGCCGGCTCCTTCACCTTCATCGACCTCGACAGCCTGAGCCCCAACCGCCAGGATCCGCAGGAGATCAAGGCCATCAACTACAACGGCGTGTTGAGCTCCAACTTCTTCCTCGAGGCCCAGTACTCGGAGCGCGACTTCGCCATCGGCGTCGGCTCCGGGGGCCCTCAAGATCTGATCGAGGGCACCTTGTGGCGCACCCGCATCAACTCCTGGCGCTTCCACACGCCGACCTTCTGCGGCGGCTGCGAGCAGGAGATCCGCAACAACGAGAACTTCCTCGCCAAGGGCTCGTACTTCCTCACCTCCAAGAGCGCCGGCACCCACGACCTCGTCTTCGGCTACGACACCTACGACGACATCCGCTTCGCCGTCAACCACCAGACCGGCAGCGACTTCACGACCTATGCGTCGGACATCGTCGCCAACTTCAACACCGGCGAGGTGTTCCCCGTCGTCGGGAGCAATGCGCGGATCCAATGGTTCGCCATCATCAACCTCGACATCGCGCAGCCGACGAGCTTCAAGACCAATTCGCTCTACGTCAACGACGCCTGGCAATTGAGCGACAAATGGAGCTTCAACCTCGGCCTGCGTTACGACGAGAACGACGGCTCCAACAGCGCCGGCGCCCTGGTGGCCGACGACGCGAAGGTCAGCCCGCGCCTGAGCCTGACCTACGACACGAAGGGCGATGGCGACCTGCTCCTGAATGCCAGCTACGGCACCTACGTGGCCGGCGTCGCCAACAGCCGCGCCGACTCGACCTCCGACGGCGGCGCGGTGAGCTCCTTCGTCTGGGATTACGGCGGGCCTCAGATCAACACCGACCCGAGTCTCTGCTCGGAAAACAACACCAGCGGCTGCGTGTCGAGCGCCGACGCGTTGCGGATCATGTTCGACTGGTACGAGAGCGTCGGCGGCCGGTTCGACGATCCCTTCCTCATCGATCCGAATTCGCCGCTCGAGACCGACTTCTTCGTAAGCCGCAACGTTCCGGGAGCGACCGCGCAGATCCTCGATACGATCAAGTCGCCGTCGGCCGACGAGCTCACGGTCGGCGTGATCAAGCGGCTGGGCAGCAAGGGCACCTTCCGCGCCGACCTGGTCCACCGTGACTGGAGCGACTTCTACTCCAACCGGACGACGCTCGAGACCGGGAGGGTGCAGCTCCCGAACGGCAACTTCGCCGACCTGACCGAGGTCGGCAACTTCGGCGACGACGGGCTCAAGCGCGAGTACACGGGCCTGCACACGCAGCTCCGCTACAATCTCAGCGACCGCCTGCGCGTGGGCGCGACCTACGCTCTGTCGAAAGTCGAGGGCAACATCAACGGCGAGACCGGGCCGAGCGGTCCGGTGCCGGTGTCGGTGAACAGCTATGCCGAGTACTTCGAGCGGAGCTGGAGCGATCCGAACGGCGACCTGGCGACCGATCAGCGCCACAAGCTCCGCGCGTGGGCGATCTACGACCTCCTCGACAGAGAGCACCATTCGCTGTCGGTGAGCTGGATGGAGAACTTCTTCTCCGGCAGCCCGTACGGCGCGGCCGCCCTCCTCGACTCCAGGCCTTTCGTCACCAACCCTGGCTACCTGAACCCTCCCAGCACGGTCGTCTACTACTTCACCGACCGCGACGCTTTCCACACCGACGACCTCCACCGTTCGGACCTGTCGTTCAACTACTCCTTCCGCTGGCAGGCCTTCGGCCGGTCGATGCAAGTGTTCCTCCAGCCGGAGATCCTCAACATCTTCGGCGAGGAGGCCGCGGTCGGCCACTTCACAGGCGTCAGCGGCCCCGCGGCCGGGACCTGCCCGATGGGCGTCCTCAACGCTGACGGGTCTCGGAGCGCCGGACGCTGTGCGCCCTTCAATCCCTTCACCGAGACGCCCGTCGAGGGTATCAACTGGGCGAAGCAGAACGGCTTCGGCGATCCGTTGAACGAAAACAGCGTCCAGCGGCCGCGGCTGTTCAGGCTTTCGGTCGGCTTCCGTTTCTAGCCGTTCGGCTCCTGAAGCAAGCACGTCAGAAGGGCGGGTCGTTCGACCCGCCCTTTCTTCGTCTTCAGGGCTTGCGGCCGGTGAAGCGCACGCTGGCCACCTTGCCCTCGAGCCCTTCGAGCAGGCCGTCGAGCGCGGCGGGATCGAGGCCGTAGCTCTCGAGGTCCGAGCCCACGATGCCGCGGATCTCGGCGGCGCCGTAGACCTGGCGCTCGCTCGCCGCGACGTCGGTCAGCCCCGCGGCCTCGAGACCCGCCAGGTAGTCGGCCTCCGAGATGGCGCCCGCCACGCAGGCGGCGTAGGCCGCGGCGTGGTCGCGCACCGCCGCCGGCAGCGACTCGGCGACGACGTCGGAGACGCTGAAACGGCCGCCGGGCCTCAGCACCCGGTGGATCTCGGCGAAGACCCGCTCCTTCTCGGGCGAGAGGTTGATCACGCAGTTGGAGATCACCCAGTCGGCGGCGCCGTCCTCCACCGGCAGCGCCTCGATCAGGCCCTTGCGCACCTCGACCTGGTCGAAGCCGGCGCGGCGGGCGTTGTCCTGAGCCGCCGCGATCATGGCGTCGGTCATGTCGACGCCGATCACCCGGCCCTCGGGGCCCACCTTGCGGGCCGCGATGAGCAGGTCGAAGCCGGCGCCGGAGCCCAGGTCGACCACCGTCTGCCCCGGCTCGACGCCGGCGAAGGCGAGCGGATTGCCGCACCCGAAGGAGCTCGCCGCGGCCTCCGGGGCGAGGGCGACCTCCTCGCCGTAGCCGGCGCTCTGGGCGGCGACGCCGGCCAAAGTCGCCACGGCGCTCGTGGCGGTCGATTGGGTGCCGCAGCCGCCGCCGCAGCAGCCCGATTCGCCTCGCCGCGAGCGCTCCAACGCCACGGCGTAGGCCTGGGACACCTGTTCACGGATCTCGTCGTTCGTTTGCGCAACTTGCATCATGTCTTCATCTCCGTTTTTACGCTCGACGGCAGTCCCCCTCGGCCCCCCGCGGGCCGCAGCAGCTCGCCTGACACGCCTCGAGAGCGTCCGCCATGCCGCGCAGCGCCAGCGCGAGCGCGCCGCAGTCGAGGCGGTAGAGCGCCTCGCGGCCCTGCCGCTCGACGTCGATCAGGCCGGCGTCGTGGAGGATCTTCAGGTGCCGCGACACCCCGGAAAAGTGGACCCCGCAGCAGCTCGAGAGCTCGGTCACGCTCTGCGCTCCCGGCGTCGCCGCCAGGCGCGCCAGCAGCGCCAGCCGCGAAGGGTCGCCGAGGGCGCGGAAGAGCTCCGGCCTCAGGAACGGGGTGAGGGCGTCGGTGCAGGCGTCGGGGAGTACCGTCTTCGCGTCGTTCATGGTCATATGCAAGCAAACTTGCGCAAGTTTGCAAATATTCCCGCCGGCGAAAGATTCCCGCGGGGCCGGGGAGGGCCGGCCCTTACCAGTCCAGGTAGTAGCGCAGCTCGAGGATCAGCGAGCGGGCGTCGGTATCGGGATCGAAGCCCGACTGGGCCGCCGCCGGGCGCGCCGCACGCAGGTCCAGGAGCTCGAGGCCGAGGCGCCAGCGCTCGTCGGGCTCCCAGAAGAAGGCGAGGGTCCAGGCGCGTCCGTCCTCGTCGTTGTCCTCGCCGCGGGGCGTGAGGTCGCGGTCCACGGTCTCGAAGCGGTCGTGGCGCAGCGTCACGCGGAAGGAGCCGGGCCGCCAGGAGGCGAGGAGGTAGGCGGCGCGCAGGTCGAGCTGCACCATGGCGTCGGCGCGGAAGCCCATGCCCGTCGACCCGTCGAGGAGCTCGCCGGCGAGCGTGAAGGCGTCGCCGAGGTGCAGGTCGGCGCCGAGGAGGTCGAGCTCGGTCTCCCACGCGTACTCGCCGCGGTGAAGGCCGCGGTCGCCGCGGTTGTCGTAATGGGTCCACTGCAGGGTCGTCCGCTGGGGGCGGGCGTAGCGCAGGTAGGCCGCCCAGCCGGCGCGGCCGTCGAGGTCGCTGCCGAAGGGCTGGGTGCCGCGGTCGAGCTGGCGGTCGAAGGGGCCGCCGCCGGCGAGCGAGTCGAGGGGCGGCAGCGCCAGCAGCTCGCCGAAGGGGGTGAGGCGATCGCCCAGGGACCAGCCGCGCCAGGCGAGCAGGGCGCCGGCGGCGTCGTTGCCGCCGAAGGCGCCGGCCCCGAGCCGCAGCTCGTCGACGGCGCCGACGCCCAGGGAGTACTCGGTCAGGACGCCGGTGAGGCGCACCTCCTCGCCGATCCACGAGTTGAGCGCCGAGAAGGTGATCGTGTAGGGCGAGGACCACGCCACCTCGACGTTCTCGCGCGAGGTGGGCAGGATGAAGTGGCCGAGGCGCCAGCGGAAGACGTCGGCGCGCCGCGCCCGGGCCGAGCCGTAGACGAACGCTTCGACGAAGCCGGCCTCGTCGCCTTCGCGCACGTCGGGCTCGGCGCGCGCCGCGCCGTGGACGTAGAAGCCGAAGAGCTCCGACGGCCGGAGGTCGAGGGCCACGTGGGCCAGGCCGAGGGCGAAGGCATCCTCGTCGTCCGGGGCCTCGGCGCCGGCCGCGAGGCGCCCGAAGCCGCCGGCGAGCCACGACGGCTGGCCGCGGACGGCGAGGCCGCGGGCGGCAAGGTAACCGGTGACGCTGAGCTCGCCGCCCGCGGCGACGGCGGAGACCGCGGCGCCGAGGACGGCCGCCAGGGCCGGGAAGCAGTCGCGCTTTCTCATCGCTCGACAGATACTATCCTCGGATGGCGACCCTGCATTCCTCCGGTCCGCCTTCCCCTCGCCGCGTCGCCGCCGGACGTCTCCTCGATCGGGCCGGTCAGCTCGGCCTGCCGCTCGGCGCCGGCTTTTTCGCCGGCTATTGGCTCGGGGACTTCGGAGTGCCCTGGACGCCGACGATGCTCGGCGTCCTGTCGAGCTTCTGCGCCTTGGCCTTGCTGCTCGTCCTGGCGGGGCAGTGGCTCAAGGGCAAGGTGGTGCGGCACGCGGAGGCGGGCGTCAAGGTGCGCAAGCGGGTCGTGGCGCTGCTCGCCCTGGCCTGCCTGGCGGCGGCCTTGCGGCTCGCCGTCTACTGGGCCGCGCAGCCCTCGCCCCTGACCCGCCTCGACGCCGCGGCGCTCGCCGCCGCCTTCGACGCCGACGGCCGCCAGGTCGGGGAGCTCGACGCCGAGCTGGACCGTCTCGTCGGCCGGCTCGAGGCGCTCGAGCTCTTTCGTGGCGACGGCGTGCGGCGTCCGCTGACGGCGGCGGAGGAAGAGGTCCTCCACGACACCTGGCGGGCGTTCTACGACACCGCCTTCGCCCTCGACCAGATCCGCGTCTTCTACGAAGACTGGTTCCGTTTCGATCCTTCGCGCGCCCAACGCCACCAGCTGGTGCGCAGCTACCTGCTCACCTTCGACGCCGAGCTGGCGCTCTACGAGAAGAGCCTGCGCTTCAGCCGCCTGGTGCTCGGCCGGCGCGAGGCCGAGCGGCTGCTCGACGCGCCGCATCCCCGGACCGACCTGCCGGAGCACACCTTCAGCCTCCTCCGTCAGGAGCTCCTGGGGGTGCGCGACCAGGGGCGGGTGCTCGCCGGCGAGCGCTACCTGCGTTTCCTGGAGAGCACCGTCGACGCGCGCCGGACGGCCGAGGAGCGGGGGTTCGACGACCTCTGGCGCCGCGTCGAGGCGCACCTGGCGGCGATCCGCGCGGTGGCGCCGCTGCCGGAGCGCGCCGTCCAGACCCTGCGCGCCGATTTCCAGGTGCTGAAACGCACCGTGCGCCGCACCTGGTTCCCGGCCCAGAAGGGCGTTGCGGAGTGGATGGGCGACTTCAAAACGCGGCGCCGCGGCCGCTATCTCATCACCGGCGACCAGCTCGCCGCGGCGCGTCCGCGGCTGGCGCCGGGGGACGTGCTCCTGGGCCGCAAGAACTGGTACCTGTCGAACGTCGGCCTGCCGGGCTTCTGGCCCCACGCCATGATCTACCTGGGCGCTCCGGAGGAGCTGGAAGCCGCTTTCGACGCGCCGGACGTCCGCGCCGCCATGGTGGAGCTCGTGGGCGAGCCGCTGAGCCTGGCGCAGGCTCTCGCGCGGTCGTATCCCCGGGAGTGGGAGCGTTACCGGTCCGGGCGGGACGGCGAGCCGACGGTGGTGCTCGAAGCCGTGGGCGAGGGGGTGCTGCTCAACACCCTCGCCGCCGCCTCCGGCGACTACCTGGCGGCGCTGCGTCCGCGTCTTTCGCCGGCGGCCAAGGCGCGGGCCGTCTACCTCGCTTTCGGCCAGCTCGGCAAGCCTTACGACTTCGACTTCGATTTCGCCACCGACCACGCCCTGGTGTGTACCGAGGTGGTGTGGCGCAGCTACCGTGCGGCGGCCGGTGTGGAGGGCCTCGAGATGCCGCTGACCGTAGTGGCCGGGCGGCTCACCCTGCCGGCGAACGACATCGCCCGCCGCTACGCCGAGGAGGCGGACGACCCCGGGCGTCAGCTCGATTTCGTGCTTTTCCTCGACGCCCGCGAGCGTCTGGGACTTGCCGTGGAAGCCGACGAGACGGCCTTCCGCTCGAGCCCCGCCCGCCTCAAGTGGGACCTCTTCCAGCGCTGACCCGGACCGACCGCTGGCGAGGACGCCGGCGTCCTGCGGAATGGAGTCTGACCGCGCCGCGAGCCGCCCGCACGCGCCTGCCGCCGTACGATAGAATGCAGGAGAGCATGGCTTGATTCTTGCTCCAGATCTTGGTGAACTCTCTCGAGACAGGAGCGGGTCCGGCGCCCCTCGAGACGCGATCACGGAAGGAGGTCAGCGATGACGAAGAGATACAAGACCTACCGCCGCCCCGGCCGGTTCCTCTTGCCCCTGGCCGCGGCGCTCGCGTTGCTGCTGGGCACGGCTCCGGCGGCCTGGGGGCAGCAGCGGGAGTCGGCGCCCTCCAAGCCGAGCGTCAAGTCGAGCCCTTCGAGCCCGCGCTCTTCAGGCGCGCGGTCGAGCCCGCGCTCTTCAGGCGCGCGGTCGAGCCCGCGCACCAGCTCCCGGCCGAGCAGCCGGGCCACCAGCCCGAGCACCCGCTCCGGCATGTCGAGGGCCAAGCCGGGCGGCGCGTCGGGGAAGACTCTCACCCGCCCCGGCACCGGCTCGGGAACCCGCGTGCGGCCCTTGCTGCCGGAAGGCGGACGCCGGTACGAAGGGCCGTGGCGCGAGAGCGATCCGCCCCGCGGCGTCCCTCCCTCTCCGGGCGGCAGCGGCGTCGGCTCAGGCGGCTCGGGCCGCGACCACGGCCGTGACCACGGCTACCACGGCCACCGGCCACGGGGTCATTACCCTTACTACTTCTACCGGCATTACCCCCGCTATTACGGCTCCTTCCTGCACTTCGGCCTCGGCTACTACCCCGACTACTATTACTATCCGTACGCCTACCATTACCCGTCGTACGGCTACCCGTACGGCTACCGGTCGTACGGCCGAGCGGTGGCCTACGAGCCGCAGGGAGCGCTCGACCTCAACGTCAAGCCCAAGGACACCCAGGTCTTCGTCAACGGCTACTACGTCGGCACGACCGGCGATTTCGACGGCTGGCCGCGCTACCTTTGGCTCGACGAGGACACCTACGAGCTGATTTTCTACAAAGACGGCTACGAGACCGTGGTGAGGGAGGTCGCGACCCGGCCCGAGCTGGTGATCGACGTCAAATTCCAGATGCAGCCCGGCAAGTCCGTGGCGCCGGAAGAGCTGACCCGCTACCGCGGCGAGAGCGGCGATGACCGTGACCGCTACGACCGTGACCGCTACGACCGCGATCGTTACAGCCGGGAGCCCTACGACCGCGATCGCGAGGACCGCAGCCGCTACGAGGTCGAGTACGGGACGGTTCGGCCCTCTGACCGGGCGCCCGCACCGCCCGAAGAGCTCGACGCGCGCACCGAAGCGGGCCGCGTCCACATGACGATCTCGCCGCCGGAGGCCTCGGTCTACCTCGACGGACGCTTCGTGGGCATCGGCGGCGAGCTGTCGGCGGTGGCGGAGGGGCTGCTGATGGACCCCGGCGAGCACCAGCTCCAGGTCTTCCACCCGCAGCACGAGACCCGCGAGCGGACGTTCATCGTCACCGCGGGCGAAGAGGTCAAGGTCGAGATCGACCTGGCGGAATGAAAGAGAGAGGGGGACGGGGGGCGAGGTCCTATCGGTCCCGGTAGACCAGCACCTCGCTGCCGACCTGGATCACGTCGCCGTCGCGGAGCTGCCGGTCGCCGGTGACCGGCTCGCTGTTGACCAGCGTGCCGTTGCCCGAGCCGAGATCGCGCACCATGTAGCCCGAGTCGCCCACGATGATCCGGGCGTGGTGCCGTGAGACCGAGGTCGACAGGAAACGGACGGCGTTCTTGACCGCGCGGCCGACGGTGATCGGCTCCGGTCCCAGGCGCAGCTCCTCCAGGCTGTCGCCACGGTGGATCACCAGCCGCGGTCCCTTGAGCAGCATCGTGGCCTCGCTGTCGGCGGGCGGCGGCGCGGCGGCACGGACCGTGTCGACCGGAGCAGCCTCGACCGGGGCCGCCTCGACCGGGGCCGCCTCGACCGGGGCCGTGTCGCCGCGCAGCACCGTTTCCTCCTCCACCTTGAGCGTCGTCGCGTCGGTGTCCAGGAACTCTTCGGGCTCCGCGTCGGGCAGAAGATCGGGCGGCGCCTCGTCCTCCGGAGGCTCGTCGTGGGCGGGCGCCTCGAGCTCCTCGGGCGAGCGGAAGACGGCGAGGAAGCGCTCGCGCAGCTCCTCGACGTCGCGCAGCCGCGCCTGCCGCTCGCCGAGCTCCTCCTCGCAGGCGCCGAGGCGTTCTTTGAACGTCTCGTCGTCGATCTCGCCGAGGCGATGCCGCAGCTCGACCTCTTCCTTGTCGAGACGGGCCTGGTCGGCGTCCTGCTCGGCTTGCCGCCCGACGCTGCGCAGCTTGCGATAATGGGCGCGCGCCTCCTCCTTCAGCGGACGCGCCCGCTCTTCGAGGTCGGCCGAGCGCCTGACGTAGTCCCGGCGCACGCGCTCGTAGACGAGCTCGGAGACGTTCGCCTTCTCCTCCTCCATGCGCGCGAGCCGCTGCTCGAGGACTTGCTGCTCGTCCTTGATCCGGCTCAGCTCTTCGATCGCCGCAGCGTCAATCTCGCGTAGCTCGTCGGACACGATGTCCACCGTCCTGGTCGGCGTTGCCGCGGTAAGGATATCCGACCCGGATCCCTTCTGGCAATGCTGAGGGCATCACCGTGACCGTCCCACCAACCGCAGGCGCAGGACCTCCGGCTCGTCCGTGACCACCACCGTCAGCCGCGAGAACGACCGCGCCGCCGGCGCCAGGACGGCCGCGGCGTCACGCCAGCGCTCCTGGTGGCGGCGCGGCGCGATGGGGATCTCGGCGAGGACGTCGGCGATGCGCCTGACCTCGCCGAAGCCGCCCTCGAGGTCGAGCCACAGACCCCAGACGAGCTGATCGCGCGCCCGCGGCCGGGCGATCGGTGCCAGGCGCGGCATCAGCTCCTGGACGCGCTGAAAGCTCTCGCCGTCGAGAGCGGCGACGCTGAAGGGACCGATCTCCCGCTGCCGGACCTGGCGGCCGGCCAGGTCCAGCAGGCCTTCGCCCGGCAGCGTCCAGCGCCGGCCGCCGGTCTCGTAGACCGACGCCATGCCGGGCAGCTCGTAGCTCGTGCTGGTGCCCGCCTTCTCGCGCTCATCGGTCAGGAAGAACGCCATCGCCTGGGTCGGCTTCTCGAGGGTCTTGCTGGGGCCGGTGGCGACCAGCAAGAACAGCCCCAGGGCGGCCGGATCGAGCTCTTCGAGGTCGCGCCGGGCGGCGCCGGCGCCGGCCGACGCCAGCACCAGGTCGCCTCCTCGCCGCGTCAGGTCGAAGCGTCCCGCGGGCAGCGGCGCAACGGCGCGGCGGACCTCGGCGATCGCCAGGCTCGGCGCCCCGGCCGCCGCCGGCGCGGCGTCGAGGCTGGGCAGGCCGGGCGAGGCGACCGTCCACACCCGGCCGTGCCAGGCCACCTCGACGCGCCGGCCGTCGACGTCGAGCACGCCGCCCCGCAGCCAGGCGTTGCCGGCCAGCCGTCCGGCGAGCTTGGCGAAAGCGGCCACCACCGGATACACCTCGGCGACCAGGGCGAAACGCTCGCCGCCCTCGTCGGCGGCGAACGCGATCTCGGTGGCGGGCGGGACCTCGAACGCGCCGAAGCGCGGCAGCGACGGCTGCGGCAGGCCCGCCAGCCGCGCCAGGGCCGGCGCCAGCTCGCCCGTCGCGCCGCCGCCGGCCGCGGCGCGTCCCAGGAGCCCCAGGTTCTGGTGGGGATAAGGCATCCAGACGGCGAAAGAGAAGGCGTCGCTCGCCAGCAACTGGGCCGGCAGGTAGCCCGGGCGCGGCTGGCCGGAGTGGTACCGCGGCAGGTACCAGCAGGCCAGGTGGCCGGCGGCGAGGCCGGAGGCCAGCAAGAGCGCCAGGCCGGCGTACAGAAACCGGCGCTTCATGCTGCCATCTTATCAGAGCTTCACGGGGTGGCGCGCCCAGGCCTGCCCGTCCGACAAGTCTGACCCGTCCGACCTGTCCGACCCGTCCGACTCGTCAGAGCTTCCTCCCCGCCGCCGCCTTCCAAACCGCCACCGTGCCCTCGGCGGTGCGATTCCAGTCGAAGGCACGGCAGCGCGCGTGCCCGCGCTCGACGTGGTCGCGGCGCAGCGCGGCGTCGCCGAGCACTCGCTCCATGGCGTCGGCCCAGGCGGCGGGGTCCTGCGCCGGCACGTAGATCGCGGCGTCGCCCCCCACCTCGCGGAGCACCGGGATGTCGCTCATCACCAGCGGCGCGCCGGCGTACATCGCCTCCACCGCCGGCAGCCCGAAGCCCTCGTAGATCGACGGCAGAGCCACCGCCAGGGCGTGGCGGTAGAGCGCCGCCACCTGGCCGTCGGCGAGGTAGCCGAAGTGACGCAGCCAGCCCTCGGCGCTCGCCGCCTCCATTTCGCGTTGCAGCTCTTCGGTCTTCCAGCCGAAGCGCCCGCAGAAGACGAGCGGCGGCGGCGTCGCGCCGCGCCCGCGAAGCAGGCGCCAGGCGGCCAGCAGCGTCGGCAGGTTCTTGCGCGGCTCGAGCGTCCCCACGTGGAGCACGTAGCGCTCGGGCGTCGCCGCCGGCAGCGGCGCGGCGTCGTGCGCCGCCGTCACCGGTCCCGGCCCCAGGTGGACGGCGTGGGCCCGCGCCGGATCGGCGAGGCCGCTCTCCAGCAGCTCGGCCAGCACCGTTTCGCTGTCGGTCAGCACGCGGGCGGCGCGCGCCATGGTGCGTTCGAGATGCCTGGCGAGGTCCTCGCGGGTGGACTCGCGCATCGTCCACGGCACGCGCCGGAAGCTCAGGTCGTGGACGGTGGCCACCAGGCGCCCGCGACAGCGGTCGAACCAGCGCGGCAGGAAGTAGTTGGGGGCGAAGAGGACCTCGTTGCGGTCGGCGGCGATCAGGCGCGCGTCGCGGCGGCGCAGCCAGGCCGCCGTCCAGGCGCGGTCGAGGCTCAGCTCCGCGGGCAGGCGGTAGGTCACCTCCTCGATCGCCGGGCCCCGCGGCAGCGTCACCGCCGGCGGCGGCACGTCGGGCGTGTCGACGAGGTGCGGCCCGTAGAGGCGCAGGCGCACGTCGTCGCGCTCGGCGAGGTGCTCGAGCAGGCGGTAGAGGTACCAGCCGATGCCGGTCAGCGGCTCCCAGAACGCGGTCACGTCGACCGCCACGGTCAGCCGCCTCTCGCGCCGCCGCCGGCGGCGGGCGGCGGCGAGGCCGCGCGCCCAGCGCCAGGTGAAGGCCACGCGGCGGGGGTGGAGCGCGCCCATGCCGAGGCGCCGGAACGCCGGGCGGATGCCGAGCCGGTCGGCGCCGTGGAGCACGTAGTAGCGCAGCCGGTTGGGGTGGACGGGCCGCGCCAGGGCGCGGGCGAATCGATAGAGGCGGCGGAGCATGGGACTTTCGCGAGCGGTCGGGCGGCCCTGGCAGCGGCTATCGTAGTCTCGCCGCAGCGCGGCGGCAAGCGTGTAGAATGACTGTTCCGCTGGCCGCGTTCGGGAACGACGCTTTGCCGTATACCATCGCCATCGACGCCCGCAAGCTCCGCGACTTCGGGATCGGCACCTACGTGCGCAACCTGATCCGCGAGCTGGGCCGTCTCGACGAAGAGAACCGCTATCTCCTCCTGGTCGGCCCGCGGGGGCAGGGGACGCTGCGCCGCCTGCCCGAGAACTTCCGCCAGGTCGTCGTGCGCTCGCCCGTCTACTCGGTGCGCGAGCTGATCCGGCTGTCGTGGGAGCTGCTGCGCCTGCGCGTCGACCTCTACCACGCCACCCACTACGTGCTGCCCGCCCTGGTGCCCTGCAAGGCGGTGGTGACGATCCACGACATCATCCACCTGCTCTACCCCGAGTTCCTGCCCAACCGCGTCGCCTTCCTCTACGCCCAGCGGATGATCCGCCGCAGCCTCCAACGCGGCCAGCGCATCATCACCGTGTCGCGCAACACCAAGGACGACCTGACCGGCTACTTCCGCATGGAAGGCGAGAAGATCCAGGTGGTGTACAACGGCATCGAGGACTCCTTCCGCGAGCGCCTTTCCGGCGAGGACCTCGACCGCTGGATGAAGAACCTCGGGCTCGAGCGTCCCTATTTCCTCTTCGTCGGCAACCCCAAGCCCCACAAGAACCTCGACAACGTGGTCAAGGCCTACGCCCGGGCCCTGAAGCTGCACGAGTTCCCGCATCGCCTGGTCTGCGTCGGCGACCGCGACGGCGTGGAGTTCAAGATCCGCCAGCGCGCCCGGCAGGCAGGCCTGGGCGAGCGCTTGCTGATCCTCGGCCACGTCGCCCAGGAGGCCTTGCCGGCGATCTACCAGGGAGCGTCGCTCTTCCTCTACCCGACCCTTTACGAGGGCTTCGGGCTGCCGGTCGTCGAGGCCATGGCTTCGTGCGTGCCGGTGATCACCTCCAACACCTCCGCCCTCAAGGAGATCGCGGCGGGCTACGCCCACCTGGTCAATCCCCTCGACGTCGAGGGCATCGCCCAGGCCATCGTGCAGTGCGTCACCGACAAGGAGCACCGCGAGTCGCTGTGCAAGCTCGGGCAGCGCCGCTCGCAGGACTTCCGCTGGAGCGTCGCCGCCGAGAAGACCCTCGCCATCTATCGCGAGGTCCTCGACGGCACGCCGCCGGAGAGCTGAGTTGCGCGTCGCCCTGGTCCACGACTGGCTGACCGGCATGCGCGGCGGCGAAAAGGTCCTCGAGGCCCTCGCCGAGCTCTGGCCGGAAGCCCCCATCCATACCCTGGTGCACGTCCCGGGAAGCGTCAGCCGCGAGCTCGAGTCGCACCCGATCCACACCAGCTTCCTGCAGCGGATCCCGGGCGTGGGGCGCCGCTACCGCACCCTGCTGCCGCTCTTCCCCGCCGCGGTCGAGGACTTCGACCTCACGGCCTTCGACCTCGTGGTGTCGACCAGCCACTGCGTGGCCAAGGGCGCCATCCCGGGCCCCGACGCCGTCCACCTGTGCTACTGCCACACCCCGATGCGCTACGCCTGGGACCAGGAGCACACCTACTTCCCGCGCCGCCGCGGCGTCGCGGCGCGGCTGCGCAACCTCGCCCTCACGGCGCTGCGCGCCTGGGACGTCGCCACCGTGCCGCGGGTCGACGCCTTCCTCGCCAACTCCCGCTTCGTGGCCCGCCGCATCCGCCGCTACTACGGCCGCGACGCCGAAGTCGTGCCGCCCCCCGTAGACGTCGACTCCTTCTCTTGCGTAAGCAGCATGTCGGGAGAACGTCGCGACGTGAACGCGGAAGCGCAACGGGACGGCTCGCTCCCGGCACCGGACGCAGGCTACGGCCTGGTGGTCTCGGCCCTGGCGCCCTACAAGCGGATCGACGTGGCGGTGGCGGCCTGCGCGCGGTTGGGCCTGGAGCTGCGGGTCGTCGGCGCCGGCCCCGAGCGACGGCGTCTGCAGGCGCTCGCGGGGCCGGGGACGCGGCTCTTGGGGCACGTGGAGGGCGACGCCTTGCGCGCTCTCTACCACGGCGCGCGGTTCTTCCTGCAGCCGGGCGTCGAAGACTTCGGCATCGCCTCGGTGGAGGCGCTGGCGAGCGGCGTCCCGGTGGTGGCGCGCGGCCGCGGCGGCGTCGCCGACGTGGTCGACGACGGCGTGCACGGCGTGCTCTACGACGGCGAGAGCGCCGCGGCCCTGGCGGCGGCGATTGACAAGGCGCGCGGAATTCGATTCAATACCGCCATTCTGGTAAACCGGGCTCGGTCATTCACCAAGGCACGATTCATCGAACGCATACGGACTTGCGTATCCCGGTACGTCGCGGAGGAGCTCGATCGATGATCCGTAAGCGTCGCCGCAGCACCGTCGCGCTCTACCTGGCCGGTGACTTGTTGGCCTCCCTGGCCGCCTTCCTGGCGGCGTGGTACGTCCGCTTCCACCTCGAGGTGCCGCCGCTCACCAAGGGGATGCCCGACCTGCGCCACTACCTGTGGTTGCTGCCGCTGGTGCTGGTGCTATGGCCTGTAGTGTTCTATTTCCACGGCCTGTACCAGAGCCGCCGCGACCGCAGCCGGGTCGACGAGGCCTTGCTGATCCTCTTCGCGGTGGCCTTCGCCACCTTGCTGGTCTCCGGCATCCAGGCCTGGTACCGGCCGGTGGCCGGCGGCGCCGGCTCTCCCACGTTCACCTTCAGCCGCGCCTTCATGATGCTCTTCGTGGCCCTCGACGTGGTGCTGCTGATCACCTCGCGCACCGCGATCCGCGAGGTCCTGAGGCGGCGGCGGCTGGCCGGCCACAACCTGCAGCGCATCCTGGTCGTGGGCGCCGGCGAGCTGGGCATGGAGATCACCTACAAGATCCTCGCCCACCGCGCCCTCGGCTTCGAGGTCGTCGGCTTTCTCGACGACGACGGCTCGAAGGCCGGCCGCAGCTTCTACGACGTGCCGGTGCTCGGCACCTTGAAGGACGTCGAGGAGGTGATCGTGCGCGAGCGGGTCGACCAGGTCTACGTCGCCCTGCCGCCCGAGGCCCACCGCAAGATGGTGCACCTCATGGAGTCGGTGAGCCGCCACTGCGTCGACGTCAAGCTGGTTCCCGACGTGCTCCAATACGCCACCCTGACCGCCACCCTCGAAGACCTCGACGGGTTGCCGGTGATCAACCTCTCGCAGGTGCCCTTGCGCGGCTGGAACAGTCTCGTGAAGCGGGCGATGGACGTGGTCATCGCCGCCGCCGCGCTGGTGGTGATGCTGCCGTTGCTCCCGCTCGTGGCCTGGCTCATCTGGCGCGAGGACCGCGGGCCGATCTTCTACCGCCAGGAGCGCATGGGCCTGGACGGCAAGCCCTTCATGATGCTCAAGCTGCGCTCCATGCGGGTCGACGCCGAGTCGACCTCGGGCCCGGTGTGGGCGACCCGCGACGATCCCCGCCGCACCGGCTTCGGCGGCTTCCTGCGCCGCTGGTCCCTCGACGAGCTGCCGCAGGTCTGGAACGTGCTGCGCGGCGACATGTCGATCGTCGGTCCGCGGCCCGAGCGGCCGGCCTTCGTCCAGGAGTTCAAGCACAAGATCCCCGACTACATGCTGCGCCACCGGGTGAAGTCCGGCATCACCGGCTGGGCCCAGGTCCACGGCTGGCGCGGCAACACCTCGATCAAGAAACGCATCCAATACGACCTCTACTACATCCAGAACTGGTCGATCCTGCTCGATTTCAAGATCCTCTGGATGACCATGCGCAGCGGCCTCTGGCACAACGCGTACTAGTCGCGTATTGGGACGACAGTACTGGACGACGAACTTGGAGGAATCCCCCATGCACGGTAGTCACCTGAACCGGCGACTGCGAATGGTCGCCGCCGGGCTTGTCCTGCTGCCGCTCGCAGCGGCGGCGGAGTCGTCGCCGGAGGCCGCGGAATGGCTGAAGAAGGTCGCCGCGATCTACGAAAGGACTCCGCTGACCGCCGACCTCGCCATGGAGATGGCGGCCGCTCCTACCATGCCCCTTTCGGGCACGGCCTCGGGACGCCTGGTGGTGGGAGACGCCACCCACATGCGGATGGAGATGGTCTTCGAGATGAGCGGCGCCGAGGGCCAGGGCGGCATGAAGCTCAACATCCTCTCGGTCAACGACGGCACCACGATGTGGAACGAAGTCGACATGGGCATGGGCAAGCAGGTCACCAAGCTCGCCCGTGCCGACGCCGACGCGATGGCGCAGCAATCGCCGTTCGGCGTCAACATGGGGGCCGGAGGCATGGATCCGGTGTCACAGGTCGAGCAGCTCGGCAAGCTCTTCGACTTCGAGGTCGTCGACGCCGCGGGCGGCGAGGTCACCCTGCGCGGCGAGCTGAGCGAGGAGTCGCGCCAGACCATGGGCAGCCAGGCCGCGGCGGCCGGATTCGAGGCCGTCACCCTGGTGCTCGACGCCAAGAACGGTTTCCCGGTCCGGGTGATGATCGGCGGCGCCGAGCCGGTGATCACCGTGCGCTTCGCCAACCTGAAGTTCGTCCCAAAGTCCGAGCTGCCGGCCGGCGCCTTCCAGTACACGCCGCCGGAGGGCGCGCCGGTGATCGACGCGGCGGCGATGGTGCGGCGCCAGGGCGGCGGCGGCTGAGGCTCAGCTCTCGGCGCCGGCGAGCGACGCCACCAGATGGTGGGGGAATTCGAGGCCGTAGTTGAGCCGCGCCGCCATCTCGTGCAGCGCCGGTGCTCCGGATAGCGAACCGCGAGGACGGACGGCAATTCTTCCTCGGGAAACCCGGGACAGTCGCCCTTCGTAGACGTTCACGAAGCGTCACCCATTGATAGAGTGTCCGGGGGACCATGAAGGACGGCCAATGCGTTTCTGCGCGATTTTCCTGTTGTCGGCGCCCATGGCGTCGATCCTGTCGGCCCAGGCGCCGCCGCCGGCGCTGGTGGAGACCGCCGCCATCGAGGAGCGCGAGTTCCACGACCAGCTCACGCTCGTCGGCCGCACCGAGGCGCGGGCCGAGAGCCGCATCGTGGCCGAGGTGGCGGGACGGGTGCGCTCGGTCGACGCCGCCGAAGGCCGCCGGGTGCGCCGCGGCGAGCCGCTGGTGACGATCGACTGCCGGCGCATCGACCTCGCCCTCGAGGCCAAGACCGCCGAAGCGGCCCAGGCCCGGGCCGACGCCGAGCTCGCCGAGAAGGAGCTGACGCGCGCCCGCGAGCTGGTGTCGACCAAGGTCTTCCCGGAGCGCAACCTCGACGCCGCCGAGGCCGCCGGCGCCCGCACCGCCGAGCGCCTGCGCCAGCTCGAGGCCGAGCGCCGGCGTCTCGAGATCGACCTCGACGACTGCAACATCGTGGCGCCCTACGACGGCTTCACCGTGCGCAAGCTCGTCGACGTCGGCGAGTGGGTCGACCCCGGCACGGCGGTCTACGAGATGGTCGACCTCGGGGTGGTGCGCGTCGTCGTCGACCTGCCGGAGCGGCACTTCGGCCAGGTCGATCTCGGCGGCCCGGCCGCGGTCGCGCTCGCCGGCGACGAGGAGGCGGCGCTCGCCGGCACCGTCGCCGGCCTCGCGCCGCGCGCCTCGGAGACCACCCACACCTTCCCGGTGATGATCTCGGTGCCCAACCCCGAGGGCCGGATCGGCAGCGGCATGCTGGTGCGCGCCACCCTCACCCTGAAGAAGACCTTTCGCAGCCTCGCGGTGTCCAAAGACGCAGTGGTCCGCGACGGCGAGCGCACCTTCGTCTACACCGTCGCCGACGGCCATGCGGCCCAGGTGCCGGTGCGCGCCCGCGCCCGCCTCGGCACCTGGGTGGCGATCGAGGGCGACGGGTTGGCGGCGGGGCAGCGGGTGGTCGTCCGCGGCAACGAGAGGCTCTTCCCGGGGAGCCCGGTGCAAGTCGCGGGAGAGGAGAACCATGAGCCCGATTGACGCCTCCATCCGTTATCCCGTGACCGTGGCGGTCGGGGTGCTGATCGCGATGCTGGGCGGCTTCCTCGCCCTGGGGCAGGTGCCGATCCAGCTCACCCCCGAGATCGCGCGGCCGCTCGTCAACGTCGACACCATCTGGCCCGGAGCCTCGCCCGAGGAGGTCGAGAAGGAGATCGTCGAGAAGCAGGAGGAGTACCTGAAGTCGGTCGAGGGGCTGATCGAGATGCGCTCGGAATCGCACGACGGCGCGGGCCAGATCACCCTCGAGTTCGCCGCCGGCACCGACCTGGTCGGAGCCACCGTGCGGGTGACCAACAAGCTCAACGAGGTGCCGACCTATCCCCAGAACGCCGAGAAGCCCATCGTCACCTCGGGCAACCGCTACGAGCGCGCCGCCGCCTGGTTCCAACTGCGCAGCCTGGATCCCGACGTGTACGCGCCGCACGCCGCGACCCTGGTGGAGGACATGGTCAAGCCGCGGCTCGAGCGGGTGGACGGGGTGGCGCGGGTGGACCAGTTCGGCGGCCTCGAGCGCGAGCTCCACGTGACTTACGACCCGGACCTGCTGGCCTCGGTCGGAATCACCATCGCCGAGCTGACGGCGGCGCTGAGGGCCGAGAGCCAGGACGTGTCGGCGGGCGACTTCGGCGAGGGCAAGCGGCGCTACGTGGTGCGCACGATGGGCCGCTACCGCAGCCCCGAGGACGTGGCCCAGACCGTGGTCAGGGTGCGCGCCGGCGTGCCCATCCGCGTCGGCGACGTCGCCGAGGTCACGCTCGCCTACCAGAAGCCGGCCGCCCTGGTGCGGCTCTCGGGCGAGCCGGCGCTCGCCATGAGCGTGCAGCGCCGGATCGGCGCCAACGTGCTCGACGTGATGGAGGGCCTGGTGGCCGAGACCGAGCGGATCAACCGCGAGGTGCTCGAGCCGCGCGGGCTGAAGCTCGAGATCGGCTACCAGGAGACGACCTACATCAACGCCTCGATCGACCGCGTGCTGCAGAACATCTACCTCGGCGGCTTCCTGGCGGTGGTCGTGCTCTTCCTCTTCCTGCGTTCGCCGAGCTCGATCCTGGTGGTGGCGCTGTCGATCCCGATCTCGGTCGTCACCTCCTTCCTCACCATGTACCTGATGGGGCGCACCATCAACGTCATCTCCCTCGCCGGCATGGCGTTCGCGGTGGGCATGGTGGTCGACAACGCCATCGTCGTGCTCGAGAACATCTACCGTCACATGCAGATGGGCAAGAACCGCCGCCAGGCGGCGCTCGACGGGACCCGCGAGGTGTGGGGCGCGGTGCTGGCGTCGACGATCACCACGGTGGCGGTCTTTCTGCCCATCGTCTTCATCCAGGAGCGCGCCGGCCAGCTCTTCCGCGACATCGCGCTCGCCATCGCCAGCGCCATCGTGGTGTCGCTGGCGGTGGCGGTGACCGTGATCCCGTCGGGCGCCGCCATGGTCCTGAGGGTGGCGGCCACCAACCGCGAGCACCACGAGACGCTGCTCGGGCGCCTGGCGGCGCGAATCTCGGCCCTGGTCGACGCGATCAACGCCGGACGGGTGCGCCGCCTGGCGGTCATAGCGGCGATCGTCGGCCTCTCCGTCGGTCTCACCTGGTGGCTGCTGCCGAGCGCCGAGTACCTGCCCAACGGCAACCAGAACTTCATCTTCGGCGTCATGCTGCCGCCGCCGGGCTACAACCTCGAGGAGATCGAGCGGGTGGGCAGGACCGTCGAGTCACGGCTGGAGCCCATCTGGGGAGAGCCCGAGGCGGGCACGGCAGACCTGCCGGGCGGCGGCGCCAAGGACTTCTGGTACGTGGGGCTCCACGGCATGTCGTTCATGGGCCTCTCGGCGCGCGACGAGGCGCGGGTGGGCGAGCTGGTGCCGGTGATCAACCAGGCCCTGGCGTCGGTGCCGGGCGCGATGGGCTTCGCCAGCCAGCAATCGCTCTTCTCCGACGACCTGGCCGGCACCCGCTCGGTGCGCATCGACGTCACGGGCCCGGAGCTGCCGCGCATCCTCGACGTCGCCCTCGAGGTCTTCGCCCGGGTCGGCCAGGTGCTGCCGGGGGCGCCGGCGCGCCCGGTGCCGGGCCTCGACCTCGGCAACCCGGAGGTGCGGATCTACCCGGACCGGGTGCGCGCCGCCGACGCCGGCTTCAACGCCGCCGAGATCGGGCACACCGTCAACTCGCTGATCGACGGCGTCAAGGTCGCCGAGTACTTCCACGAGGGCCGCGAGATCGACCTGGTCCTCAAGGGCAGCGACGACTGGACGCGGCACACGCAGAACGTCGCCGAGCTGCCGCTGGCCACGCCGTCGGGCGAGGTGATCACCCTCGGCGACGTCGCCGAGGTGCGTGAGCGCCAGGGACCGATCCAGATCAACCGCATCGAGCGCCAGCGGGTAGTTTCGATCGAGACCGCGGTGCCCGACGGCATCGCCCTCGAGGACGCGATCACGCGCATCGAGAACGAGATCGTGGAGCCGCTCGCCGCCGAAGGCCGGCTCGGCGGCCTCTACGAGATCCGCCTGCGCGGCGCCGCCGACGACCTGACGAAGCTGCGCGGGGCCCTGGCGACCAACTTCCTGGTGGTGATCCTGCTCACCTTCCTGCTGCTGGCGGCGCTCTTCCAGTCCTTCCTCTACCCGGTGGTGATCATGCTCACGGTGCCGCTCGCCACCTTCGGCGGCGTGCTCGGGCTGCGCCTCGTGCAGCTCTTCGACGAGGGCCAACAGCTCGACGTGCTGACGATGCTCGGCTTCGTGATCCTGGTCGGCACCGTGATCAACAACTCGATCCTGATCGTCTACCAGGCGCTGCACTACCTGCGCGACGGCATGACGCCGCACGACGCGGTGCGCGAGTCGGTGCGGGTGCGGGTGCGTCCGATCCTGATGTCGACGACGACCTCGAGCCTCGGTATGCTACCGTTGGTGGTGATGCCGGGAGCGGGCTCGGAGCTCTACCGCGGCCTCGGCGCCGTGGTGGTCGGCGGCCTCCTGGTGTCGACGGTGATCACCCTGGTGCTGACGCCGCTGGTGTTCACCTTCGTCTACGAGCTGCGCACGGCGGCGGCGCGGCGCCTGGGATTCGCGGCGCTGCCGGTCGCCGACTCGGCGCCGGCGGCGTGAGAGACTTCGGAGAAGCACATGAAGAAATCCGTCATCCTCGGTTGCGGCCTCCTGCTGCTCGGAATCGGAGTCGTCGCCGCGCTCGTCTTCGGCGGCCTCTACAACCGCCTCGTCGGCCTCCAGGAGGCCGTCGACTCGGCGTGGGCGCAGGTCGAGAACGTCTACCAGCGGCGCGCCGACCTCATCCCCAACCTGGTGGCCACCGTGCGCGGCGCCCGCGACTTCGAGCGCGAGACGCTGGAAGCCGTCGTCCAGGCGCGCTCGCGGGTGGGCCAGGTGCAGCTCCAGGGCACGCCCACGGCGCAGGAGCTCGAGGCCTTCCAGGCCGCCCAGGGCGAGCTCTCGAGCGCCCTGTCGCGGCTCCTGGTGGTGGTCGAGGACTACCCCGAGCTGCGCGCCACCGAGGCCTTCCGCGACCTCCAGGCCCAGCTCGAGGGCAGCGAGAACCGCATCGCCGTCGAGCGCCGCCGCTTCAACGAGGCGGCGCGCGCCTACAACACCTCGCGCCGGCGCTTCCCCGCCAATCTCGTCGCCGGCATCCTGGGCTTCGACGAGAAGCCCTACTTCGAAGCGGCGCCCGGCGCCGAAACGCCGCCGGCGGTGGACTTCTCCGGCTGATGAGCGCCCGCCACCTGAGCGACGACGACCTCGAAGCCGTCCGCCTCGCCGCCGCCGCGGCGGAGCGGCGCACGGCGGGCGAGATCGTGGTGGTCGCCGCCCGGCGCGTCGACGACCACGACGAGGCGCGCTACCGGGCCGCTACCTTCGGCGCCCTCGCCGCCGCCCTCGCCGCCGGGCTCGCCCACTGGCTGGGCGGCTTCTGGGTGGCGGCGGGCGTGCTGTGGATCACCCTGCCCACGGTGGCCGGCGCCGCCGCCGGCTACGTCGCCGCGGCCCTCGTCCCGGCCCTGGCGCGCCGCCTGATCGACGCCGACGCCCTCGAGCGGCGCGTGCGGCTGCGCGCCGAGGCCGCCTTCCTCGAGGAGGAGGTCTTCGCCACCCGCGACCGCACCGGTATCCTGGTCTTCCTCGCCCTCTTCGAGCACCGCGCGGTGATCCTCGCCGACGCCGGCATCCACGCCAGGGTCGAAGCGGGCGTCTGGGACCGGGTCGTGGCCGACCTGGTAGCCGGGCTGCGCGCCGGCAGGACGGCGGCGGCCCTGGTCGCGGCCGTCGAGCGCTGCGGCGAGATCCTCGAGCGCCACGGCGTCGAGCGCCGCCCGGACGACGTCAACGAGCTCGCCGACGCCCCGAGGATCGTGGAGCGATGACGAGCCGCGCCGTCCTCGCCGTCCTGACGCTCCTCGCCGCGCCGGCCGCGCGGGCGCTCAAGGTGCCGTACCTGGCGGGCCGCGTCAACGATGGGGCCGGCCTCATGTCCCCCGAAGCCCGCGAGCGCATCGAATCCAAGCTCGCGGCGCTCGAGGGCGAGACCGGCGCCCAAGTGGCGGTGCTCACCCTCCCGAGCCTCGAAGGCGAGCCGCTCGAGGACTTCTCGCTGCGGGTCGTCGAGACCTGGAAGCTGGGGCGCGCCGGCGTCGACGACGGCGTGCTGGTGCTGGTCGCCCGCGACGACCGCCAGATGCGCATCGAGGTGGGCTACGGCCTCGAGGGCGCGCTGCCCGACGCCGCCGCCAACCGCATCCTCGCGAACCTGATGACGCCGCGCTTCCGCGCCGGTGACTTCGACGGCGGCGTCGAAGCCGCCGTCGACGCCATCGCCGGCACCGTCCGCGGCGAGGAGGGGCTGATCCCCGAGGACCCGCCGTCGAGCGGCAGCGGCGGCAACTTCGTCGTCGTCGTGGCCTTCGTGTTGTGGCTCGTTTCGGCCCTGTTCTCGCGCCGGTTCCGGCGCGGGAGGCGCGGGACGATGCTCGGCGGCTGGTCGAGCGGCCGCGGCGGCGGCTTCTCGGGCGGCGGCGGCTTCTCGGGCGGCGGCGGCAGCTTTGGCGGCGGCGGGGCGTCCGGGCGGTGGTAGGCGGCCTCGCCTGCTGGCGGCGACGGCACGCGATAGGCTTACCCCACGTACGTGGAAGACCCGGGTCGACGCGACCGCGAGGAGACGACTGCGATGCCGATGGACCGGTTCTGGCGAACCGTCGCCGATTCCGTTTTCCCCTGGGAAAAGGACGCCCTCGACTTCCTGCGCCGCCGCCTGCCCGACGACGAGCGCTTCCACGTCTGGTCCAACTTCGAGATCCTCACCCAGGACGGCCGCATCTACGAGGTCGACCTGCTCGCCGTCACCCCCGCCGGCATCTTCCTCGTCGAGATCAAGAGCTGGCCCGGACGCATCGCCGGCGACGCCGGCACCTGGACGTGGACCCACGACGGACAGACCCGCGGCCGCGACAACCCGCGCATCCAGGCCAACCACAAGGCCCGCGTCCTGAAGTCGCTCCTGCTCTCGCAACGCGCCCTGCGCAAGGTCCGCGACTTTTACGTGGAGGCCCTCGTCTTCCTCGCCGCCGAGGACGTCCGCGTCGATCTCGACGAACGCGCCGGCGCCGGCGTCTGGCTGCGCGACCGCGAAGCGACGGCCACGCGCCCCGGCCGCCCCGGCATCGTCGACGCCTTGACGCGCTGGCCCGGACGGCCGCGCGTCGACCGGCCCAAGGCCGCCGCCCTCGCCCGCGCCATGGAAGAGCTCGGCGTGCGCCCGTCGCGACGCGCCGGCCGCTTCGGCGACTACCAGCTCCGCGAGCTGCTCTACGAGACCGCGGACTACCAGGAATGGCGGGTGGAAAAGGAGAGCTTCGCCGGCATCCGGCGACGCGCCCGACTCTATCCCGTGGCCCTCGCCGACGGACCCGAAAGCCGCGAACGGCGGGTGCGCGCCGCCCGCCGCGAGTTCTCCTTCCTCACCGACCTCACGCACCCCGGCATCCTGGCGCCGGTGGAATACCTGGAGGACGAGCGCGGTCCCGTGCTCTTCTTCGACCACCACGGCGACTCCCTGCGCCTCGACCACTACCTGCGCCAGGAGCACGAGCGCCTCGACGTGGACCGCCGCCTCAACCTGCTGCGCCAGCTCTTCGAAGCCGTGGCCTTCGCCCACCACCGCGGCCTCGTCCACCGCGCCCTCTCCCCGCGCACGATCGAGGTCGAGCGCCCGGGCTCGCCCACCCCCCGAGTGCGCGTGGGCGACTGGCACCAGGGACGCCGGCGCTCCACCGACCGCCTCACCGCCACCGACCGCCTCAGCGCCACCGATCACGTGGGCGCCGGCCTCGACGAGCCCAGCCAGCTCTACCTCGCCCCCGAGACCCGCGCCCAGGCGACGGTGGACGAGCGCGACGAGCCCAAGCTCGACGTCTTCTCCCTCGGCGCCGTGGCCTACCACGTCTTCAGCGGCACGCCGCCCGCCGCCGACCTCGTCGAGCTCGAGCGCAAGCTCCACGACGGACCGGGGCTGCAGCTCTCCACCGTCGTCGACGGCGCCGTCGACGCCCTCCAGGACATGATCGCCGAGGCCACCCATCCCGACGTGGAGCGTCGCCTCGGCTCCGTGGCCGACCTGCTCTCCTATCTCGAGCTGGTCGAGGACCAGCTCACCGAGCCCGACGCCTCCGCCTTCGCCGACCCGCGCGTGGCCAAGGCCGGCGACCGCCTCGCCGGCGGCTTCGACGTGCTCAAGGTGCTCGGCTCCGGCGCCGTGGCCCGCGTCTTCCTCGTGCGCCGCGGCAACGAGACCGCCGTGCTCAAGGTGGCCCTCGAACGCGAGCACAACGCCCGCCTCGACGACGAGCACGACGTGCTCGAGAAGCTGCGCCACGAGCTCGTCGTGGCGCCGCGAGCGCGCGTCGACGTCGACGGCCGCGCCGGCATCCTCATGGACGAAGCGGGCGAGACCACCCTCGAACGCGAGCTGCGCGGCCACGGCGCCCTCGACCCTGCCGAGCTGCGGCGCCTCGGCGACGAGCTCCTGCGCGTGGTCGACCACCTCGAAGAAAAAGGCATCGCCCACCGCGACCTCAAGCCCGCCAACCTCGGCCTGCGCGGCGAGAGCGGCGGCCGGCGCCACCTCGTGGTCTTCGACTTCTCCCTCTCCCGCATCCCCGCCGAGCGCGTGCTCGCCGGCACCGTGGGCTACCTCGACCCCTTCCTGCGACGCCCCGGCCGCGGACGCTGGGACGTCCACGCCGAGCGCTTCGCCGCCGCCGTCACCCTCTACGAGATGGCCACCGGCACCCGCCCGGTCTGGGGCGACGGCCGCTCCGACCCCGCCCTCGTCGACGACGCCGCCCCCCGCGTGGAGCCCGAGCACTTCCCCGCCCTCCCGGCCGGCGGCGCCGACGCCCTCGCCCGCTTCTTCCGCCGCGCCCTCGCCCCCGCCCTCGCCGACCGCTTCGACACCTGCGAGGAGATGATCGAGGCCTGGCGCAAGGTGTTCACCGCCCCCGCCGTCGTCACCGCCCCCGCCGAAGCCCCGAAGGAAGAAGCAGGAGAAGCGGAAGCAGAGGCCGTGAAGGACGACGGGGCGACGCGCCAGCCGCCGGCGACGCGCCCGCCCATCGAGCCCGCGCCCGACGTCGAGCCCGCGACCTGGAGCGTCGACCGACTCTTCGACGACCTCCTGCCGAAGACGCGCCGCGACTCCCGCCAGGCCGAAGTCCTCGAACGTCTCCTCGGTCTACCCGCCGATGACGGACGTCCTGAATCCACAGGATCCCGAAGCGAAGCGAGGACTCCTACTCCTACTCCTACTCCCCCCTTTGAGAAAGGGGGGCTGGGGGGGATTTCCGCGGCGAAGCCGCGGATCGGCAGGCCCAGCCTGCCCTACGCGGAGCCCCCCTTGGACAGAGAGGCGACAGCGAGGACTCCTACTCCTACTCCCCCCTTTGACCGTGTTGCTTTGGGGGGGAGTCCTACTCCCCCCTTTGACCGTGTTGCTTTGGGGGGGATTTCTCCCTGGCCCAGCCAGACCGACGTTGCCGCCGACCTCGGCGTGACCCGCGCCCGCGTCGGCCAGGTCACCGCCACCGCCCGCGGGCGCTGGCTGCGCCAGCCCGCCCTGACCGAGTTGCGCGCCGACCTCGCCGACGTCATCGCCCGCCACGGCGGCGTGACGACCGTGGACGAGCTGGCCGACGCCGTGCTCGTGCGGCGCGGCTCCACCCGCCGCGGCCACGAGCGGAGACGTCGCGCCGCCGCCGTCGTGCGCGCCGCCCTCGAAGCCGAAGCCGCCCGCGACGCGCCGCGCTTCGCCGCCTACCGCCGCTCCCAGGGCACCTTCGCCGCCCTCGCCGGCGACGACGACCTCGGCGCCCGTCTCGCCACTTGGGCGGCCCACCTCGGCCAGCGCGCCGACCAGCTCGCCGGCGAGGAGCCGCCGCCCAGCGCCGCCCGCGCCCGCGAAGCCCTCGCCGCCCTCGCCCCGCCCGGCGGCCCGCCCGACCCCGAGCGCCTCCTGCGCCTGGCCGCCGCCGCCTCGCGCCACGCCGCCCTGTCGCCGCGCCAGGAGCTCTACCCGCGCGGCCTGCCCGCCGCGCGCGCCGTGAGCCTGGCCCGCGGCGCCCTCCTCGGCGCGCGCCGGCTCGATGTCGACGGCGTCCACCGCCGCGTGCTCGGCCGCTTCCCCGAGGCCGCGCCCCTGCCGCGCCGGCCCGAGCTCGACGCCCTCCTGCGCGACGCCGGCACCGGCCTCGTCTGGTGGCCCGGCCCCGCCGGCGGCGACGACGACGGCTTCTACGGCCCCGAAAGCCTCCCCAGCCTCTCCAGCGAGACCGCCCACGGCCCCGCCGACGAGGACGCCGCCGCCGCGGCCGCCCGCTTCGAGCGGCTCCTGCGACGCTCGGCGCGCGACCGGGGCTTCCTCGTGCTCACCGTGACCCCGCGCCTCGCCGAGCGCGCCGCCTCCGCCCTCGCCCACAATCTCGATCGTCACGGCCTCCGGCGTCTCAGCCTCGAGCGTCTCCTCATCGAGGCCATGCGCCGCGTCGCCGAGCGCGAAGGCGCCGACTGGGACGTGATCCTCGCAGCCGACGCCGCGCCGCGCTCGAGCGACGACTGGGCCCTGCTCGTCGACCTCGTGCGTCACCACGCCTTACCCGAAGTCGAGACGACCCTGGAGTCGTCCGCCGGCACCGTGCTCCTCACCCACCCCGGCCTGCTCGCCCGCTACGACGCCCTCGCCTTCCTCGAGCGCCTGCGCGAGCGCTGCGGACGCGGCCTCGGCGCCTGGGTGCTGGTGCCCACCGGCGACCCCACCGCCCGGCCCGTCCTCGACGGCCGCGCCTTGCCGGTGCTCGGACCGAACGATTGGGTGGCAGTGCCCGAAGCGTGGGTGGAGTCTCGATCGTGATAAAGTCCGGCCATCGCACAGGAGCTTCGACATGAGCCCAGCCGTTCAGCATCTCATCGAGACGTTCGACCATCTGCCAGAGACCGACAAGAAAAGTGCGGCGAGTGAGATCCTCCGTCGATCAGTGGAGCTCGACCTGCCCCCTCTCGCGGATCAGGACTTGGTCGCGGCTGCCGAGATGGTGTTCCTGGGGCTCGATCGCGAGGAGGAGCGCGCCAGTTGAAGGACCCTCGTCGCGGCGAGGTCTGGCTGGTCGATCTCGGCCTTGCTGCCAAGGTGAGGCCGGCTCTCGTCCTCAGCGTTCCAGTCGAGGACGAGGATCGGGCCTTGGTCACACTCGTCTCGCGCACGACGAGCATTCGGCGCTCGCGCTTCGAAGTCCAGATTGATGCTCGTTTCCTGAAGCCCGGCGTCTTCGACGCTCAAAGTCTGGTGACGATCCCCCATGCCATGTTGATCCGAAGGCTGGGAAAGCTCAACGAAGACCAGTTCTCAGAGGTGGAGTCTGCCGTCAGGAAGTGGCTTGGTTTCGATTCCGTCTGAATGGGATGATCCAACGCGAACGCCTGCTCGCCGACCTCAAACCCCTCGTCTCCCGCCTCGAGGACGACCTGCGCCGCCGGCTCGGCGAGCAGCCGGACCTCGACGCGCCCCTGCACGCCGAATTCCGCGCCGCCAGCGACGCCCAACGCACCGGCGGCTCCTACGACGCCTGGCGCGACGAGCTGCTCACCCAGGTCGCCGCCGCCTGGGTGTTGGGCTCGGTCTTCGTGCGCTTCCTCGAGGACAACGGTCTCGTCGACGAGCCCCGCATCTCCGGTCCCGGCGAGCGGCGCGCTGGCGCGCTCGACCGTCATCTGCTGTATTTCCGCGAGCGTCCCGCCGAGACCGACCGCGAGTATCTGCTCGCCGTGTTCGCGGAGGTGGCGGCCCTGCCCGGCGCCGAGGACGTCTTCGATCGACGCCATAATCCGCTGTGGCGTCTCGCGCCGTCGGGCGACGGCGCCCGCGAGATCCTCGAGCTGTGGCAGCGCCGCGACGCCGCCTCCGGCGAGCTCGTCCACGACTTCACGGATCCCGCGTGGGATACGCGCTTCCTCGGCGATCTCTATCAGGACCTCTCGGAAACCGCCCGCAAACGCTACGCCCTGCTGCAGACGCCCGAGTTCGTGGAGTCGTTCCTGCTCGACCGCACGCTCGAGCCCGCGCTCGACGAATTCGGGCTTGCCGCCACCCGTCTGCTCGACCCCACCTGCGGCTCCGGCCACTTCCTGCTCGGCGCCTTCGCGCGACTGCTCGACCGCTGGCTCGGCGCCGCCCCCGAGGTGAACGTGCGCGCGCTCACCCAGCGCGCTCTCGACGCCGTCGCCGGCGTGGACGTCAACCCCTTCGCCGTGGCCATCGCGCGGTTCCGTCTGCTGGTGGCGGCGCTCAGGGCGTCGGACGTCGCGCGTCTGGCGTCGGCGCCGGGGTTTCGCATGCACGTGGCGTGCGGCGATTCGCTGCT
>DASWIG010000147.1:0-14229 GCA_036397835.1 Thermoanaerobaculia bacterium
AAGCGGCGAGCGTCTGTCTTTGGTGAACGGGCGAAGTGCTTCGGCATCCGTGCTCTCTTGGAGCTTGTTGCGCTTCTTCCAGCTCACTCCGAAGTGAAAAGCGTACACGCTCGTCGGTCTGAGGCGGAGCCTCGTTAGTTAGTTCGATTTCCAATTGTTGTACTTGATCCTTTTTTATTGTAATCTGTCTCTGCTCACTAACATAGTTTTCGGCCGATACTTCTACTTCGTGTTTGCCGACCGGCAGTTCGATTTCAAGCGGCGTCTTCCCTTTTTGCTTGCCATCTATCGATACGTTGGCGCCTGTAGGCGATGAGCGAAGATTCACCTTACCTTTTTCAGAACATGCTACAAGAATACCATCGTCTTGTTTTGATTTGACCTCGGCTGTACTCAAGCCAGTATAGACTCTAAACTCTGCATCCTTTATGCCTGGGATCCTCCTCACTGTCGCGAGAGCCTTCTCGACGTACTCTTGGTGCTGCTCGACGTATTTAAAGAATACGTGAGCGAGATCTGTTTTCTCTTGTGCCCATTTTGCAGCTTTTACGCCGGTAATCGTTGCGTATCCATTGTCAATGGCGCTCACCACAAGAGGAAAATCGCGTAACCCAGGATGCGTCGTGAGCTCCGTGTAAATTATGCACTCCAAGCTCCGTGGCTTATCAGCCCCCTCGCGAGATTGACGGCTGCTGGGACGCAAAGGTGTTCTTTCCCGGCATTCAATGGCTGCCTGGAGAACCTCCTTTGGGACCTTGCTCGACAGATCTAAAAGGTTATCAGCATCCATGTCGAAGTCTATGCAGTCCTTTTCGACTAGCGAGACGATAAGAGCCGTATCTATCCCAGCATCGACCATCTCGAGAAGCTTCTCCTTGGAGAGGGCCGCCATACAAGGCGTTGCCAGAGATATCATCAAGAAGAGCGTCAAGACTCGCCTCATCTCAATCTCCTTGGTTCGTGGTTCGGTCTTCACTCGACCTCAATTCTGATGCCTATCACTCTGGGGAAGATGTCCCGATTCGGCTATCGGAGAGACTTTACGTTGATTCTTGCGGCCCTAGACAGATTGAAGTCGTTTCGACATCCGCCGCAAGTGATTCGCGCATCCATGACCTCGACTCCTCGAATCGCGACATACGGCTGCTTGTGACCAAACGACAGCTCTCGCGGCGAGAACGTATTGGCATTACGGCAATAGGGACAGATGAAATCGGCGGTCATGGTGGTGCTTCTTATCTCATTGGATCGAAGCTCTCAAGAGCTCGATGAAGCCAGCTCTATTGTGAGATGGCCGGCTCACCATCTCAAACGCGCCGTTCGGGCGGATCAGGGCTCATCGACGAAGGTCGTACCCTACCTCCAGTCCCCGTAGATCTGGAATGCCGCCCAGTAGTAGGGAAGCCGCAGCCGCTCGTCGTCGCCATGGATGAGCTCGATCTGGGCTGCCCGAAGCGCCTCGTCCTTGGTCTTGCCCGCCCGAAGGTGACGGTAGAAACGCACCATGAGCTCGGCGGTGGCCTCGTCGGCGACGCGCCAGAGCGAGGCGGCCACGGTTCGGGCGCCGGCGTACTGGAACGCCCGGGTCAGCCCCATGAGACCCTCGCCTCGCCGTTCCTCGCCGAGGGCCGACTCGCAGGCCGAGAGCACCACGAGATCGGCGTCGATCCGCAGGCGCTCGTAGATCTCCCAGACTTGGAGGAGGCCGTTGTCCTCTCCTTCGCGGTACTTGTCCGGGACGGTGAGGGCCAGGAAGGAGCTCATGGGGAAGCGTTCGTCGAGGTGGGCGTGGGTGGCGAAGTGTATGATGCGGACATCGCGTCCGAGGGCCTTGGCAATTTCCTCAGTAGCGCGGTCGCCGAGGTAGACGCGAGTATGGCCCAACGGGAAGACGTTATTAATGGTCTCGACCTCGCGGCGGGAGTACGGGAGCGGCTCCCAGTCGAAAATACCCCACTCGGCCACGGAACGTACAACGATGTCGTCGTGATGGCCGGCTGTCTCCCGGGTGTCAGTGTAGTGGGGGTCGCCAAAGGCGGCGAGTTGAATGTGTGTTGACTGATAGCCGGCGTCTTTACGCAATTTTCGCAGCTCGGAGTAAACTGTGGCCGAGAGCGCGAGATGGATGGGCTTCCACTCGATCAAGTACTGAGAACCATCCTTGCGTTCGCGCATCAGCGCTCCCCACGGAAGATAGTGCAGAGGACCATCGGCGAGAATGAGCACGCGATCGATTCCTTCGATCCGATCGCTGATGGGCTCAATCAGCATCGAAAAGAGGCGACGAGCGAGATCTCGTGTTCTCTCAATCCATGGCGAATCAAGACCGCGCGCCTGTTCGAGGAGACGACGGAAATCTGCGATCTTCGTGCGAAGGCTGTCGCCACGGATAGGGAGGGAATCGACCCTCAAGTCGAGTTCTTTCGAGACGGTAAATAAAAAAGTGGAGCCCTCACCGACGCTGAACGATAGTAGAAGCGTCCCAGGGTCGAGGTTTTCGCGAGCCAACTTAAGGTCCAGTGGGTGAGGATACTGGAGAGCGGCAAGCTTCGGAGATGCGCTTCGGATGCGCTCCTCAATGTCGTCAGCCTCAATGCGTAAACGGCGAAGTTCGCCAAGAAGACCTTCGAGCCGGGGCGTGAGATCTTGTCGATTCAGCTCGGTAAGTTGTTGCTGGACAACATCGAAACGAACTGAAAGGCGGCGGCGTTCACTGTCAAGAAATTCGGGGACATCAGTGAATATCGTGTCTCGCTCGGCGAGCTGTTCAAGAAAGTTGCGGGCACGGAAGCGCTCTAGCGTGTGAAACGCTTCACGCGATCGTCCGAGCCTCAACTCCACTCCGAGGGCGTCACGGTACAGCTCGCTCCGCTGTTCGCGTAAACCAAACCGGATCTCACTCGATTCTTTGAATCTTGAAATCGCATTCTCTGCAGCCACCATTGCACGTTGAAGGAAGTCGTTTGCGACGGCGAGTTGAGGCTGATCAGCATCCCTGTGCAGAAGTCCAAGAAGATCAAGTGTATCGGCTATATCAATGCCATAGGGCGCCAACCTTTGTTGGATCTCGAAAGCCTCTAAGTGGAGTCTCTTTGCCTGCATGAAGTCCCCTAGATCCGAAGATATGATTCCCAACAGATTGATGGTCGTAGCTATATCAAGGCTTTCAGTTTGACGACTCCTTTCGATGCTCAGCGCACGCTGAAGGAATTCTCTGGCTGCTTTCAGGTCCCCCTGCTTCCTGAAAACGCAAGCCATGCCATTTAGCGTGCGTGCATGGCTTGCACTGTTTGGCGCTTGCTTTTCCCCTATTTCAAGTGCTCTTCTATAGAAGTCCATTGCCTTCGCTGAATCTCCGCGTTTCCATGATATCATCCCCATATTATGAAGAGAGATCGCCATTGCGTGACTATTCGGTGCTAGCTCAGATATAATCGTAAATGCGTGTCGATAAGAACCCTCTGCTTTTTCGAGATCTCCAACTTGCCTGTAGAGAACCCCAAGCTCGTTAAGACTTCGCGCAAGCGAGAGGCTATTGGGCGCTAGCTGTTGCTTGATGTCGAGAGCGCGATGAGTAAGATATTTGGAACGAGTAAGATCTCCCGTCGTACGAGCCACGACCGCCATATTATGCAGAGTAACAGCGACGCTCAGGCCATCCGGCTCGTGAGCTTCTCGAATGGAAAGTGCGCGCTGATAGAGTTCCATTGCTTGGTGGAGATCCCCTCGATGTCTTGCCACAGCACCGAGGGCGTTTAGACAGCTGGCTACCTCGAGGCCATTGGGAGCCAGTTCCTCGCGTATGGCGAGAGATTGATTCATGAGCTGTTCAGCATGGATCAGGTCTCCGCGACTCCAGGCCGCGGCACCTAAGTTGTTCAGGGTAGTTGCCATTGGGAGACTGTCCGGCGCATGAGTGCGTTGAAGTATTAGTGCTCGCTGAAAGAAGTCCATTGCATCGAAGTATTGCCCTCGATCATAGGCTACGGAGCCCAGATCGTTCAGGCTCTCCGCTAGGGCTAGGGGCATTCCCGGCCTTGTTCCTTCACGGATAGCCTTCGCTGAGTTATAGGCATCCAGTGCTGAGTTAGGTTGGCTTTGTGCTTGGAGCACTTCACCAATTCTTCTCCAGATGAACGACTTGGAGGCAGGATCCGGGGTTTCTTGAAGCGCCGACTGATATGCATTAACCGCTTCTGTCCAATGTTTATTGTCAGCCCATATGTCTCCCAAGTGGAAGTGAATCCAGCAGCGAAGGTGAGAATCCTTTGCTTTCACCGCCACATCTCTCCAACGGATAGCCATATGAGCCAAGTTGTTGTTCTCGATAGCCCCCTGGCCACGCCAATACTCCCTAAGAAGTTCTTTCGGTACCTCAGGTCGCACTCTTGCTCTCCAAGATCCCGGATTGACTTTGAATGTGAGAACTCTCACGCCTTGGTCTTGACTTCTTTGCCCGGCAAGCTCTACTAGACCACGAGGAGCTTGTTCAATCTCGAGAAGTTTCCAATCAAACACTGATTTAAGAGCTCCACTAGCTCCCTCAGGATTGGCCGGTAACGATGGCAACCGCCGCCAACTCAAGAGAATGTCCCCAGCCTTAATGCCTGCCTTTGCCAGGGCAGATCCCTCGCCGACCTGTTCGACGACCACACCCATTACCGTGTTTGACCGGATGCTCGGTGGCACCTGGCAAGA
This sequence comes from Thermoanaerobaculia bacterium, assembly GCA_036397835.1. Lineage (GTDB taxonomy): Bacteria > Acidobacteriota > Thermoanaerobaculia > Multivoradales > J023 > DASWIG01. Next base: position 4,699 of record DASWIG010000147.1, read on the forward strand.
ACTCCAACCGATCCCCAGGACGCTGATTGCGATAAGGGTAGCTCCAGGTACTCTTAGCATCGGAATCCTCCATGTGAGGCTGAGGCTTGACTACTGAGACAAGGAGGGCACTGTGCGTTAGCGCATCGGTGCGTTTACTGCCAATCCCCGTAGATCTGGAATGCCGCCCAGTAGTAAGGAAGCCTCAGCCGCTCGTCGTCGCCATGGATGAGCTCGATCTGGGCTGCCCGAAGAGCCTCGTCCTTGGACTTGCCCGCCCGAAGGTGACGGTAGAAACGCACCATGAGCTCGCCGGTGGCCTCGTCGGCCACGCGCCAGAGCGAGGCGGCTACGGTACGGGCACCGGCGTACTGGAACGCCCGAGTCAGCCCCATGAGCCCCTCGCCCCGCCGTTCCTCGCCCAGGGCCGACTCGCAGGCCGAGAGCACCACGAGATCGGCGTCGATCCGCAGGCGTTCGTAGATCTCCCAGACTTGGAGGAGGCCGTTGTCCTCTCCTTCGCGGTACTTGTCCGGGATGGTGAGGGCCAGGAAGGAGCTCATGGGGAAGCGTTCGTCGAGGTGGGCGTGGGTGGCGAAGTGTATGATGCGGACATCGCGTCCGAGGGCCTTGGCGCGTTCCTCAGTGGCGGCCTCGCCGAGATAGGCACGAGTGTGGTTCGGCGGAAAGACCTCGGTGATGGCCTTGACCTCACGGCGGGTGTAGGGGAGAGGCTCCCACTCAAAGAAGGCGCGCTCGGCCACGGAGCGCACGACAACATCGTCGTGGCGGGCGGCGGTCTCCTGCGTGTCAGGGTAGCTGGGGTCGCCGAAGGCTGCGAGTTGGACGGGTGTCGAGCGATCTTCGCCTTCTCGGCGCTGCTTGCGAAGCTCGGCGTAGACGGTCGCTGAGAGGGCCAGGTGGTGGGGCTTCCACTCTGCGAGGTATTGAGGGCCTGCCTCGCCGTCGCGAACGAGCGCTCCCCACGGTAGGTAGTGGAGGGGGCCGTCGGCGAGGATCAGCAGGCGTTCGCTCGACTTGATCCGATCCTCAATGGGGTCGAGCAAGGTGGCGAAAAGGCTCAGCGCCAACTCGTCAGTTTTCGGCTTCCAAGAAGACTCGGGATCGCCGGCGCGTTCAAGATGCTGGCGGAAGTCCTGAATCTGTCGACGAAGCTCTTCCTCGGTAACCGCGATAGTATCGACGCGGAGATCGAGATCTTTCGAGATACTAAAAAGGGACGTCGAGTCTTCGCCGACGCTGAAAGAAAGTAGAAGCGTCTCGGCATCAAGACTCTCGTAGGTCGCACTGACATTGAGAGGCACGGGATACTGAAGGGCAGCAAGCTTTGGGGATTCCTGTCGGATGCGTTCTTCGACATCATCAATTCCGTTGCGGAAGCGCTGCAGTTGATTGAGGAGTTCTTCGATTTGTTCGCCATGGTCTCGCGGGTTAAGGGCGGCCAGTTTCCGTTGGGCGCGATCGAAGCGCACGGCGAGTTGACGACGTTCGTTGTCGAGCTCTGCCCGTATGTCAGCAGTAAAGACTGTATCTCGCTCGATGAGTTGTTCGAGGAAACTTCGAGCGCGTGAACGTTCCAGCGTAAGAAAGGCGGTATCTGGTAATCCGCGCTCCAACTGAGTCTCGATGGCGTTTCGATAGTTATTGCTGTAGTGGGCCCGGTAGAATCCACGAATATCATGCGAACCGCCGAGGCTACCCAGCTGAGCTTCGAGGGCGTCAAGGGCATGCCGAAAGTAGTTGTCGGCAACTGTTAGCTGGGGTGGGTCTAATTGGCGATGAAGAAGCCCGAGTTGGCTTAGCGTCGAAGATATATCGCTACTGTCTGGCGCTAAGTTTTGCCGGATCTCCAGCGAACGCTGAAAGAGATTCAATGCTTGAGCAAGATCTCCGCGCGCTTTCTCTACAGTTCCTAGGTTGTTCAGACTTCCTGCGACAATGAGGCTATCGGGAGCAAGTTCTTGCTGGATATTCAAGGCACCCCGCAGAACGGTTACTGCAAGATCTAGGTCGCCCCGTGCCCAAGCGACTGCTGATAGACTATTCAAGCAGTCGGCTACTGTAAGGCTGGTGGGCGCCAATCGCTCTCGAATTTCCAGAGAACGCCGAAGAAGATCTTCCGCTGCATCCAGATTTCCATGGATCAACGCCATCGAGCCCAGGTTGCCGAGACTGTTTGCCACCAAGAGACTATCGGGTGCAAGCTCTTGCCTAACACTCAACGCGCGTTCTAAATAATTGGCAGCTTGTTCAAAATCTTTGCGGTCAGCCGCTATCGCCCCAAGATTGTTAAGACTCTCTGCCGTGGCAAGACTGTTCGGCGCAAGCTTCTGTCGGATTTCCAAAGCATGTCGATGGATCTCCATTGCGCGCACCAGATTTCCTCTTGCTTTATCCGCAGACGCCAGGTTATTGAGAACTTGGGCAACTTCAAGTCCTTCCGGCACCAATTCTTGCATGATTTCAAGTGCTCCTTGCCAATAGATTGTCGCCTGATCGAGGTCGCCGCGCTCGTAAGCCAAGAATCCGAGATTATTGAAAGTGGAGGACATGACGAAGCTGGCGGGAGCAAGCTTCTGTCGGATCTCTAGCGCGCGGTGAAGAAGCTCCCCAGCTCGCTCCAGATCTCCACGATAGGTTTTTATCGTACCGAAATTGTTGGCACTCTCTGCCACACCCAGGCTTCCTGGCGCGAGCCTCTGTCGAATCTCTAGCGCGCGGCCAAAGAGACTGTCCGCTTGCTTGAGATCTCCTCGGCCAAAGGCTATTTCTCCCAACGCGTTCAGAGCCTCGGCTAGTGCTAGACTATCGCTTGCCCATATTTCTTCTCGAATCTCTAATGCTGAACGATACGCTTGGTTGGCTAGATCATATTTACTCTGCATTGCGTAGTTGTGACCGAGAGATTGCCAGAGCACCGACTTGGCGAAGGGATCCTCTAAGTTGTTAAGCGCCGACATTAGCGCGGTATCAGCCGCGCCCCACTCGCGATGGTCAGACCAGCTTTCTCCAATCTTCAGCCATATCCATGAACCGAGGCGCCGATCCTCTGTGACCACCTTTGTTTTCTCCCATAAACTAACGGCCTTCTCTGTCTCCTTGGCCTGAATATGATTCAGTCCTCGCAAGTAGGCCTCGAGAAGGTCGCCCGACATCCAAGGACGTACTTCGGCTTCCCAAGGACCAGGCGCGACTACAAAAACCCGTTCCGCCTGATCGCGCCGCCCAATGACCTCTACTCTCCCACGAGGAGCCTGCTCGAGGACGAGCCACATCCAGTCGAAGACCGACTCGAATTCCCCCCGAGCTTCTTCAGGGTTTGCCGGCGGCGACGGCAACCGCCGCCAACTCAAGAGGACGTCCCCGGGCTCGAGACCCGCCTCGGCCAGGACGGAACCGTCGCTAACCTCTTCGACGACAATTCCTTTCACTGTGTCCGGAGCGTAATCAGTACGTGGCGGCTCCTGGCAACTCCATCCGACCGCCAGGGCACCGACCACGAATAGGTGGGCCTTTACGGCCCGAATGATCCTTGGCATTGGACCTCCACAAGGACACACGTCCTCTAAGGGTCTAAGACGCGCTCTTTTCCCCGACCAGAGCTCATCGAATCGTCGCGGTTGTACGGCCGGCAAGCACCCGCTCCAACGCGACGCGCGCCTCCTCGGTCTCGGGATGCTCGTCGCCCAACGTCTCCCGACGCGCCTCGACCACCCGACGCAACCGCTCTTCCGCGTCGTCCAGCCGCCCCTCGATCTCATCGACGAACGCCAGCTCCAACAGCGTCTCCAACGTCTGCCGGTGGACGTCCCCCCGCAGCTCGCGACGCGTGGCAAGCGCCGACTCCAGCAACGCCCGCGCCCCCGCCGCGTCCCCCCGCTCGCGCAGCAGACGCCCCAGGTAATGCTCGACGCCGGCCCGCAGCAGCGGGTCCGGCGCGTCCAGCCTGGACGCCCGCGCCAGCGCGTCGCGCAGCGCCTCCTCGGCCTCGTCGAGACGGCCTGCGTCCAGAAGCCCGACGCCCAAGTTCTTGACCGCGTTGGCGATCTCGGCGGGGCCGTACTCGTCCTCCAGGCGACGCTTCATCTCCAGGGCCTCGCGGTAGTGCGCGATCGCCTCGTCGAACCGGCCGAGCTCCTTCTCAAGGCCGGCGAGGTTGTTGAGGAGGGTGGCGATCTCGGGGTGTTCCGGCGGCCGGCTGCGGACCAGGATGCTCCGCGTCTCGCGCAGCAGGTCCAGGGCCTCGGGGTAGCGGCCGAGCTCGCGCAACGCGAGCGCCAGGTTGTTGCAGCCGACGCCGATGAGCTCGTGGTCAGGACGCAGGTGTCGACGCCGCAGCTCCAGGCTCTCGCGCAGCAGCTCCTCCGCGTCCTTCACGCGTCCCAGGCGACGCTCGACTTGGCCGACGGCCCCCAGCAGCGACGCGCGCAGCAGCGGCTCGTCGACGAAGGCGCCCGCGTCGAGCAGGGCACGGCCGCGGTCGAGCATGCGCTCGAGGGCCTCGCTGCGTTCGCCCGTGCGCGCCGCGTCCGCCTCGATGAAGAGGTCGATCAGGTACTGGCCGAGGTCCTCGGAGAGGACGGTGACCCGGCGCGTCTCGTGCTCGAGCTGACGACGCTCCAGGCTCTCCCGCGTCCAGAACGCCGCGAGCGCCAGGACGGCGAGGGCCGCCGCCAGTCCCTTCCAGTGGCGTCGCGCCTGCTTGCCGGCCCGGTAGAGGACGCCGCCGCGGCCCTCGAGCGGCAATCCTCGCAGGTACCGGTCGAGATCGCGGGCCAGTTGCTCGACGGACGCGTAGCGCTCCCGCGGATCGGGAGCGAGCGAGCGCAGGACGACGTGATCGAGGTCTCCCGACAGCCGGCGGACGCGGGCGCTCGGCGGCGGCGGGGGCGCGGCGCGCGAGCGGCCGGCCATCGGGTCGGCGGCGTCGCCGAACGGGTTCTCGCCCGTCAGGAGCTCGTAAAGCACCACGCCCAGGGCGTAGACGTCGGACGCGGTCGTGACCGGGCCGCCCGTGAGCTGCTCCGGGCTCGCGTATTCCGGCGTCGCCGGCAGGAGGAGGCGCGTCCGCGGGGTCTTGCCGCGTCCCAGGTCCTTGGCGACGCCGAAGTCGAGGAGCTTGGGATCGCCGTCCGCGGTGACGAGGACGTTCGACGGCTTCAGGTCGCGGTGGACCACCAGGTGGCGGTGGGCGTGCTGCACGGCCTCGCAGACCTTGAGAAAGAGACGCAGGCGCGCGTCGACCGCCAGTGCGCGGCGGTCGCAGAAGTCGTCGATGGGCTCGCCCTCGACGTGCTCCATCACCAGGTAGGGGCGTCCGTCGGCGGTGGTGCCGCCGTCGAGGAGGCGGGCGACGTGGGGATGGTCGAGCTGGGCGAGGATCTGGCGCTCGGCGAGGAAGCGGTCGCGAAGCTCGCCCGCCAAAAGCCCGCGAATCACTTTGATCGCTACCCGCTGCTCGAAGGCGCCGTCGGCGCGTTCGCCGAGGTAGACGTCGCCCATGCCGCCGGAGCCCAGGGGACGCAGGACGCGGTAAGGACCGAGTCGCGTCCCGTCGGCGAGGGAAGCGTCGGGCGCCGGCGGTGGTTCGAGGAAGCCGGCCGCCGCCGGAGCGTGGCCGAGCAGCTCGGCGGCCTGACGGCGCAGGGCGTCGTCGCCGTTGCAGGCGCGGTCGAGCCAGGCGGCGCGCTCGGTCTCGGGACGTCCGAGGGCCTCGGCGACGACGCCCTTGAGCTTCTCCCAGTCCGGCACGGTTTCCGCGTTCATGGTTCAGACGTCTCGATGCGTATCGTGAACCGTACCTCCGACCCGTCCTGCCGGCGGTGGGTGACCTCGTAGTCGCCCGGCGGCGTGAGGGACGCTGGCCAGCGCACCATCACCTCGTTCCGGGTCTCGCGGGGCGGAATTACGTGCGTGCGGAGAAGCTCGCCGTCCTGGTCGCGGATCTCGATCTGGTCGCCCTCGTCGGCGTCGACGAGCAGGGCGAGTGAGCGCGTCCCGGGCGGGACGAGGAGCCGCTCCGGCTCGCCGCGCACCGAGGTCGACGGCGCCAACAGCCACGGTATGCCGACCTCGGGCTCGGCGAGCTGCCGTGAGAGGACCGCGTTCTCGTCTTCGAGCCGGCCGATCCGGCGCTGGTCGACGAGTCGCGTGAAGAGGACGGCGGAGGCCACCGCCGCGGCCACGGAAGCGGCCACGGCGAGACGGGGGAAGACGCGAGGACGCGGGAAGGGCACGATCTCGCCCACCTTCGGCGTCTCGTCGAGGCGTCCGCCGAGCACGCGGCAGACCGCGGCGCGCGCCGTGTCGAGGGAGCGGCACCAGTCGCGGTAGTCGGGATCGGCGTCGATCTCGCGCTCGGCCTCGGTTGACTCCGCCCGGACGAGGAGCTGCCGGCGGCGGGCCAGCGCGGACTCGGCGATCTGGCCGGCGAGGACGCCGCGGACGTTCGCTTCGCGGAGGACGCCGGCGTCGAGCCAGACGCCATGACCGCAACGCAGGGTGAGGGCGCCGGCCGCCGGATCGACGGCGGGGACGTCGGCGGTGCCGATCCAGCCGACGGTGTCGGCCGGCACGAGGAGACATTCGTCGTCCTCCGTCAGGACAACCAGCCATTCGACGCCGGGCTCGGGCGACGCCGGCAGGGCGTAGAGCACGCCGGGGCGCGGTCCGTCCACCGCGGGCGCCGCGGCGCGGCGGTAGGCTTCGGCGGTCCTCCGCCGCAGCTCGCTTCCCAGGTCTCGGGCCTCGCTCAACTCGGTCTCCGGCTGATCGGGTTCTGATCGGACAGTACCAGCGATTCTCTCTTCGCGGACACACCGCGCCACCTCTTCTCTCAAACGCGCCATCAGGTCCGGGAAACGGTCGTGCCGGATGTCGAGACGCCGCGAAAGCTCGCGGTTCGAGGGCAGCCTGAGCGCTTCGCCGCCCGCCGAGCGGGCGAGGGCCACGAGGAAGAGCCACAGCCTGCTGAGCTGGTCGCGGGCGCGGCGCTGGTCCGGCCGGCGCTCGATGGCGGCCTCGACGCAGCGCGAGAGCTCGCCGAGGCGGTCGCGCTCCACGAGCCGCCGCAAGGGATCGTCCGCGGCGGCGGCCTGGCCGGTCCCCCAGAGGGTGGCGAGGCGGGCGCGGAAGTCCGTCTTGAAGGCGTCGACCAGGTCCTGGAAGCGGAAGGCTTCGACGCCCGCGTCGGCGAGGCCGAGCAGGCGGGTCTCGAGACGCAGGACGAGGGGGGCGACGGCGCTGCCGCCGGCGGCGGTCCAGTCGGCGAGGAGGTCGTCGTTCCAGGTCCGGACGTGCGCGGCCAGCGCGTCGGCCGGTGCGGGCTCGGCGTCGCGCCGGAAGCCGAAGACGGCGCGGTTGTCGATCTTCGGGCCCCCCGCCACGAAGAGCAGGCGGCGGCTCTTGACGGCCCGTTCGAGGGCGGCGCGCAGCCACTGGTAGAGGTTGAAGCCGAGGCGGTCGTGGTGCCGCTGGCGGTCGTGGACGAGCTGGCGCAGGCCGTGGACGACCACGGCGTCGACGTCGTCGCCGGCGTCGACGTAGCGCACGAGGCTCGCGAGCTTGTTGACGAAGAGCTCGGCGTAGGCGTCGGCGGCGAGCTCGTCGAGGGCGTCGCGGGTGTACGTCGGGGCGCCGCGCGCGCCGGCGGTCTCGGGTGTGGTCCAGGTGGGTGAGCCGGTCACGCCGAGGTGACGCGGCGAGGCGTCCCAGATGCCGCGGCGGCGGAGCTCGCGCGCCAGCAGGCGACGCAGCTCGGTCCATGCGTCGTCGAACGCCTCGATGGTGGGCTCGCCCGTCGGTGTGAGCGAGCGGACGAGCTCGGTGAGCTTTCGCGTCACGGGTCCCTCCTGGATCGAGACGATTCTCGCAGAAACCCGGCCATTTCGCTTCCGGGTCTTCGTTATCCCCTCACGCAACCGTGGAAGAGGCCTCCTCCTCGGGTCCCTGAAAACCCGGTGGCGTCCCCTCGGACCCGCCAATGACGGAGGACTGTCTCATGTCTGGAAAGTCACGTCTGTGTTCCCTCTTGTTTCTGGCCCTGGTTCCGCTCGTCGCCCCGCTTTCCGCGACGCCGTGCGACAACGCCTTGCCGCTGCCGCTCGACCAGTCTATCCACGGTTACGGTCCATCGCTCTATGCCCTGGAAATCGTCTCGCCGGGCCTGCTGGTGATCGAAGCCCCCGGCAGCGCGGTCCGCTTTCTCGGCCGCGGCTGCCGTAAGTTGTCGAGCAACCTGCCGTTGCCGGCGATCGCCGGCCGCCACGTCCACCGCGTGGTAGTGCCCGGCACCTATTTCGCGGAGGTCGCGGCGAAGGACGACGTCTTCCGTCTCGCCGCCTGGCACGTCCGGAGCCCCGGAATCGGGCTTCTGAAGGACGGCGAGGACGACGACGGTCCCCGCGAGCCCATGGACGAGTGGGACGAGCTGGTCCTGCCCCCCGGCAACGGCGAGGCGGCGTCCGCGGCGTGGCGGGAGGTCGCCGGTCACGGCGTGATCGAGGTCGGCGACGGGAGGGTGCGGTTCAACGCCTGGTGCCCGTGGGCCGAGCGTCCGGAGCTGCTGTCGACCTTCACCTGCGCCCGCCGGCTGCGGCTCGGAGTGGGCGGCGCGGCGACCGTCGCGTCGATCGGCGACGGCGAGGACGTCGTCGGCGTCACGCTGACGGCGGGACGGCTTTCGGCGTCGGCCGGCGTGAGCGTCTACGACGCGGGTGGTCGGCTGGTCGCCGAGGCGAGCGCGGGGGAGCCGGCGGAGCTCGCCGCGGGCCGGTACTTCGTGCGGTGGACGGCGTCGGCGGAGCCGCTGCGGCTCGAGCTCTGGTGAACCCTCACCCCCAACCCCTCTCCCAGGAGGAGAGGGGGCTTGATCCGCGGTCCGTGGTCCTCGTTCCCCTCTCCCCCTGGGAGAGGGGCCAGGGGTGAGGGTTCCGGGGAGAGCGGCCAGGGGTGAGGGTTCCGGGAATCGTCAGGCGCAGCCTGACCTACAATGACGACGATGACGGAAGAGCTATCCCCCCGCGTCACCCGGCTGCTGCTCTCCTGGAGCGACGGCGACCGCGAGGCTTTGGACGAGCTCGTGCCGCTGGTGCTGGACGACCTGCGCAAGATCGCGCGGCGCTACCTGCGGCGCGACCAGGCGCGCCGCGTGTTCCAGACGACGGCGCTCGTCGACGAGTTTTTCGTCCGCATCCTGAAGCGCCGGTCGGTGAGCTGGAAGAATCACCGGCATTTCTTCGGCGTCGCCGCGGACACCATGTTCCGCATCCTGGTCGACCAGGCGCGGCGCCGCAATCGGCTGAAACGCGAGGAGCCGGTCGCGCTCGACCGCGCGGACCTCGAGCTGATCGCGGCGGCCGGACCGGACGTCGACGTCGTGGCGCTCCACGAGGCACTTGAACGGCTCGAAGCCAGGGATCCGCGGGCGGCCGAGGTCGTCAAGCTGCGCTTCGTCGTCGGCCTGTCGGTCAAGGAGACCGGCGACGTCCTGGGGATCGCTCCGGCGACGGTCAAGCGCGACTGGGAGTTCGC
>DASWIG010000148.1:0-2457 GCA_036397835.1 Thermoanaerobaculia bacterium
CGTGACGCTCGACGCCTTCCTCCAGGTCTACGCCGCGCTCTTCGGCCTGATCGCCGGCAGCTACCTCAACGTGGTGGTCTACCGGCTGCCGCGCGGCATCTCCACGGTGCTGCCGCGCTCGCGCTGCCCGCGTTGCCGCATGCCGGTGCGTCCCTGGGACAACGTGCCGGTGCTCAGCTTCCTGCTGCTCGGCGGGCGCTGCCGCTCCTGCCGGGTGGCGATCTCCTGGCGTTACCCCCTGGTCGAGGCGGCGACGGCCGCGTGCTTCGTGGCGAGCTTCCGCGAATTCCGCCCCTCGCTCACCGGCACCGTGATCGCCTGGGTCTTTTGCGCGGCGATGATCGCGCTCGCCCTGATCGACTTCGAGCACTACCTCCTGCCCGACGTCATCACGCTGCCCGGGGTGGCCGTGGGGCTGCTGGTGCTGCCCCGCCTGGGCTGGACGAGCGACCGCGACGCCTGGCTCGGCGCCGCCCTCGGCGCCGGCGTGCTGCTGGCGGTGGCCTGGGGGTGGTACGCCTTGAAGCGCGTCCACGGCATGGGCCTGGGCGACGTCAAGATGTTGGCGATGGTGGGCGCCTTCCTCGGCTGGAAGGGCACCGTGTCGACGCTCTTCGTGGCGTCGCTGGCCGGCTCGCTGGTGGGTCTGTCGATGATGGCCGCGGGACGTCTGCGCATGCAGTCGCGTCTGCCCTTCGGGGTGTTCCTGGCGCTGGGGGCGCTCGTCACGCTCTTCTTCCGTCACGAGATCGTCGCGCTCTACGGCCGCTTCGGCCTCGCCTTGGCGCGCTGGCTCCTCGGCTGAGGACGCGACGGCTCCGAAGTCTCAGGATCGGGGAAAGCTGCTAGAGTCGATTGGCATCAGAAAGAGGCGAGACATGACGAGAATCCACGCTCAGCTCCTCGGCCCGAACGTCGTGCTTCCCCAAAGCGATTGGGAGCGACTTCTCGTCCTGGCACGGCGCAGCGACGAAGTCGAGGTCCGGATCGACGCCGGCGACGTCTCGACTACGAGCCTGATGAAGCTTGCCGAGCAGGGCGGGGCTTTCGACTTCTGGCGCAACGACGAAGAGGACGTCTACACTCTCGAGGATGGCGAGCCGCTTTGAGCCGCAAGGGGCTCTCACGCGGCGATGTCGTGCTGACGCGCTGGCGACGGTAGAGCGTGCGGTCGTCATGCGCCGGATGGGGCGGCTCGGCCCAGGACTGCAGAAGGAGCTCGACGAGTTGCTGCGTCGAGCGTTGTCGCTAGCGTAGCGCCCAGCGGCAGACAGGCTGTGCCCGGCTACGAGCCCATGGCCACCCCTGCCGAGAGCCGCGTCCATTCGGGGACCGGCTTCCGCGCCGCAGCCGGGGAGACGCTATACTCGATTCGTGGACACCTCCGCACCCAAGATGGAAGCCCGCCCGGCCACGGCCGGCGCCCCTCGGACGGGTCAGGTCCGGCAACGCTCGGCCTCCGGCGCCGAGAATCCCTTCCGTCTCGGTTATCGCTGGCGCTACGTCACCGGCCCCGACGGGCGTGAGGTTCTGGAGCAGATCCCGCTGACTGCTGAAGATCTCGTCTACCCCCAGGAGGGCGACCACGTGTCCCAGGGCTTGCCCCACTTCTCCTTCCTCCATCCGCAGGCGGACGCCATGCGCCGCCACCTGGAGAAACGTCCGGGCACCCGCGTGACCTCGGACGTGGTGCTCGTGCTCCGGCACGACGGGAAGAACTGCGCGCCCGACGTGGCGGTCATCGAGGGCGACGTCGACACCTCGAAGATCACCGGTGCCGTAGGCCTCGCGGCCGTGGGCGGACGGCTGACCTTCGCGTTCGAGGCGGTGTCGACGTCGGAGCAGGAGATCGAGGACAAGGACCTGAAAAGGAACGTCGTGCGCTACGCCAAGGAAGGGGTGGAGGAGTACTTCACGGTCTACCCGACGGAGGAGCGCAAGGTCCGGGACTTGGTCGGGCGTCGGCTGGAGAAAGGCGGCTACGTCGAGGTCCCTCCCGACGCCGAGGGGCGGGTGTACTCGGAGAAGCTCGACCTGTACTTCCAGATCGACGCCGCGACCGAGGAGCTGGTGGTGGTCGACGCCAGGACCGGCAAGCGTCTTCTGAGCTCAGACGAGGAAGAGGCGGGTCGGATGGAGGCAGAACGTCGCCTCGGCGAGGAGATGGCGGCGCGCGAGAGGGAGTCCATGGCGCGGCGCCAGGCTGAGGTACGCGCCGAGCAGGCTGAGGCGCACGGTCTCCGGCGCGGCGTCGAGGACCTGTGCGCCGTCTTGGGGCTTGGCTGGAATGCCGAACGCCGCGCGCGAGTCGAGCGCATGAGCCCCTCGCAGCTCGAGACGCTTCGGCGCCACCTCGTCCAAGAGAAGAGCTGGCCAGAGTAAGGGAGTGGCGGACGTGGACACCTCCGCACCCAAGATGGAAGCCCGCCCGGCCACGGCCGAAGCCCCTCGCTCGGG
>DASWIG010000149.1:0-7854 GCA_036397835.1 Thermoanaerobaculia bacterium
CGCTCGGTTCTCGTTCACGACGCTTGGGCATAGGCCGGCTCCTCGCGCAGTCTATCGCGGAGCATCTTGCGTCCGCGGTGCAGGTAGACCTTGACCGTGTTGAGGGGTTTGTTGACGGCGGCGGCGATCTCGTCGTAGGCCAGGTCCTGGATCTCGCGCAGGATCACGATCGAGCGGTAGGGCTCCGGCAGGCCGGCGAGCGCCGTCGTCAGGCAGCGGCGGAAGTCGGCCGACTCGGCGTCGCGCTCCGGATCGGAGCCGCCGCCGGGGGCCGCCTCGATCGCCGCGTCGTCGCCGTCGGCCTCGTGGCGGCGGCGCGTCTGGCGCCGCCGCACCGCGTCGACGCAGGCGTTGCGCGTCACCCGCAGCAGCCACGCCTGAAGATGCTCGCCCTCGAGCCGTCGCCAGTGGTTCCACATCCTGATCAACACTTCCTGGGTCACGTCCTCGGCGTCCTCGCGGTTCTTCAGAGAGTAGAACGCGACGCTGAAGACGCGGTCGCGGTGGAGCCGGACCAGCTCCTGGAAGTCTCCCTGCTCCACATCTTTCCTAACGGCCTGGCTCGGCTCTGGGTTACAGGCTCGCGGTGTAGGGGCGCACGCCGTGCGCCCGTCCCCGAAGGGGCCGTCCGGAGGGCGCAAGGCCTTGCGCCCCTACACTACCGCTGACGCGTTCTGGCGCGCTCCTCACGCTTTCGCTTCGCCCAGACGGTTCCAGAGGTGGAAGGTGGCGAGGCTGCGGTGGGGCGCGAAGGGCTCCATGAGCTCGTGGACGCGCGCCTTCGCGGGCCGCTCGGCGAGGTCGAAGAAGCGGGCGAGGGCCGCGGCGAGCGCCACGTCGCCCACCGGCACGCAGTCGGCGAAGCCGAGGGCACGCATCATCAGGTACTGGACCGACCAGGGCCCCAGGCCGCGCACCGCAGAGAGCCGCCGCTCCACGGCCGTGGCGCTGCCGCGCTCGAGGGCGGCCAGGTCGAGATCGCCGGCCACCGCGTCGCGCGCCAGGTCCACGAGGTACTCCGCCTTGCGGCGCGAGAAACCGATCGCCGTCAGCTCGTCGTAACGGGCGGCCGCCAGCGTCGCCGGCGGCGGCAGCAGCGCCAGCCCGCCGCCCAGCGGAGAGCCGAAGCGCTCGGCGAGCCGGCGGCGCAGCAGGAAGGCCACCGCCAGGCTCACCTGCTGGCCGACGACCACCCAGATCAGCCCGTCAACCAGGTCGTGGGTCTGGGGAATCGTCAGCCCGCGCTGGCCGTCGATGAGGCGCCGCAGCTCGGCCGAGCGGCGCATCCGGCGCTCGAACGGCCGCGGGTCGACGCCCAGGCCGAGGAGGCGCAGCAGCCGTTCGTGGACGAGCGGCGCCCAGCCGGCCTCCGGCACGCCCGCGGCGGGGGCGATCTCGCACACGGCGCGCCGCGGCCGGATTTCCACCGTCGCCGCGGCGGTGGCGCCGTCCATGGCGATCGCGAAGCGGAGGACGCAGCCGTCGACGCGCTGGAGCGGGCTTTCGGGATCGCGTCCCAGGTAGGCGAGCACGCGCCCCTGCGGATACCACCGCGGCAGCTCGACGGTGAACCGCGCCGCCCCGGACAGCCGCCGATAGCTCTCGGCGCCCATGCCGGTGCGGCGGCGGAAATCGTGCTGAAAAGCCGCCGGCGCGGCGTAGCCGGCGTCGGCGCCGATCTCGTCGAAGCTCTTGCCGGTGGCGATCAGCTCGCGGCGGGCCCGCGCCACCCGGGCGCGCGCGAGCATCTCGGAGGCCGACGCGTGGTAATGCCTCTGCATCCGCAGCTCGAGCTCGCCCAGCGTCCAGCCGGCAGGCCGCGCCAGGTCACGCGGCCTGCCGAACGCCCCGGGCTCGGCCTCGAGCCTCGCGACGAGCGCTTCGGTCACGGTGAGATCCGGATCGCCGTCCATGGGAGAATGCTGCTCAGCGGCAGACCTGCGCCGGGCGACGGAAACTTTCGCTATTCTAGTCCAGAGCGCCGACGCTCGGGAGCCGGATTACGACGTGTCCGAGGCCAAGGTTCTCCACCGTGTTCGCCGCTACCTGCGAGCGACCTATCGCCGCTCTCACGACGATCCGCCGATCGTCAAGTGGGCGCGGCGCATCGTCGTGCTCGTGGTGGGGGGCACGGTGCTGCTCGTAGGGGCCCTCATGATCGTGCTGCCGGGACCGGCGGTGCTCGTGATTCCGGCCGGGCTGGCCATTCTCGCCCTGGAGTTCGTGTGGGCCCGGCGCCTCCTCCGGTACTTCCGCGATTCCGCGCATCGGCTCGGCAGGAGGGCGACGGGGAGAAAGCGAGGAGAAACCTCGCCTCCCGACCCCCTCTCCCAGGAGGAGAGGGGGGACTGAGGCTCGTTGCCGCCGTCTCGACAGACGCGCCGCGCCGCTGTACGCTGGGCATGCGGCGGGGAGACCGAGCGGAGGCTGGCCACGGTGGACGACGGCGATTCGACGGTGACGAGATCCGACTCGTGGTCGGAGCCGGCGCCTTTGTTCGAGGCCGGCGACCTGGTGGGCGGCCGCTACCGCGTGCTGCGTTTCATCGCCCGCGGCGGCGCCGCCGAGGTCTACGAGGCCGAGGACCAGGAGCTGGGGCAGCGACTGGCCTTGAAGGCGTTGCGCCGCGATCCGTTCAAGGCGCGAGCCGTCGAGCGCTTCAAACGCGAGATCAACCTCGCCCGCCAGGTCACCCACCCCAACGTCTGCCGGATCTACGAGTTCGGCGCCCACGGCGACGACGTGCTCTTCCTCACCATGGAGTTGCTCGAGGGCGAGACGTTGCTCGAGCGCATCCGGCGCGGCGGTCCCCTGCGGCCCCGCGAAGCGCTGCCGCTGGTGCGCCAGATGGCCGACGGGCTCGCGGCGGCGCACCGGGCCGGAGTGATCCACCGCGACTTCAAGTGCGGCAACGTGATGCTGGTGCCGGCGTACGGCGAGGGCGGGGGGGTGCGCGCCGTGATCACCGACTTCGGCCTCGCCCGCGCCGCCGCCGAGGACGATTCGAGCCCCCGGGTGACCGCTCAGGACGCCCTCGTGGGCACGCCGGCCTACATGGCCCCCGAGCAGGTCGAGGGGGGCGCCGTCACCACCGCCTCCGACGTCTACGCCTTCGGCGTGGTGCTCTACGAGATGACGACCGGGCGCTACCCCTTCCACGGCGAGTCGTCGCTGGCCACCGCGGTCATGCGGCTCAAGGAGGACCCGGTGCCGCCGCGCGAGCTGGCGCCCCACCTCGACGAGCGCTGGGAACGGGCGATCCTGCGCTGCCTCAAGCGCCAGCCGCACCAGCGCTTCGTCTCGGCCGGCGAGGTGGCGGGCGCCCTCGAGCCCGGCGCGCCGCTTACCGAGCTGCCGGAGAGCTCGTCGCGCGAGGACGCCCCGGTCCTGCCGCGGCGGCCGGCGTCGCGGGCCGTGCGCCGGGGATGGTTGGCGGCGTCGGCCGTCGCCGTCCTTGCCCTGGCGGCGCTCGGCGTCTGGCTACGACTTTCCGCCCCGGCCCCCCGGGGCGCCCCGCCTCCGGACGTCGCGCCGGCCGCCGCCCCGCCGGCCGCGCGCCCCTCGATCGCGATGCTGGGCTTCCAGAACCTGTCCGGCCGCGAGGACGACGCCTGGTTCTCGACCGCCCTCTCCGAGATGCTGGCGAGCGAGGTGGCCGCCGGCGACGCGATCCGCGTGGTGCCGGGCGAGAACGTCGCCCGGGCGAAGCTCGACCTCGGCCTCGCCGCCGCCGGCGCCCCCGGCAACGAGGTGCTGGCGCGGCTCGGCGCGTTCCTCGGCGCCGACCTCGCCGTGGTCGGCTCCTACCTGGTCGCCGGCGACGGCGGCGGCAAGCAGATCCGGCTCGACCTGCGGGTGCGGCGCACCGCGAGCGGCGAGACCGTGGCGCGACTGAGCGAGCGCGGCACCGAGGCTGCGGTGCTCGACCTGGTGGAGGACGCGGGCCAGGCCCTGCGCGGCGCCCTCGGCGTCGCGGTGCTCTCGGAGACCGAGGCCCAGGCGGTGCGGGCCTCGCACCCCGCCGGGCCGGAGCCGGCGCGTCTCTACGCGCAAGGCCTCGAGAAGCTGCGGCTCTACCACGCGCGGGCGGCCCTCGAGCAGCTCGAGGCGGCGGCCGCGAGCGATCCCGACAACGCGCTCATCCGCTCGGCCCTGGCGTCGGCCTGGTCCACCCTGGGCTACCGCGCGCGGGCGGAGGAGGAGGCGCGGCGAGCCTTCGACCTCGCCGGCTCGCTGAGCCGCCGCGACCGCCTGTGGGTCGAGGCTCGCTACCACGAGACCGCGGGCGACCGCGTCCAGGCGGTGGCCAACTACGCGCTGCTGTGGGACTTCTTCCCCGACAACCTGGAATACGGCCTGCAACTGGCGGAGGCCCAGCTCGGCGTCGCCGACGCCGAGGCGGCCCTCGCCACGGTGGCGCGGCTGCGGGAGCTGCCGGCGGCCGGCGGCGACCCGCGCCTCGACCTGGTGGAGGCCGAGGCCGCCCGCGCCCTGGCGCGGTACGACCGCCAGCGGGCGATGGCGGCGGCGGCGGCGCGCAAGGCCGAGGACCGCGGCGCCCTGCAGCTCGTGGCCCGCGCCCGCGAGATCGAGGCCGGAGCCTGGCGCGACCTCGGCGACCACGACCGGGCGGAAGCGGCCCTGGAGGAAGCCGGCGCCATCTACGCGGCGGCCAACAACCGCGGCGCCGAGGCCCGCACGCTCATCGCCCGCGCCATGATCGACCGCCACCAGGGCCGCTTCGAGGAGGCGCGGGAGCTGATCGACCGGGCCCTCGCCGTGGCCCGCGAGATCGGCGACCAGGGCTCGGTCCAGCTCGCGCTGAGCACCCTGGCGATCATGCTGCGCCAGCAGGGACGGCTGAGCGAGGCCCTGGCGATCCACGAGATGGAGCTCGAGGCCCACGCCCAGACCGGCGAGCGCCGCAGCCGGCAGGTGGCGCTGACCACCCGCGGCGTGGTCGAGCGGTTGATGGGCGACCTCGACGCCGCCGCGGCGTCGTTCACCGAGGCCCTGGCGCTCTCCCGCGAGGTGGGCAACCGGCGCTCGATCGCCATCAACCTCAACCTGCTGGGGGAGGTGCTGCTGCGCCAGGGGCAGGTGGAGGAGGCGCGGCGCCACTTCACCGAGGCCCTGGCGGAGAACGAGCACACCGGGAGCCCCCGCGGGCGCGCCTATTCCCTGCTCGGCATCGGCGACGTCGACCTCGCCGCCGGCGACCTGGCGGCGGCGCGCCAGAAATACGAGGAGACCCTGGCGATCCGCCGCGAGGTCGGCGAGACCACCAACGTCGCCTTCTCCCAGCTCTCGCTCGCCGCGCTGGCGCTCGCCGACGGCCGCCTCGAAGACGCCGTGAGCCTCGCCCGCGAGGCCGCCGCCGAGCTCCGCGCCCAGGCGGCGCGCGACGACGAGGCCGCCGCCCTGACCCTGGCGGCACGCGGCGAGCTCCGGCTCGGACGTGCGGCGGCAGCCCGGTCCACGATCGACGACGCCACCGCCCTGGTGGCCGAAAGCGAGAACCGCGAGGTCCGGCTGCGCGTGCGCCTCGCCGCCGCCGAGATCGCCGCCGCCGCGGGCGAGGACGCCGCCGCGCGCCGCGCCCTCGAGGAGGTGCGTCAGACGGCGCTCGCCCTCGGCTTCGTGGACCTGCGGCTCGAGACCGACCTGCTGCTCGGCCGCCTCGAGCTTCCGTCCGCGCCCGCGGCCGGCGAGCGGCGCCTCGCGGCGGTCGAGCGCGAGGCCTCCGAGCGGGGATTTCACCTCCTCGCCGCGCAGGCCGCGGGCCGGGGGTAGGGCAGGCTGCGCCTGCCGATTCGCGCTGGCCGACACCTGGTGTGGAAACGACGTCCAAGCCGGACAAAGGCTCCACACCTGGTGCGGAGGCGAACGTCTCGGAAACTGCACAACTATCTGAAAATAGACGTCTTACGTGTAGGTCAGGCTGCGCCTGACGATTCTGCCACGGATCGCGTGAATCGGCAGGCGGAGCCTGCCCTACACGGAGCTCCGCTTGTTGGGCAGAGCAAGCATATCACCGTTCGCGAGCGCAGCGAGCTAAGTTCAAGGCTTCCCAGATCATACGGGTGGACCGTGAATCAGGTGTAGCTCCGGCAGCAGCTCGGCCAGGTAGATCGGCAGTGACACCAACCGATAACGAAGATCTCGATCCGGCATCTTCACCTCGAGCCGCTCGTCGGCGAAGCCGTGAGGATGAAGCCGGACTCCGAGCTCGAGGCCCGATCGCCACAGGAACTGGTGCAACGACTTGAGGGACCCGGAAGCCCCCGACTTCACCTCCACCGGCAACGGACAGCCCGGTCCCTCCAAGAGGTAATCAGTCTCCGCGTTGCTGCGCGCCGACTCGCTCACCCAGAAGTGGAGCCGGGCCGGATAGCCGGTCGCGACCGCCGAGAGCTCCTGGCCGACGAACATCTCCGCGGCGCGGCCGTCGAGAACGTGGTCGACGGGCGAGGACCGCAGCGCCTCGAGCCCGGTCCCCATGGCGTGGAGGGCCAGCCCCACGTCGAGGGGCAGGAGCTTCGGCGCTGACCGCGGACGGATCCTGAGCGGCAGCGCGAGCGAGCTCGTGGGCCACACCCGGGTGACGAGAAGGGCGCCCTCCAGCTTCCCCAGCGCCGACTTCATGAGCTGGCCGCGGTATCCGGGAGCGAAGTTCTCGTACTTGAACCGCAGGCCGTAGTGATGCCGCAGGTTCTCGAAGGCGGCCTCCAGGTAGGTCAGGTCGCGCGCGTCCCGGTACTTCTGGATGTCCTCCGCGAAGGCCTGGATCAGGTCGGAGTGGACGCGCCGGACCGCCGCCGAGCTCCCCCCTTCCGTCCATTGCGCGACCGCTTCCGGCATGCCCCCGACGAGGAGGTAGTCGCGCAGGCGCTCCATGGCCTGGCGGTGAAGCGGCTCCGGCGCGGCCTCGCCCTCGGCCGCCGCCTCGCGCAGCTTGTCGGCCAGCACCTCGCCGCCCGTGCCTTCGAGGAACTCGAAGAACGTGAACGGCTGGAGCACCCGGAAGGTCACGCGCCCGACCGGAAACGAGAAGCCGCGCTCTTCGAGGCGGACCTCCATGAGCGACCCCGCGGCCACCACGTGGAGCTGCGGGTGATCCTCCCGGAAGAAGCGCAGCCAGCCGACGGCCTCCGGGCTCTCCTGGATCTCGTCGAGGAAGAGCAGGGTCCGCTCCGGGAAACGGTCGACGTTGTGCCGAGCGGCGAGCGCGGTCAGCAGCTCGTCGGCCGAGCGGCACGAACGGACGAGGGCCAAGTCCTCGTGGCGCTCGAGGTTGAGCTCGAGGAAGAGCTCGAAGCCCGCGGCGAAGCGTCGCACGGCCGACGACTTGCCGGTCTGCCGCGCGCCGCGCAGCACCAGGGGCTTGCGGTCGGTCTCGCGGCTCCAATCCAGCAGGACGCGGTCGATGCGGCGGGGCAGGTACACGTCCAGAGTATAAACACGGCAGAGTATGAACACGAGGGTGTTTCGACGCCAAGCGTGCGTAAACACGAGGGTGTTTCGGTCAGGAACCGATCGTTGGACGGCCCAGATCCAGGCCGACAAGCCCGACTCGGCGCTCACCACGCTCGCCGGCCAGGACCCGGCAGCGGTTCCCGGCGCCGCCCGCGAAGCCTACGGCCAGTTGCTCGCCAAGGCCGCCACCGAGAGCCTGCCGATTCACGCGATCCGTGGCAGAATCGTCAGGCGCAGCCTGACCTACACGTAAGACGTCTATTTTCAGATAGTTGTGCAGTTTCCGAGACGTTGGGTTAGACTCGCGGCGTGATCCCCGAGACCGCCGTCGGGCTCGCCCTCGTCCTGCCGCTCGCCGGGACGGTGCTGGTCGTCCTG
>DASWIG010000150.1:0-4616 GCA_036397835.1 Thermoanaerobaculia bacterium
TAGTCGGCAAAAAAGGGCTGGACTTCTTGCGCCGTCTTCGCTATGGTGGGCGAGGCGAGGAAGAAAGCCATGCCGCTCGAAGACGTACCCAGGAGCTTCGCGGGGCGCGAGTTTGCCGCGCGAGAGCTGGAGCTGATCCGCAAGGTGGTCGCCTCGTGCGGGGGTCTGAGCCGCGCCGAGCTGGCCAAGACGGTGTGCGAGCTTCTCGGCTGGCGGCGTCGCAACGGCTCGCTGAAGGGGCTCGAGTGTCGGCAGTATCTGGAGCAGTTGGCCGCGTGTGGGTATCTGTGTTGCCGGCGAAGCGCCGGCGGCGGCCGCCGGGCTCGTCGATCCGGGTCCCCAAGACGCGCGAAGGCGAGGCGGGTGCCCTCGTGGAGGGATCGGTGGAGGAGTTCGGTCCGGTGGTTGTTCAAGAGGTTGGCGAGGGGCGGGACCGCGAGCTGTTCCGCGAGTTGGTGGGGCGCTACCACTACCGAGGTTACACGGTGGCTTATGGTGCCCAGCTCTGCTACCTGGTGTTCGTCTCACAGCCTCAGCGACGGGTTGTGGGTTGTCTGCGGTTCTCGAGTCCTGCTTGGCGGATGTCGGCGCGGGATCGCTGGATCGGTTGGGACGAGTCGGCGCGGTCTCGCAACCTCCAGCGGGTGGTCAACAACAGCCGCTTGCTGACGATCACGGCCCTTGCCTATCGGCTGGCTAAACATGTGGGCCTCCAGAGGGGCCTAGAGATGAGGACGGGCTTAATGGCACCATGGTCACTTTGCTAACATCCGGCTCGCGGGCGCATAAACCTACCGGTTCCACAGGTGGGGCACCTGCCAGGCCGGCATTGATTGAAGGCATTGGTGTCGGGCGGCTCGTGCGGCGAGTGCCTCAAAGGAGAGCATATGACGACACGCAGGGACTACTATCGTGACACGAAGGACGGTGAGCGCGTTGGGTTGGCGGTGGTCGGCTGTGGGAACATTACCGAATTCCGACATCTTCCCGCGATCGTCTCCGAGGTTCCCGAACTTGACCTTAAGGCCCTCTGTAACCGCAGCGAAGGCAATCTCCATCGGCTCGGAGATCGCTACCGTGTTCCGCTTGACGACCGCTACACGGACTACCATAGGCTTCTCGACCGCGAAGACATTCAGGCGATCCTCATTGCGGCTTCGCCGGCTGCGAATTCTGAGATCGTGCCGGAGGCAGCCAAGGCAGGGAAGCACCTATTTGTCGAGAAGCCAATGGCCGCGACGGCCCACGGATGTAGGGCCCCAGGACGGACTGAGATCGGTTCTGCTCGCAGAAGCAATGGAAGAGTCCCTCGAAACGCGCCAACCTACAGTTGTATTGGCGGAGTAAACCATGCTGATACCAGAAGGAGAGAAGCGAGCGATCGGAGGGACGGTGCTCCTCCTCTGGGCCGGGCTGGCTGCCGCCGAGCCGATCCCCACCCTGCGGATCGACCGCCGGGTCTGGGCGCTGGGGGAGGACATCTTCTTCTGGAGCGGCGTCCGCTCCGAGCAAGATCTGGCGCCGGAGGACGTCGAGGGCTGCGGGGTCGCGATCACGGCCCCGGACGGGTCGACGACCCAGAGTCCCTTCCTTTGGCCGACCGACGGGGATCCGCGCCGCGGCTGGTCAGGCGGAACGCTCGTCGCGGCGTCCGAGACCGTCGAGGGAGAGTACCGGGTCCGGAACCGCCAGCCGCCTGCGATACTGCGTTGCCGTCGGAGGCGCTCGGCGTCGAGGTTCCAAAGCCCGGCGACATGATCGAGAATCTGACCTGGGAGGACGTAGAGCGGCTCGAGCTCGACCGTCTGGCTCCAGGCGAGGTCCGCGAGCGGAGCTTCTGCCTGTCGGTCCTCGCGGAGACTCCCTGCTCGATCGCGTGGCCCCCGGACCACTTCGCCGTCTCAATGACAACCCAGCTCCTCGTCGGGCCGCTTGGCGGTCGGTGGGCCGAAGCTGGCCCCTTCCGACTCTCCGCTTCGGCCGAGCGCGACCTGCCGCCGCAGACAGCGCCGCGCAGCCTTGAAGCACCGGCGCGTCCGAAGACGTCAGTAGTCTAGGTGGGTGGCGGATCTCGACGATTGGCCGGAGCCTCACTTGGCCTTGCGCGCGGAGCAGAGCCGTTGGAGCGTCCTCGGCGGGAGCTCGCTCCTCTCGCCTCGGTGTGCTAGACTCTGCCTATGAACGTACCTCGACTGGCACGGCTTGAAACGGAGATTACGGCGCTCCCCGACGAGGAGCAGCTATGGCTCCTTGAGTGGTTGGCTCATCAGCTACGGCTCAAGGCCGGACCGGACCCCGGCGTGGACCGACAGCTTGCGGCTATGGCGGAGGACCCGGAGATCCGGAGCGAGCTTCGAGCCATCGACGACGAGTTCCGATCGACGGAAATGGACGGGCTCGGGAGATTGTAGTGGCCATTCGGCGTGGTGACATCTACTTCGTCGATCTCAATCCCACTCATGGACGGGAACAATCCGGCAGGCGTCCTGTTCTGGTCCTCTCTATCGACGCCATCAACAGGCTCCCTCTTGTGGTGACGGTCGTCGTTGGCACCAAGGGCGAGAATCTCTCCCGTGATCATCTGACGAACGTCCGCGTCTCATCCACGGAGTCCGGACTTCCCCAGGAAACGGTCTTCCTGTGCTTCCAGATCCGCTCTCTGGATCCTGGACGCTTCCCGGCGACATCCGCCGGCAAGGTTGATGAGGAGACCCTCGCCAAGATCGAGAATACGGTCCGCTACTGTCTGGGATTGTGAGTTCCGTTTCTCAGCAGTCGGGTAGGGAAGCGGGACGCCTGCGCTCGGCTGGGCCGTCCCGCTGGGACGAAGGGGCGGACATCGGACAGACGCGGTGGATCCCCGCGTATACGCTGGTGACCGTCGCGCCGCGGTCTTGCTAGAGTCGCAGCATGTCGACGGACCTCTCAGCCGCCGCCGGACCAGTGCCCCAGCTATCGGACCAGGAGCTCGACGCCGCGATCGAGACGCAGTTCGTCACCTACTTCCCGCAGTTCCGCGATCGGCCGGAGATGAAGGTCTACGAAGGGCCGGACATGGCCCGCTGGGAGACCGGCGTCGATTGCGCGTTCCTCAACGGCGTGGCGCGGGCCGTCCTCCCGAGCGAGGAGGCAGACGCCCGGATCGCGGAGATCGTCGGGCCCTTTCGAGCGCGGAAGATCTCCATGGTCTGGGCCGTGTCGCCTTGCGTGCGTCCTCTCGACATGGCGGCGCGGCTCGAGTCGTGCGGGCTGGCCGCGGAGGGGGACCTGGTGGCCATGGACCGCGATCTCGACGAGCTCTTCGCCGACGATTCCCCGACGGGCCGCGAAGCGGCCGGCTTGACCATCCGCGAGGTGACCACCGGTCCGATGTTCCGGGACTGGCTGCGGCCGGCGGTCCGCAGCGCCGGCTTCTCGCCCGCCGCCGCCGAGATGATGTACCGCCTGCACGCGACGGGCGAGCTGGGACCCGGGGCGGCCCTGCGGCACTTCGTCGGCTGGTGGGAACGCTCGCCGGTCGCCTGCTCGACGCTCTACCTCTTCGCGGGCGTGGCGGGAGTCTTCAACGTCGAGACCGATCCCGACGCGAGGCGGCGGGGCTTCGGCACCGCGGTCACCGTCGCCGCCCTGCGGCAGGCGCGGGCCGCCGGTTATCGTCACGGCGTCCTGCACTCCTCCGAGATGGGCCTTTCCGTCTACCAGAAGCTCGGCTTTCGGGAGCGCTTCCGTATCGGGCTGTACGCCCTGTCCCATGAATGAGCGCCGAGAGGACATCGGGCGGCTCGATCTCGGCAGATGATCTCAAACTGCCGGACCGAGGTCTCGAGGCTCGATCACGAAACGAACCCCCGCGAGCACCGCCTCGAGCCGCTCGCGCGACAGCGAGCCGATCGGTTCCTCGAAGTACTCGCGATCGATCGTGAAGATCTGGGACACGTTCACCACGCTGCGCTTGGGCAAGCTCCCTTCCCCAGCTTCGAGCAACACGTTGCCAGGCGCCGACGCGCGTTTCAGATTCGAGGTCAAGACACAGACCACCACCGTGTGGATACGGCTCCGGTTGAGCAGGTTGTTCTGGACCACGACGCAGGGTCGACGAAAGCCGGGCTCCGAGCCTCGGGGCGTGTCCAGGTCGAGCCAGAAGACGTCGCCCTGGCGAATCACCACTCTTCCTCGCGAAGCTGGCGCCGCTGCAGCTCCCACATGCGGTGCTGTGTCTCGCGCTCCTCGGCGTCCGGACCGTCGGCATAGGCCTCGTTGATCTGAGCGAGGAGCTTGCGGTTCTCGAGGCTCCGCACGAGCTTCTCGGCGGCCAGCGCCAGGAAGCCGCTGCGCGACATACCGAGGTCTTCCGCCGCAGCGTCGATCTGGTCCAGGAGCGGACGGCAAAGGGAGATGGCGGTCTTGACGGTCATGATCCTACTCCTCGTACTACCACCAGTATAACCCGCAGGGGGCCTTGGCGTAGGATGGAGCCGAAGGAGCTCTCATATGAAGCTCGCTCTCGCCCAACTCAGCTCAAGCGCAGACCACGACGCCAACCTGACGCGGGCGCTCGCCGCCATCGACGAGGCCGCCGCCCAGGGCGCCGACGTCATCGTCTATCCCGAGATCGT
>DASWIG010000151.1:0-11200 GCA_036397835.1 Thermoanaerobaculia bacterium
CAGGCCGTGCCGGGCAAGCGGGAAGGGACGTGGACGATGAGGACTCTCTTGCCCTCGTGGAGATATTCCTCCACAGGAATGTGCTGGCGAAGGTTCTGAAACAAGCCCGCCTCGGTTCGACCGGGTTCTGCGAAGGCCGGCGTACCGAGGACCCGGCGCGGTCTCCTGTCGGTCACGCCGAGCAGGATCGTTCCGCCGCCCTCGTTTCCCAGCGCCACGCAGTACTTGACGAGCTCCTCGAAATGAAAGCCTCCGGAAGCCGATTTGAATTCGAGGCGGCGGCCTTCGGCGCCGGCCAGGAACACCTGGAACTGCTCGGGCGTGGTCATGACGGCTCCTCCGCCCGGGCGATGAGCTTGGCGAAGTCGTAGTTGACGCTCGTCACGCCGAAGTCCGGCTCGCGGTGGAAGGGTCTGCGCACGTAGTGGACGCGGTGAGCGACGTCGTCCAGGAATTCGACGATGGCGAGGATGAAGTCGTCCGGCTTGTTGAGCGAGTAGAGGATCTCGTTCTTGGTGACGGTGATGGTCTCGGCGCCCGTGGTCCGTCCCTTGACTTCGAGGAAGCGCAGGCGTCCTGTCCCCGGCACGCGGCTCTCGACGTCGTAGCCGAGCTTTTCGGTCTCGCGGTCCACGGGCTCGAAGCCGAGACGGCGTTCGACCTCCATGACGATAGCGCGAGCGCGGGCGGCGACCGCCTGGGTATCCACCGCGGGCACCAGGGTGATCCGGCGGCCGGTCATCCTGGCCAGGAGCCCCATCGGCACCACCACGAGCCCGCCCAACGCCACCGGCGGCAGCGCGGAGATCTGGCCTTCGAGGTCGAGCTCTTCGAGGCGCTTGTGCAGGCGCGCTTGCAGCTCGTCGGCCCGCCGCCGCGCTTCCTGCGAGTTGAGGCGGGCGTTGGGGCGTCCCGCCTCCTCCTGGAGCTTCAGGAGCTCGGAGCGGTGGTCCCAGTAGGTGATTTCCTTGGTCAGGCGCTCCTTCACGGCGGCGCGGGTCTTGCGGATCCACTCGAGACGCCGGCCGCGCACCTCTTCGAGGTGCTCGGGCACCAGGCGGCTGATGGCGTGGCTCAGCGCCTTCTGCTCCAGGTCGCGGTTGATCCAGGTACACTCGGGCCGTTCGAGGACCGCCGCGAGGGATGGCTCGTCCTCGCCGAGCGGACGGTAGTCGAGGTAGGGGGCGTAGTGCAGGTGGCGGACGTTCCCGGCCTCGTCGAGCTCGACGTAGAGCATGCGGCGCGAGACGGCGCGCCGGTCGCCGGTGCGCGTGAGGCCGGCGTCCTGCACGGCGTGCTCGAGGTAGAAGAGCACGCGCGTCGCTTCGCCCGGGTCGCGCTCGTCGACGAGCACGGTGCCGCGGCGCAGGAGGTCGCGGTGGCGCTCGAGGGTGAGGTCGAGGGTGGCGTCGAGCAAGGGATGGCCGGGGCAGACGAAGGCGGCGACCGGCACGCCGTGGGGCGCGAGCAGCGACTTCTCGAAGGCGATCCGCTCGTAGCGGCGCAAGACCGGGTCGCCGATGCCGATCCGGCGGTCGCGTTGGCGCACCGGCGCGGGCACGTGGGTGACCTCGTAGCGGCGGGGCTCGCGCTCGCGCACGGTGCCGCCCAGGCGCTTGAAGGCTTCGAGGAAGAACGACTCGACGTAGTGGGGCTGCAGGCGCCGCGCGTCGGCGCGCTCCATGTCCTCGAGCACGTGGCGGACGCGGCTGGCGTCCATGGCGTCGTGGACCAGGGCGCGCTCTTCGAGCAGATCCGCGAGCTGGGCCGGGTCGATGGCGTCGGCGACGACCTGGGTCAGGCGGGCGCGCACCTCGGGGCGCTCGCCGTAACGGACCGCCTCGATGAGCAGGTCGCGCAGGGGGCGGCCCTCGAACTGGAGCTTGCCGAGGACGTCGAAGACCTGGCCGCCGAGGGTCTTGCGCGCCTGCTCCAGCTTGTCGAGGAGGGTGCGGTAGACGTCGCCTTCGCGGGTCTCGTCGGCGACCAGGTTCCAGAGGTGGCAGACCTCGGTCTGGCCGATGCGGTGGATGCGGCCGAAGCGCTGCTCGATGCGGTTCGGATTCCACGGCAGGTCGTAGTTGACCATCAGGTGGGCGCGCTGGAGGTTGATGCCTTCGCCGGCGGCGTCGGTGGCGAGGAGCACCTGCACCCGCGGGTCGTGCCTGAAGGCTTCCTGGGCCTCGAGCCGCGCCTCGCGGCCGAGGCTGCCGTGGATGACGACTACGGCTTCGGGGCGTCCGAGAAGGGTGACGATGCGCTCCTCCAGGTAGCTCAGGGTGTCGCGGTGCTCGGTGAAGACGACGAGCTTCTGCCCTGGGGAGGGCGTGGGCGGCGCGAGCTCTTCCTCGCCCCACGGCGCCTGGGGCTCGGCGACGGCGCCGGCAAAGGCCGCGGGCGTGAAGATCTCGCCGAGCAGGCTGGCGAGCTCGTGCCACTTGCGGTCCTCGCCGCCGCGGCGCACCTGGAGCGCCAGAGCTTCGAGGTTGCGGAGAGTGCCGATCTCGGCGCGGAGCTCGTCGATGGTGCGCGCCGCCGTGGCCTGGTCGAGGATCTCTTCTTCGGCGGCTTCGAGCTCGTCGCCGGGGGCTTCCTCGAGGTCATCCAAGTCCTCGGAGTCGAGGGCGGGGACTTGCGCCTCGATCGCGGCGACCACGGCCCCCCTTTGCACCAGCTCCAGCTCGCGAAGCCGCTTTTCGAGCCGTTCGCGGCGGCGGCGCAACGACTGGTAGATGGCCTCGGGCGAGGAAGCGAGGCGCCGTTGCAGCAGGGTGAGGGCGAAGCCCACGGTGCCGGCGCGCTTGTCGTTGCGCAGGGCCTCGGCGCGGTTGAATTCCTCGCGCACGTACTCGGTGACTTCCTTGTAGAGGCGCGCCTCGCCTTCTGAGAGGCGGTAGGGCACGGTGTAGGCGATGCGGGGCGGGAAGAGCCGGGTGCAGTCGAACTTGTAGAGGCGCTCCTTGACCATGCGGCGCATGAGGTCGGAGACGTCGGCCTCGTGGACGCCGTCGCGGAAGCGGCCCTCGAAGCGGTCCCCGTCGAGCAGCGCCATGAAGAGCTGGAAGTCCTCCTCCTTGCCGTTGTGCGGCGTCGCCGTCATCAGCAGGAAATGGCGCGTCAGGGTCGAGAGGAGCTGGCCCAGCCGATAGCGCTTCGTGTACTTGACCTCGCCGCCGAAGAAGGTGGCCGAGAGCTTGTGGGCCTCGTCGCAGACCACGAGGTCGAAGCGGCAGTCGGGCGCCGCGAGCTTGGCCTGGACGTCCTCGTTGCGCGAGAGCTTGTCGAGGCGGGCGATGATCAGGTCGTTCTCGAGGAACCAGTTGCCGGTGCGGGCGGCCTCGAGCTTGTCGTTGGTGAGGATTTCGAAAGGAAGCTGGAAGCGGCGGTAGAGCTCGTCCTGCCACTGCTCGGCGAGACTGCCGGGACAGACGATGAGGCAGCGCCGGAGGTCGCCGCGGGCGACCAGCTCCTTGATCAGGAGGCCGGCCATGATCGTCTTGCCGGCGCCGGGGTCGTCGGCGAGCAGGAAGCGCAGCGGCTGGCGGGGCAGCATGGCCTCGTAGACGGCGGTGATCTGGTGCGGCAGCGCCTCGACGAGCGAGGTATGGACCGCGAGCACCGGATCGAAGAGGTGCGCTAGGCGGATGCGGTGCGCTTCGGAGACCAGGCGGAAGAGGCTGCCGTCGCCGTCGAAGCTCCAGGGCCGGCCCTGCTCCACGATCTCGAGCCGTGGCTCGTCGTGGCGGTAGAGGAGCTCGTTGGCCACCTTGCCGGCCGGCGTCTTGTAGGTCAGCTCGAGGGCCTCGGAGCCGAACCACTGCACGCTGACCACGGTGACCAGGCAGTCAGGAAGGATGCCGCGGACGGCGGCGTTGGGCTGGACGTCCTCAAGCTTGATCGGCATGGCAGCGCGACCGTATTTCTCCAGACGAAGGCGGTCCGCTCAGGATGTCCCCTCCCTGGTCGATTCCGGTGCTCCTAGTATGACATGGTCATTTCCCGCGGTTCCCCAAGATCTCCCGCAACGCCGCCAGCAGGACGTTGACGTAGTTGACGTTCGAGCTCTCCCCCATCAACCCGACGCGCCAGACCTTGCCCGCGAAGTCTCCGAGACCGGCGCCGACCTCGACGTCGTACTCCTCGAGCAGCCGGCGCCGCCCGGCGGCGTCGTCGAGCCCCGGCGGCAGGTGCACGGCGTTGAGCATCGTCAGCCGATACTCGGGCGCGACGACGAGCTCGAAGCCCAGCGCCTCGAGGCCGTCGCGCAGCAGCTCGTGGTTGCGAAGGTGACGCGCGAAACGCGCCTCGAGCCCCTCCTCGAGCACGATCCGCAACGCCTCGCGCAGGGCGAAGCACTGCGACACCGGCGCCGTGTGGTGGTAGGCGCGGCGGGCGCCGCCCCAGTAGCCGCGCACCAGGGTGACGTCGAGGAACCAGCTTTGCACCTTCGTGCGCCGCGCTTCGACCGCCGCCACCGCCCGCGGGCTGAAGGACACCGGCGAGAGTCCCGGCGGCGCGCTCAGGCACTTCTGGGAGCCCGAGTAGACGGCGTCGATGCCCCAGGCGTCGACCTCGAGCGCGGTGCCGCCGAACGAGGTCACCGCGTCGACGACGAAGAGGGCGCCGGCGCTCCTGGCGAGACGGCTGAGATCCTCCAAAGGCTGGAGGACGCCCGTCGAGGTCTCGGCGTGGACGACCGCCAGCAGCTTGGGCCGCCGGCCGGCGAGGGCCTCCTCGACCCTGGCCGGGTCGATCGGCTCGCCCCACGGCGCGGTCACGCGCGTCACCCGCGCGCCGCAGCGCTCGGCGACGTCGGCCATGCGTGCGCCGAAGACGCCGTGGACGCAGATCACCGCCTCCTCGCCCGGCTCGAGCAGGTTCACGAGGCAGGTCTCCATGCCGGCGCTGCCCGGCGCCGAGACCGCGAAGGTCAGCTCGTTGTCGGTGCGGAACAGCGTCCGCAGCATCGCCTGGACGTCGTCCATCACCGCCACGAACTCGGGGTCGAGATGGCCGACGAGCGGCGTCGACAGGGCCCGCAGCACCCGCGGGTGGACGGCGCTGGGGCCGGGTCCCATGAGGATGCGGGTGGACGTCCTGAGCTCACCGGGTACGGTGCTGCGCGTCTGCGTCCTGCGCGTCCCCGTCATAAGCGTCTCCGTCATGGGCGTCTCCGTCATGGGCGTCTCTTCGGTTGCGTTTCCAGGCGAAGCTGGCGCACTGTTTGGGCTTCGAGCAGACCCGCACCTCCACGGCGACGACGGCGTCGTCGTCCAGGACGCCCTGGGCGTCGAGGAACCGCTCGCAGAGATAGCGGGACAGCTCCTCGAGGGAGACGTTGCGGACGGGCAGCACCCGCACGTCCTCCTCCAGGAAAGGGATGGCCTTGCCGTCGAAGATCGCTTCGACGCGCCCGCCGTCGCGGCGCAGCTCGAGGTGGGGGGAGCGGTCGGGAAGCAGGAAGACCTCGTGGAGCTCGCGGCAGAGGCCGATCATGGTGCGGCGGAAGGCCGAGTAGTCCGAGAGCAGGCCGTTGTCGTCGACCCGGCCGGTGACCGCGAGGCCGACCCAGAAGTTGTGGCCGTGGAGGCGCTCGCGCTCGGTCGCCGAGAAGATCGTGAAGTGGCCGGCGCAGAACACCATGCTGTCGTGGGTCAGGTCGATGGTCGTCTGGTGCTCCATGGGTCGCGCCTCCGGCGCCGGCGCGCCGGCCGCGCTATTCCGCGTCCGCCGCCTTCTTCACCGTGGCCTTGGTGATCACTACGGCCTCGGTCGGGACGTCGCCCATTCCCATTTGGCGGCCCGTGGGCACCTTGGCGATGGCGTCGACCACGTCCATGCCCTCGACGACCTTGCCGAACACGGCGTAGCCCCAACCGCCGCCGCGGGAGTCGAGGTTGTCGTTGTCGACGAGGTTGACGTAGAACTGCGCGGTGGCGCTGTGGGGGTCGTTGGTGCGCGCCATGGCGAGGGTGCCGCGGGCGTTGGAGACGCCGTTCTTCGACTCGTTCTGGATCGCCTCGCGGGTGAGCTTGCGCTCGAGGTCGGCGGTGAAGCCGCCGCCCTGGATCATGAAGCCGTCGATCACGCGGTGGAAGACGGTGCCGTCGAAGAAGCCGGACTCGACGTAGCCGAGGAAGTTCTCGACGGAGAGCGGCGCCTTGTCGGGATAGAGCTCCGCGACGATCGTGCCTTTCGAGGTCTCGAGGACGACCTGGGGACCTTCGGCCCCGGCGACCGCCGCGGCGGCGAGCAGGAGGGCGAAGACGAGCATGCGTTTCATGGTGATGGTCTCCCTTTCAGCAGGTGGTTGGATCGCAGGGACGTTACCGGAATCCGAGCGCCGGCTCAAGACCACCGCCCGCGTCACAGCCCGCCGAGCGACGCGGCGAGCTCGAGCAGCCGCTCGCCGACGACGGCGCGGCGCCAGCCCCGCAGCTCGCGGGGCAGCGGACGCTCCTTGCCCGCGAGGACGCGGCGGGCCGTCTTCTCGACCGTCCGGCGCGTCGCCAGGAGCTCGGGCGGCAGTCCGAGCTCCTCCGCCGTCGCCGCTACCGCTCGCCGCATCGCGTCCACCTCCTTCTGGTAGGGCGACAGGTCCAGCGGACGCGGGAGCCGCTCCGGAAGCTCGTCCTCGGGCAGCTCGAGGGCGCGGCCGATCGCGTCGAGCACGGCGCGCCCGTAGCGCCGGACGTCCTCGGGGCGCAATCCGTCGACGGCCGCGAGCTCTTGGGGCGTCCGCGGCGGACGCCGCGCCAGGTCCGGCAACACGGCCTCGCGCAGCACGAAGTTGCGCGGCAGGTCGCGTCGGCGCGCCTCTTCCTCGCGCCACGCCGCCAGCTCCCGCAGCACCGCGAGCTGGCGCCGATCGAGGCCGCGGGACCTGCGGATCCCCCGGAAGACCGTGCGCGGGTCGACGTCGAAGCGCCCGGCGTCGACGAGCTGGGCGAATTCCTCGGCGGCCCAAGCGTCGCGGCCGCAGCGCCGCAGCCCCTCGCTCAGCACGTCGTAGCAGGGCAGCAGGTGGGCCACGTCGAGCGCCGCGTAGCGCTTCTGGTCGGCGCTCAGCGGACGCCGCAGCCAGTTCGTGCGGGTCAGGTGCTTGGGGATCTCGACGCCGAAGAGCGCCTCGACGAGCGCGCTGTAGCCGGGCGAATAGCCGAGGCCAAGGAAGGCGGCGGCGACCTGGGTGTCGAAGACCGGCCGCGGCAGCGCCCCGAAGCGGTGGAAGAAGACCTCCATGTCCTCGCTGCACGAGTGCAGCACCTTGACGATCCCCTCGTCGGCGAAGACGCGCTCGAGCGGGCAAAGGTCGCCCAGGGCGACGGGATCGACGAGGGCGACCGCGTCGCCGTCGGTGACCTGGATCAGCCCCAGGCCGGGGTAGAAGGTGCGCTCGCGCACGAACTCGGTGTCGATGCCGAGGACGTCGGCGCCCCGCCAGCGCGCGCAGGCGTCGGCAAGGGCGTCTGGGGCGTCGACGTAAACGGGTTGAGCCGTCGCCGGCGGGCGGGCCGCGGCCGGATCGATTGCGGGCAAAGAGGCCATCGAGTTCTCCCCGATCCGGATCCTATCGCGAGGTCGCGACTGAGCGCCGACGCCTTCGAAGTGGCTCACAACCGGGCCGGAGCCTTGCTGCGGCCGTTTCAAGGCCTCTTCGAGGCGTCGCGCCGGCGTCACGGCGCCTTGCAAGGTCTTCCGCGTCAAAGCACGCGAGGACGCCGCCGTCTATAGAGGCTCGAAACTGCTAGGTTGATAAGAATCAGTATGTTACACGACAGGGAAGGAAGAAGGGCAGTCATGCCGAGGCCCCGTCTCCCCGACCGGCCAAATGGCCGTCCACGTCCGCGGGACGCGCTCGTTCGGCGACCTGGACGATCAGGTCGAGCTTCTCGACGATCTCGTGCTCGAGGAGCTCCTTGGGGACCAACGGCGCGAGGCGGTGATAATCCGTCTTGCGCATCAGGTTCGCAAGCCCGAGCTCATCGAAGAAGTCCTCGAACACAGGATCGAGAAAGTCATCCGTCGCCTTGACGGAGCTCCACCAGCGGTCCTCTCTGTTCTTGAGAGCCGCAGGCGGAACCCTGGCCTCCACGGCTCTCTTCATCGCCTCACGGAGCTTTGCGCGCTCACTCTCGAGGAAAAGCGGTCCCGGGCTGCGCTCTCTTGCCAAGGACTCGGCATACGCGTCCAGCACTTCCGGGAAGCACAGGTAGCTCTCGATCTCCCGTCGTTCCCATTGAGCTTCCACGAGATCGTCTCTTGAAGCGATCTTGTCATCGATCCTGTCGGTCAAAAGAACGCCCACGAGGTCGGATTTAGCCTCCTTGAGACCGTAGAAGTGCTCGCGACCTATCTTCCGCCGGTTCTCGATGTAATGCACGAACGGACGCTCGAG
The DNA here is from genome assembly GCA_036397835.1 of Thermoanaerobaculia bacterium. Taxonomy (GTDB): domain Bacteria; phylum Acidobacteriota; class Thermoanaerobaculia; order Multivoradales; family J023; genus DASWIG01. Next base: position 8,399 of record DASWIG010000151.1, read on the forward strand.
CAGCGCGGCCGCGGGATGATCCAGCTTGCGGGCAAACGCCCGCAAGACCGCGAGGTCCGTAGGGCCCTCGAGATAGATCACCCAACCTGTTTGCTCCGCCAGGTAATACTGCTCGAAGCCGATGGACTTGAGCGCTTTCAGGACCTGGGATCCGCGGTCGTCGATCCGATGAGGCGTCCCGACGAAGGCCACCACCACGTCGCGGTCGGCGGCTTCGTTCAACAGCACCTCGGAGTGGGTGGCGGCGATGACTTGACAGCCGCGAGCTCCGGCAACGTCCGTCAGGGCGTTGTAGATCTGGCGTTGGCGCAGGATCTCGAGGTGGGCGTCGGGCTCGTCGAGGAGGAGCACCGAGCCCGGATTGCCGATCAGGAAAGCCAGGAGAAGGAGTGTCTGCTGGAGCCCACGGCCGGCCGCGGAAATGTCGAAGCGGATATTGTTCAGGTCCTTGTACGTCATGGTGAGCTCACCCCTCTCGGGAACGTACTCGGGCGGCTCGACCATGACGCCGAAGAGATCTCTCAGGCTCCTCTCGAGGTCATCCCAACCGGGCCTCAGATCCGGCTCGGAGTGGATCCGATAGCAGAGATTGCGCAGCACTTCGGCGGTTCGCCCTTCCCCAAGGCGAACCTGTATCGCTCCGGGATCGACGCGGTCTTCGTTCGCGGAAAGTCCGGACATCGGTGGTAGGTATGCGATCTTGACGCCGAGCGCCTGGTCCGGAATCGGAGGCCCTTCACCTATCTCGCCGCTTGCCCAACCCAGGGGCCGGCAATAGAGCGACTCCGGATTGGCATAATCGAATTCCAGGCCGCAGGTCCAGCTCTGACCCTCTCCGACGCCATGGACCTCGATGTCGATGCGAACGTTTTCCGTGCGTTGCTTGTCGTTGCTGCGAAAGACCTCACGCACGTGAAGATTTCGCCATATGAGGTTCGTCTCCGGCACGGGGAGCGACACCAAGTCCCGACGGTTGATGGTGACCCCGGGGCGCTTGGCGGGCGGCGTCTTCTTGCCACCGCGTTTCTCGTTCCACCGCCGGACTCCCAGCTCCCAGAGCGCCAGGGCTTGCAGCGCCGAGGTCTTTCCCGAGTTGTTGGGGCCGACGAGGACCACGGCCTGCGCCAGGTCGATCGCCACCTCCTCGAAGCGTTTGAAGTTGCGCACGACGAGACGCTCAAGCATTCACTTCATCTCCGTAGAGCAAGGTCGACGGCTCCGGTCAGGCCGAGGATACCACTCCGTAGCGCTTCCACAGCTTGAGGTGATGCTACTCGCGGACGACCCGCGAGCTGGCGACGGTCGAGGCCGCGGGACCTGCGGATCCCGCGGAAGACCGTCCGCGGGTCGATGTCGAAGCGCCCGGCGTCGACGAGCTGCGCGAGCTCCTCGGCGGCCCAGGCGTCGCGGCCGCAGCGCCGGAGGCCCTCGCTCAGCACGTCGTAGCAGGGCAGCAGGTGCGCCACGTCGAGCGCCGCGTAGCGCTCGCGCACGCCCCGATCCGGATCCTATCGCGACGCGCTTCCCCGGCGTCGGGCCCACGGCAGACCGGCTCGGCACCGCCCCTTCGGGCGCCGTCCGCCTTCGGGACCCGCGGTATCCGACCAGGTGTCCATCTGTCGGCTAGTTGTCCGTTTCATGGCCTTTTTAGGCGAAAATGAGGTCCCCGCCAGAAGGATTGGCCGCGAAAAGAGCTCCGGGGGAGGCGCCAAATTGGCAGAGAATCCTGGCCCTGGGGAATTTTTCGCGGAGCTTTGGCGGCCAAAACTGTCCATCGCGAGGTCGACTATCCATTTTTCTCCGCCAAAGTTTCGTTTGACGAAATCGCGACTCCCTTTTGGAGGCCAAGACGGCAAGAAAAATTCCCCTGAACCAGCTTTGGCGGCCAAACGCGGGCGATTTCGTCTCCAGGGACAGGATTGGCGGCCAAGGGAGCCCGGAAGTTTGCCCGGAGCCAGCTTTGGCCGCCAAGAGGACTCGAAAAATCGCCCCGAGCCGGCTTTGGCGGCTAGGAGTGGCAGCGGCCGACGCGCGGTGGAGCCGGCGAGGCGGAGCCGGGCTAGAATCGTGCCTGGCCGAGGCCGAGGAGAGCCTGAATGGACCTCTACGAGGAGTTCGTGGCCGTCATCGACCTGCTCGACGAACACGGGATCGACTACGCGATCTGCGGCGGCATCGCTGTGGCCCTTCACGGGCATCCCCGCTTCACCAAGGACATCGACCTTCTCGTCCGCCGCCCGGACGTCGATCGCATCGCCGACGCGCTCGAAGCCCGCGGCTTCCTCTTCCGCGCCGGCCGCGTGCCTTTCGACGTCGGCGGTCCCCACGAACGCGAGACTTTCCGGATTTCGAAGATCGACGGGGACGGCGACACCCTCACCGTCGACCTGCTCGTCGTCAACGACCGGATCGCGGACGTTTGGGAGACGCGCGAGGCGTTCGCGTGGCAGGAACGCGAGGTCACCGTCGTCTCGGCGCAGGGCTTGGCGAAGATGAAGCGTCTCGCGGGACGCGATCAGGATCTCCTGGACTTGAAGAAACTGGGACTCACGGAAGATGAGTGAGACACCGTCAAGGCCCTCTGTCGACATGTCGCCGCAAGCCATCGACCGGCGTCTGCGGGACGTCGGCCAGCTCTACAAGCTCGCAATGGCGCTGCGCAGCGCGCGGCCCCTGGGGAGAAAAATGCGCGCCGAGCACGAGGCGCTCTGCGTCGTCGATCCTGACCGGGACGGTCCTCCACCAGCCCCGGGTCCTGGAAAGCGCTGATCGACACCGGGAAGACCTCGTCGATCTCGCGCG
>DASWIG010000152.1:0-12311 GCA_036397835.1 Thermoanaerobaculia bacterium
GCCGTGCTCGCCGGCAAGCTCGACGCCCTGAGCGTCGATCCGCTCGGCGCCCTGGAGCTGGCGCGGCGCGTCGAGCGGCTGGCGCTCCTCCAGGAGCCCTTCGTGTTCGCGGCGGCGCCCCATCCCGACGGCTGGGTGCTCGGCACCGGCAACTCCGGCAAGGTGCTGCTCGTGTACCACGGCGGGCGCGTCGACGAGCTCTTCACCGCCGCCGAGCCCGAGGTCTTCGCGGTCCACGTCGGCCGCGACGGCGCCGTCTACGCCGCCACCTCGCCGCACGGCAAGGTCTACCGCCTCCAGGACGGCCGGGGCGACGTCGTCTTCGATCCCGCCGACGCCTACGTGTGGGGCCTCGCCGAGGACGCCGAAGGACGCCTGCTGGTGGCCACCGGCCTTGCCGGACGCCTCTACCGCGTCGACCCGGGCGGCGACGGCGCCGCCGACGTGCTCTACGAGTCCGCCGACAGCCACGTACGCGCCGTGACCGCCCTGGCCGACGGCCGGGTGCTCCTCGGCACCGCCGGCCAGGGCCTGGTGCTCGAGCTGGTGGACGGACCCGAGAAAGGCACGGTGGCCGTCGCCACCCTCTACGACGCGGTGCAGCCCGAGGTGCTCGCCATCACCGCCGCCGCCGACGGCACCGCTTACGCCGTGGCGCTGGCCTCGGAGGCCAGCCGCGTCGACCTGTCGACGACCCAGGCGCCGATCCAGGGCGCCGAGGCCGCCGCCGGCGGCGAGGGCCAGGTGACCGTCATCGCCGCCGCCGGCCAGGAGACCATGGGCTCGCGGGGCTCCGGCTACTCCGGCCCCCGCAGCCTGGTGCTGCGGATCCGGCCCGACGGCCGCGTGGACGAGCTCGCGAGCCTGCAGGACGAGACCGTCCACTCCCTGCTCTGGCACGACGGCGCGTTGTGGATCGGCACCGGCGAGGAAGGCCGCCTCTACCGCTGGGCCGGCGAGCGCCTGGTGCTCGAGCGCGACCTCGAGGAGCGCCAGATCACCGCCCTCGTGGCCGGCGCCGGCGGTGCCGCCGCGGTGACCACCAACGGCGCCGCGCTCTACCAGGTGCCCGGCGGCCGGGTGCCCGAGGGCAAGTACACCAGCGCCGTGCTCGACGCCGGCCAGGTGGCGCAGTTCGGCTCCTTCCTGTGGGAGGGCGAGCTGCCGCCGGGAGCGGGCCTCGCGCTCGAGGCCCGCAGCGGCATGAGCTCCGCCCCCGACGCCACCTGGACGCCGTGGCGCGGGGCCTCGCCCAACGGCTCCGGATCGCCGCGCGAGCTCGCCCTGGGCGAGCTCGCCGAGGGCCGCTTCGTGCAGTACCGCGCCACCCTGCGCGGCGACGCCGGGGGACCGCGGGTGATGACGAGCGAGCTCTCCTACCGCCAGCGCAACCTCAAGCCGCAGATCGACAAGCTCGAGGTGCTGGCCCCCGGCGAGATCCTGGTGCCCACCAACTTCAACGCCCAGAACCAGGCGTTCGAGCCGTGGAGCCCCAACCGCGAGGGCATCTTCACCTCGCTGCGCCCCGAGAAGGAGAGCGACGGCACCCGCGCCAAGACCCTGTGGAAGAAGGGCTACCGCTCGCTGCGCTGGACCGTGACCGACGCCAACGAGGATGAGCTCGTCTACGTCCTCGACTTCCGCCGCGACGCCGGGGACGGCGGCGACTGGTTGCCGATCGTCGACGAGCTCGAGGAGGCCCACTACAGCTTCGACGCCACCATGCTGCCCGACGGCGTCTACCGCTTCCGCCTGACCGCCTCCGACGAGCCGGCGCAGTCGAGCGGCGCCGGCCTGAGCGCGGAGAAGGTGAGCGAGCCGGTGACGATCGACCACACGCCGCCGGAGCTGGTCGCCGTGGAGCGTGTCGGCGGCGAGACCCGGGCGGAGCTGCGCGACGCCCTGAACCCCTTGCGCGACGCCGTCTACAGCGTCAACGCCCAGCCCTGGGAAAGCGCCCACGCCGCCGACGGCCTGCTCGACGGCCGTCACGAGACCGTCGTCCTCGAGGTTCCCGAAGGCGCTCGCATGCTGCTCCTGCGCGTCACCGACGCGGCCCACAACGTGGTAACGTTCGACCTGCTGAGCCGGAAATCACCCTGAGCGGCCCCCTCACCCCGAGGGATGACGGGCGGCGCTCGGAGGAGCCCATGACGAAGCGAGTCGCCGTCTATCCCGGGTCGTTCGATCCCTTCCACAACGGGCACCTGGACATCATCGAGCGCTGCCGTCCGCTCTTCGACGAGCTCATCGTCGCGGTGCTCCACAACACCGAGAAGAAGGCGCTCTTCACGCCCGAGGAACGCGTAGAGATGATCTCCCAGGTGCTCGCCGGCTACGAGGGCTGCCGCGTCGCCACGTTCTCGGGGCTGCTCGTCCACTTCATGGACAAGGTGGGCGCCCGCACCACCGTGCGCGGCCTGCGCGCCGTCTCGGACTTCGAGTCCGAGTTCCAGATGGCGCAGATGAACCGCCGCCTCGACCCGCGCGTCGAAACCGTCTTCCTGACGCCCAAGGAAGAGTACAGCTACCTCTCGAGCCGGCTGGTCAAGGAGGTCTACCTGCTCGGCGGCGACTTGACGGGGCTGGTGCCCGAGCACGTGATCGAGCGCTTGCAGAAACGAGTCGAGCAGAGCGCCCCGGAGTGACTTGGTCCCGGGCACTCACATACTGCGGACGATTCCGTCGTAGACTGGCGGCGGACCCCCAACCGGAAGCAGACTGGAGCCAAGATGAGACTCGTCGTCCCCACAGGTCTGTTGCTCGTCCTGACGGCGGCCGCCCTGGCGCCGGCGTCGGCGGCGACCCTGGTGGTCGCCAACAAGGCCGAGGCCACGGCGTCGCTGATCGACCTCGGCTCGGGCGAGGTGGTCGCCACGCTGCCCACCGGCGCCGGACCCCACGAAGTCGGCATCTCGCCCGACGGCGCCCGGGCGCTGGTGACCAACTACGCCACCCGCGACGCGGAAGGCTCGACGCTGACGCTGATCGACGTCGGCGGCGCCGAGGTCCTGAAGACCATCGACCTCGGCGAGCACAGGCGTCCCCACGGCGTCGAGTGGCTCGACGGCCGCCGCGCCGCGGTGACGGCCGAGGCCAGCAAGGCCCTGCTCGTGGTCGACGTCGAAGCCGGCGAGGTCGTCGACGCGATCGACACGGCCCAGGAGGTCTCGCACATGGTGGCCCTGGCGCCGGACGGCCGCCGCGCCTACGTGGCCAACATCGGCTCGGGCTCGGCCACGGTGATCGACCTGAGCTCGGGCACGAGGCTGGCCAACGTGGTGACCGGCGACGGTGCCGAGGGCATCGCGGTGGCCGCCGGCGGCGGCCAGGTGTGGGTGACCAACCGCGCCGCCGACACCGTGACGGTGCTCGATCCCGAGACCTTGAAGCCGCTCGCCGAGCTGGCGTCGCCGGGCTTCCCGATCCGCGCCACCGCCGCCGGCGGCCGGGTGCTGGTAACCCGGGCGCGGGCGGGCGACATGGTGATCTACGACGCCGCGAAGCTCGCCGAGGAGAAAGTGGTGAAGTTCGACCTCAAGGCCGCGGGCTTCGAGGGCCGGCTCTTCGGCGACCGTTTCGGCGACAGCTCGGTGCCGATCGGCGTCGTCGTCGACGGCGACGGCGAGCGCGCCTGGATCGCGCACGCCAACGCCGACGTCATCACCGAGGTGGACCTCGACAAGGGCGCGATCGTGCGTCTGCTCAAGGCCGGCCGCGAGCCCGACGGCATGGGCTACTCGCCGGTCGCGGTCAAGTCGCCGTGAGCGAAATCGGGAAGACGCGACTGTTATTCACTTGCTGCGTCAAGGAAAGCTACGAATCGGTCGAGATCGGCCTCGACTGCGCTCCAGGTCTCGGGGAGCCGGTCCAGCAGGCTCCGGATCTTGGGCCACTCCAGCTCGAATCCATAGAGGTTTCGGAAGAGGTGCCGGAAACGGAGGAACTCTTCCAAGGCGTGGACCGTCTCGATACGCAGCAGAGGCGGCCGAACGTCCGGCAGGTCCAGGGCCATGTTTTCGAGTAGCTGCCGGTGCCACGACGGGCCGGCCGGTAGACCACCGTTGAGCTCCGGGGCGATTCTCTCGAACAGGTGCTCGATCCCGGTGAAGAAGTCGTGGAGGATTGCGCCGATCCCCCGCAGCTCCAGGAGCGACGGCTGCCGGTCAGCGAAGTTGACCAACGCCTCCAGCGCTTCGTTGACGGTCCGCGCGACTTGTTGCCGCTGCTGCCGCACGGTGGCCGCCAAGCGGACGAATCGCTCGCGGGGCTCAGCGGCTCGCGTCATGGAGCACGATCCCTTCGGCCGACATGTGGGCGAGGAAGGCGGGGTCAGCGGACTCGATGGGCACCAGATCTACATGGAGTCCCTCGGCGGCCGCCTCGATCTCGGCACCGGCGCGGAAGAAGGCTTCGTCCGGGATTCCCTCGGCGGCGAAATCGATGTCCGAGCCGACGCTGAAATCCCCACGCGCCAGAGAGCCGACCAGGACCACTCGACGCGCCCCGTAATGGTCCCGGAGCAGCTCAGCCAGGCGCTCGGCGATCCGTCGCGCCCGGCGAGCGGCTACCGCGTCGACTCGCCGCCGCTCGCGCCAGCGCTGGTGCCAGCCACGGATGTAGGATTCGAACTCTGCCATACCCAGAAGATAACACGGGCAACACACTGGCGCGGCCTCCAGCCGTCAAGAGGGCTATACTCGGCATGTGCACCCGCAAGGCGAATGCGCCCTCTCCTGCGCAGCGCGACGAGCCGATCGACGGCTGGCCCCGGCGCGCCGGGGGCGCCCACGCCAACGGCGCAGTGAAGACCGAAGCGGACCTCGTCGAGTGCGTAGTAGACTCATCTGGAGGAGACCGAGGTGTTGCGAAAGTGCGCTGACTGTGGCCATGACTTCGCGCTCGCCAAAGACCGCTGCCCTCATTGCGCTCGGCCGGGGCTCTTCCCCAACGTCGACATGGCCGAGCTCGACGAGGAGCGCAAGGCCCTCGATCGGCGCTACCGGAAGGCCGTTCAGGACGCCAGGGATCGCGGCTGCGAGGACATCGTCAGGAGCTTCGAGGACCATGCAGGCACCTCCAAGGCGGTGATCGCCCGCCCGCTCTGGGAGACGATGAGGCTCGCGTCAGGAGATCATCAAGTGTACTCCACGTACCACCAGCAAACGGAGCAAGAGCTCCAAGTGCCGGACGGCAGCGGGTGGGACCCATTGCGCAGGGTCGGCGAGCCGGCCCTCTTCGGCGAATACACGCGGGAGATCCGCTTTGGCGCGCTCACTCTCGACGGCACGGGCGTCGAGAGCTATGGAGAGTGCTCCTGGGTCCTCCGCGACGACATGATCGCTCATCGCGCTTCGGTCTTCGAGGAGAACGCGTTGACTTTCATGCGCCGGCATCGCGTCCAGGTAGCCAAAGTGGATAAGATCCCGGCCGGGTACCGTGCTGCGTGGGAGGACCGCGCCAAGCTCTGCGTCGCCAAGTTGGCTGGCAGGATCAATGGTACGACCTCACCGCAGGACTTCGGCGCGCTCCTGGTGACTCCGGGGAGGACCTCCAAGGACGACGAATTCGTGGAAGTCCACATCGGTGGACCGTTGACGGTGCGAGCGTTCAAACGCGTGATTCTGAACAACAGCAAGCGGCGAAGATTGCTCGTGAGGTCTCTTAGAAGGGATCTGAAGCGCTTTGCCGTGCCACTGGAGGTGGTATCGTGAACGCCATGATCTCAGGACGCAACGGAGTCGCGTTGGTAGTCGACGGCAATCGGTTGGCCTCGATTCACGTCGACGAGCCTGATCGCATCATTCCCCGCGAACCGGGGGAGATCCGGTTTCTCATCGGCGAAGGTCGGGACTTCATCCCCTTCGAGGACGTCTCTCCCGGTGAGATAGCCGAGCAGCTCACTTTGGCGAGATCCCGAGAAGATGCTCTGACGTTGACTCTCATCCTTCTTGATTCCCGCCACTCCGACGGGCTTCGACGCGAGGTAGCTGAGGATCTTTCGAAGCTCCTGGCGCGGGAAGACGTGATCAACTACGTCGAAAGCGTACTTTATGCCGAGCCCTTGCCCGACGAGGGAGATCTCGCTGGCGGTCTGAGGCTCGCTCGCGAGGCCGGCGCCACGATCGTCCGGGGCATGCTCGAGCGCTTCGGGAATCGGCAGGACGCGATCGCCGCCGTCCGCGAGGCCTGGAACGCCATGCCTTCCGCCACGTTCGACGGGGAACGGAAGCGCTGGCAAGCCGTCGCCGTTCGCGAAGGGCTCTTTCGGAGCCTTGTTCTTCTGTACGGCTCGGGCGGCGACGTGAAGAAGCTCCTCATCACGGCTTCCAAGCGACCCGCTGTGCGGTCCCTTCCCAATCACCGCGTCGTCCTCCGGTCTTGGATCAGCCCGTTCCTTCAGTTCTCTGAGCAAGAGCAGACACGCCCAGATCGCTTCGTCGCGCTCGATCCGTGGCTCGTGGCCGAGCCCAAGGATGAATACGACAAGCCGGAGCAGGGTTGATCGGCTGGGCAAAACCAAGGAGCACAAATGTCCGACCTCGCCCGCATCCTCGTGACGACCGACTTCTCCGCGCAATCAATGCCGAGCCTCGCGCACGCCGCGCTCCTCGCCCGCAAGTTCGGCAGCGAGGTCTCGCTGCTCTACGTGGTCGAGGACCGTCTGCCGCCGGTCGTCGGCGCCATTTCGGCCGACGAGCGCCAGCAGGTGCTCGACAAGTACCGCGAGCAGGCCGCGGCCAAGCTCGAGGAGTACGTGAGCGAGCACCTCGCCGCGCTCGACGTCAAGACCCATGCGGTCATCGGCGTGGCGCCGCAAGAGATCGTGCGCTTCGCCGACGAGCACCAGGTCGACCTCATCGTGATGGCGAGCCGCGGCTACGGGCCGCTGCGCCAACTGCTGCTCGGGAGCACCGCCGAGCGCGTGCTCCACCACGCGTCCTGCCCGGTGCTGATGGTGCCGTCGAAAGGGGGTTGACGCGCCCTCATTCGTCCACCGCCGCCCGGAAGAGCTTCTTGCTCACCCTCTCTTCCGACCGGAGCTCCTCCAGGGCCTCTTGCATCTCGAGCTGCCAGTCGACGTTCTCGCTCTGCAGCACGGCCTCGGTCTTGGCCACGAGCTGGTCGCGCGCCGCCTGCTCCGCCCGCTCCTCCGGCGCCAGCGACTTCCACCAGGTGAGCACGTTCTCGAGCTCGAGGGCGCCCTTCACGTAGCTCGCGAGCGTCGTCTCGACGTTGCGCAGCTCGAGGTAACCGGCCAGCGCCGCCCCCAGGCTGATCGACACCGGCACCCAGATCTCGAGTCCGGCGGCGGCGAGGAACGTGCCCACCCCACCCAGGCTCACCACGGTCCACTGCACCACCTTGTAATGACGCTCGAGCCGGCGGGACTTGCGGTTGTAGTAGCCGAGCTGGTCGTGCAGCCGCACCGCGACGTACGGCTCCGCCGCCAGCTCGCTGAAGCCGTCGTCGCCGGCCGCGGCGGCGCCGGGCGGCGGCAGCGTGCCGCGGTAAGGCCGAAGAGTCTCGCGCAGGGCCTCGGAGCTCGCCAGACGGCGGGTGATCGACTCGATCTTGCCGGCGAGACGGCGCTCGCGCTCGCCGGCGTCGGCGCGCTCCGGGCCGTAAGGGCCGACGCGGGCGCGGTAGCGGTAGATCTCCCGCTTGAGCGCCTCGGCGCTGCCGCGCACCATCACCCAGGCGACGCCGCGGTCGATCCGGGCCGTCATCGCCACCAGCACGCTCGCGGTGATCGGCGTCGCCAGCACCAGCAGGCGGAGATAGAACCGCCAGTCCGTGAGCCGCAGGTGCTCCTCGTGGGAGACGACGGCGTAGAGCACCGCCGCCAGCGTCGCCAGCACGCCGAGCGTCGCGATCCAGCCGCGCATGCGCAGGAAGCCGCGCTGCAGCCGGTTGGCGTTGAAGTCGTAGACGGCGAAGCGCCGCCACGCCTCCTCGAGCATCGCCGTACTCTTCTCGTCCGAGCTCATCGGCGTCCTCCCGGCTGTTTCAGCCGATTCTACCGGTGGCCGCCCTCAGCGCTTGCGCGCCAGCATCACGCCGTCGCGGATCGACAGCAGCACGTGCTCGACGCGCGCGTCGCCGCGCACCCGCGCGTTGAACGCGGCCACCGCGCGGTCGGTCTCCTCCTGCGGCGCCAGCACCCGGCCGCTCCACAGCGCGTTGTCGGCGAGGATCAGGCCGCCCGGCGGCACCAGCGGCACCACCGCCTCCCAATAGTCGACGTAGGACTCCTTGTCGGCGTCGATGAAGACCAGGTCGAAGCTCGCGCCGCCGGCGGCGAGCTCGCGCAGGGTGGCCAGGGCAGGGCCGAGGCGCAGGCGGATCTTGTGTCCCCACGGGCTCTCGTCGAAGTAGCGCCGCGCCACCGCCGTCGCCTCCGCGTCGACGTCCAGGGTCAGCAGCTCGCCGTCCGCGGGCAGGCCGGAGGCCAGCGCCAGCGCCGAATAGCCGCTGAAGGTGCCGATCTCCAGCACCCGCCGGGCGCCCGAGATCATCACCAGCAGGCGCAGCAGCCGGCCTTCCACGGGTCCCACCTGCATCTGCGGTTCCGCGAAGGCGGCCTCGGTCTCAACGCGCAGACGGGTGAAGAGCTCGTCCTCGGGCGTCGTGTGCGCCTCCACGTAGCGCTCGATCTCCTCGTCGAGAAGGCTGTCCATGAGAGGCGCAGCTTAGCAGACGCAGCCGCCGTCACGTCTTCTTGATGCCGAAGCCGGTGCGGTCGAAGGTGGCGGCGTAGAGCAGCGAGAAGACCGGACCTCCGAAGCAGAACGCCGCCCACGGCAGGTACTCCACCGTCGGCACTCCGAGGGTGGTGGCCATGAAGACGGCGGAGACCGTCCACGGCAAGAGCGGCTCGACGATCGTCACCGAGTCCTCGAGCGAGCGCGACAGGTTCTCCGGCGCCAGCCGGCGCTCCGCGTACGCCTTCTGGAACAGCTCACCGACGATCAGGGCGGTGACGCCGCCGTGGCTGGTGAGCGAGATCAGCAGAGCGCCCGAGCCCATGGTGGCGGCGATCAGGCCGAAGGTCGAGCGCACGGCCGCGAGCAGCGCCGCGATGATCCGATCGAGGGCGCCCGACACGTCGAGGGCGCCGGCGAGCAGGAAGGCGGCGAGGATCACCAGCAGCGTGTCGGTCATCGAGTAGAGGCCGCCGCGGGCGAGGAGCTTGACGAAGAGCTCGCTGGTCGACGCCGGATCGAGCCCCAGCGTCGCGATCATGCCGACGTCGAAGCCGCGGACCGCGGCGGCCAGGGCGTCGGCGACGCTGAACCCCTGCACCGCGACGCCGAGGACCAGGGCGAGGACGGAGGAGGCGGCGAGCGTCAGCGCCGGCGGACGCCTGAGCACGATGCCGCCGATCACCACCGCGAGCGGCAACAGCGCCAGGGCGTTCAGGGCGTAGACGTCGTCGAGCTCGCGCAGCAGCCGCAACGCTCCTTCCGGCAGCGTCCCGTCCGAGAGCGTTCCGCCCGGCGTCGCGCGGCCGCCCGCCACCGCGTAGATCGCCAGCGCCAGCGCGAACGACGGCACCGCCGTGTAGAGCATGTGGCGGATGTGGGCGTAGAGGTCGGCGCCGGCGCCGATGGCGCAGACGTTGGTCGAGTCGGAGAGCGGCGACATCTTGTCGCCGAAGTAGGCGCCCGAGACCACGGCGCCCGCGGTCGCCGCCAGCGGTGCGTCGAGAGCCGCCGCCGTGCCCATGAGCGCCACCCCCAGGGTGCCCGCCGAGCCCCACGAGGTGCCGGTCGCCAGCGACATCACCGCCGTCACCAGGAACGCCGTCAGCACCAGGAACTGCGGATCGACGAGCCGCACGCCGAGGACGACGAGGAGCGGGATGGTGCCGGAGAGGACCCAGGAGCCGATGAGCATCCCGATCGAGAGCAGGATCAGGACCACCGGCAGGACCGAGGCGAACTTCTCGCCGGTGGAGCGTTGGACGTCGTCCCAGGTGCGTCCCACCCGCACCGCCACCACGCCCGCCACCGCCGCCGCCGCGAGCATCGCCAGCACGATGAGCTCGGCGCCGAGGCCCAGGATCGTCACGCCGACGGCGAAGCAGGCGACCAGGGTCGCCAGCGGCAGCCAGGCCGCGAACGTCGAGAGCTCGCGCGGCTTCAAGGCGCCGTCGCGAGGGCGCGCTCCAGGTCGGCGATGAGCACGCCCGCCCCTTCCAGGCCGATCGACAGCCGCACGGTGCCCGGCGGGATGCGCCGCCCGCGCAGCGACGCGGCGTTGCGGCCGTTGTTGGGCGTGATCACCAGGCTTTCGACGCCCCCCCAGCTCACGCCGATCCGGAACAGCTCGAGACGGTCGACGAAGCGCTCGACGTCCTCGAAGCTCTCGGTGTCGAGCTCGAAGCTGAAGAGCCCCGAAAAGCCGCGGAGCTGCTCGCGCACGAGGGCGTCCGGCCGCAGGCCGGGGTGGAAGACCTGGCGCACGCCCGCGTGCTGGTCGAGGAAGCGCGCCACCTCCAGGGCGTCGCGGTGGTGCTGGCGCATGCGCACCGGCAGGGTGCGCAGGCCGCGGTTCAAGAGCCAGGCGTCGAAGGGGCCGAGGATGCCGCCGTTCAGGAGGAAAGCGCCGTAGAAGATGCGCTCGAGCAGCTCCTCGCCGCCGACGACGGCGCCGGCCACCACGTCGCTGTGGCCGCCCACGTACTTGGTCGCGGAATGGACGGCGAGGTCGAGGCCCAGGGCGAGCGGCTTCTGGTAGAGCGGCGTCGCCCACGAGTTGTCGATCACGCTGGTGATTCCACGCTCGCGCGCCAGGCCGGCGAGGGCGCGCAGGTCGGCCACCCGGAAGAGCATCGTCCCCGGGCTCTCCACCCACAGCATCTTGGTCTCCGGCCGGATCGCCGCCGCCACCGCCTCGGGCTCGAGGTCGAGGACGACGTCGAAGGCGACGCCGAAGCGCCGCAGGTGGGCCGCGAGCTGGATCGTGGGGCCGTAGGTGTTGTTGACGAAGAGCACGTGGTCGCCGGACGCCAGCAGCCCCATCAGCACGGCGCTCACCGCCGCCATGCCCGAGCCGAAGCACTTGCACGCCGCGCCGCCCTCGAGGCGGGCGAGCTTGTGCTCGACCGCCTCCACCGTGGGGTTCTGGCCGCGGGTGTAGACGTGGTGGCGGTGCTCGGCGCCGAACCCCGTCATCAGGTCGGCGAGGCTGGCCTGGGCGAAGAGCGAGGTCTGGACGATCGGCGGCGCCAGGGCCCCGCCCTGGGCCGCGAGGTCCTCGTCGTGCCCGAGGCAGACGAGCTCGTCTTCGGGGTCGATCCGCGGCTCGGGCAGCGCCATGACCGGCGCAGTCTACCAAGAACCCTCACCCGGGTCCGTGGTACGATGCGGCCTTCGAATACGAGTGCGCTTGGTCGTCATCCAGTCAAGAGAGAGAGCGACCCGACCCGACCTCGATGCCGTCATCGCCGCGCCGCGCCCGCGACGCCCGCAAGCGTCCGCGTAGCCTGGCCGACCTGCGCTACGCCGCCGAGGTGGCCGCCGCCTACGACGCCCTCGCGCCGACCTACGACGACTGCGTGCGCCGCGAGCAGTGGATGCGCGAGGTGCTCTGGCGGCGTTACCGGCGTCTCTTCCGGGCGCCCGACCGGGTGCTCGACGTGGGCTGCGGCACCGGCGCCGACGTGCTGCGGCTGGCGAGCTGGGGCGTGCGGGTCACCGGCCTCGATCTCTCGGCGCAGATGGTGGCCGAGCTCGAGGCGGCGGCGGCCCGCGAGGGGCTGAACGGTCTGGTGCGGGCCCGCGTGGGCGACGCGGCGGACCTGGCGAGCTGGCCCGGGGACTACTTCCACGGCGTGATCTCGGCCTTCGCCGGGCTCGCCACCGTGCGTGACCTCGGCGGTTTCGCCGCCGACGCCGCACGTCTGCTCCTGCCCGGAGGACGCCTGCTGGCCCACATGGCCGCACCGGGGGACGTCTGGGAGCGCCGCCGCTTCGCCCGCGAGCGGGGGCGCGAGGCGGCCTGGAGGGAGCACCACCGCCGGCACCGCAGCCGGAGCATCGCCGGCCGTCCGCTGAGCTACCGCGTGGTCTCCGCCCACGAGGCCTACTACCGCTATTTCCAGCCTCACTTCCGCCTGCGCCGCCGCTACGGCCTCGGCTTCCTCCTTCCCAAAGAACGCATGGAGCGTCTTCCGGCGGCCGCCGCCCGCGAGGTGGGTCGCGTCGAGTCCTGGCTGGGAAGGCTGCGCCCCTTCCTCCAGCGTAGCCGCTTCTTCGTGCTCGAGCTCGAGCCCCGCGAGAGGTCCGGGGGTTGAAAACCCGGCC
>DASWIG010000153.1:0-9073 GCA_036397835.1 Thermoanaerobaculia bacterium
CGCGCCGCCCGAGACTGGCGGCAACAGCGCCACCTCCACGCCGTCGGCGAGCTCGCGGTCCTCGCCGGCGAGCTGGCCGCCCACCGCGACCGCCAGGCGCGGCCACATCGCCCCGAGGGCGGGGTAGCTCGCGGTGAGCTCGGCGCGCAGCGCCGCCAGCCGGCTGCCATCGGGCAGGTCGACCTCGACCGGCTCCCTGCCGAGGACGTCGCCGGCGGTGGCGAAGGCGACCACGGAGACTTTCATCACGGGGAATGCTAACAGCTCTCCTCCGGGCGATACGATACGCGCCGGAGGAACGCCTTTGACCACGACGTTGGGAACGGACCTGAAACGCGACGGCCACTTCGCCCGCTTCGCCGCGGGCTGGCGCGCCCGGCTCGACGAGCTCAGGACGGCCGCCGCCGAGATCCGCGAGGGCGGCGGCAAGAGCGCCCGGGACCGGCAGAGGAAACGGGGCAAGATGCTCGCCCGCGAACGCGTCAAAGCCCTCTGCGACCCGGGCAGCGACTTCCTCGAGCTCGGCCTGTGGGCCGGGCACGGCATGTACGCCGAGCACGGCGGCGCGCCGGCCGGCGGCGTGGTCACCGGCGTCGGCAAGGTCCACGGCCGCGACGTGATGGTCGTCGCCAACGACGCCACCGTGAAGGCCGGGGCCTGGTTCCCCATCACCTGCAAGAAGATCCTGCGCGCCCAGGAGATCGTGCTCGAGAACCGTCTGCCCGTCGTCTACCTCGTCGATTCCGCCGGCGTCTTCCTTCCCCTGCAAGACGAGATCTTCCCCGACAAGGAGCACTTCGGCCGCGTCTTCTACAACAACGCCCGCATCTCGGCCGCCGGCATCCTGCAGACGGCCGCGATCATGGGCTCGTGCGTGGCCGGCGGCGCCTACCTGCCGATCATGAGCGACGAGTCGCACATCGTGGAGGGCAGCTCGATCTTCCTCGCCGGCTCCCACCTGGTCAAGGCGGCCATCGGCGAGGACGTCGACAACGAGGCCCTGGGCGGCGCCGTGGTGCAGTGCGACGTCTCCGGCGTGGTCGACCACCGCCATCCCGACGACGCCGCGTGCCTCGCCAAGATCCGCAGCCAGCTCGCGCAGGTCGCCGCCGGCGCCCGGGCGCCGTTCGCGCGAAGCGACCCCCGCGAGCCCCTCTTCCCGGCCGACGACCTCTACGGCGTGCTGCCGGTGGACCGCTCGCGCCCCTACGACGTGCGCGAGGTGCTGGCGCGGCTGCTCGACGCCAGCGAGCTCGACGAGTACAAGGCCACCTACGGCCGCACGATCGTCTGCGGCACCGGCTGGATCGACGGCTGGGCCGTGGGGGTGGTGGCCAACCAGCGCTCGATCGTCGAGCGCCGGACGGGCACCGGGGCGAAGGACAAGGAGCTCCAGATCGGCGGCGTCATCTACTCGGACTCGGCCGACAAGGCGGCGCGCTTCGTCCAGCTCTGCAACCAGAAGCGGATCCCCCTCCTCTTCCTCCAGGACGTCACCGGCTTCATGGTCGGCAGCCGCGCCGAGCACGGCGGCATCATCAAGGACGGCGCCAAGCTGGTCAACGCGGTGGCGAACTCGGTGGTGCCGAAGGTCACGCTGTTCACCGGCAACTCCTACGGCGCCGGCAACTACGGCATGTGCGGCAAGGCCTACGGCGCCCGTTTCCTCTACGCCTGGCCGTCGGCGTCGATCGCCGTCATGGGCGGCGAGCAGGCCTCGAAGACGCTGCTGGCGATCCAGCTCAAGAACCGCGGCGAGAAAGTCTCCGAGGAGGAGGAGCGCGAGCTCCTCGCCAAGGTCGCGGAGCGCTACGACGACACCATGGACCCGCGCTACGCCGCCGCCCGCCTCTGGGTCGACGCCCTCGTCGACCCGGTGGACACCCGGCGGGTGATCTCGCGGTCCCTGGCCTGCGCCGCCTTGAACCCGGAGATCCCCGAGCTCAAGACGGGGGTCTTGCAGACCTAGCTAGAGGATCCCGCCCAGCGACAGTCCGCCGGCGACGAGCCTCGCCGCCTCGAGTGATATGGTCCCGGCATGATCCAGGAGCTCTTCCGCATCGGCGATTTCGCCATCAGCCCCTTCGGCGTGATGCTGGTCGTGGCGCTGCTCGCCGCCTACGCCCAATTGACGCTCGAGATGCGCCGCATGAGGATCGGCAGCGACGACGACGCCAGCGCCGTCGTGGTGGGCTGCGGCCTCGGCGGCATCGTCGGCGGCAAGATCTACTACGCCCTGCTCTACCGCGACTGGGGAGCGCTCTTCGACCGCGCCGGCATCGTGTGGTACGGCTGCTTCCTCGCCGGCATCCTGGTGCTCCTGTGGACCATCCGCCGCCGCAAGCTGCCGGCGGCCCGGGTCTTCGACGCCGCGGCGCCGGCGCTGGCGCTCGGCTACGGCATCGGGCGCATCGGCTGCTTCCTGGTGGGCGACGACTACGGCAAGCCCACGGACCTGCCCTGGGGCATGGTCTTCAAGAACGGCATCCCGCCCACCACCGCCGGCCACCTCGAGGACAAGTTCGGCATCGCGCCGCCCCCCGGAGCCGCGCCCGGCGATTGGGTCGCCGTCCACCCCACGCAGGTCTACGAGACGCTGACGGCGCTCGCCATCTGGGGCGTGCTGTTGTGGTTCGCCCGCCGCGGGCCGCGGCCGGGCGGCACCTTCATGCTCGCCGTGGCGCTGCTCTCGCTCGAACGCTTCGCGGTGGAGCTCCTGCGCGCCAAGGACGACCGCTTCTTCGGTCCGCTCACCCTGGCGCAGGTGATCAGCCTGGCGCTCGTCGTGGCGGTGATCGCCGTGGCCCTCTATCGCCGGCGTGGCGCGCCCGAGGCGGTGGCCGCGGCCGGGACGAGACCGTGACCGCCACCCCTCCGCGATTGCTGACGATCGCCGGCTCCGACTCCGGCGGCGGCGCCGGCATCCAGGCCGATCTCAAGACCTTCGCCGCCCACGGCGCCTACGGCATGTCGGTGGTCACCGCCGTCACCGCCCAGAACACCCGCGAGGTGCGCGCCGTCCACGAGGTGCCGGCGGCGGTGGTCGCGGCCCAGATCGACGCCGTCTTCGAGGACATCGGCGTCGACGCGGTGAAGATCGGCATGCTCGCGAGCGTGACGATCCTGAGGACGGTGGCGGACGGCCTCGAGCGTCACCGCCCGCGCCTCGTGGTGCTCGACCCGGTGATGGTGGCCAAGAGCGGCGATCCGCTGCTGACGGACGACGCCGTGGCCGTTCTCGCCGAGGAGCTGGTGCCTCTCGCCACGGTGGTGACGCCCAACCTGCCCGAAGCGGCCCGCCTCGCCGGCGTCGCGGTGGACGACGAGGAGGGGCGCCGCGAGGCCGCCCGGCGGCTGTCGGCACGGGGGCCGGCGGTGCTCGTCAAGGGAGGGCACGGGGAGGGCGCCGAGGTGGCGGACCTGCTCTTCGACGGCCGGATCTTCCACCTTTTCCTGCACCCGCGCGTCGCCACCACGTCGACCCACGGCACCGGCTGCACCCTGTCGTCGGCGATCGCCTGCCGCCTCGCCCGCGGCGACGAGCTCACCGCCGCGGTCAAGGGCGCGATCGACTACCTGCAGGGCGCGCTCGCCGCCGCCTATCCGCTGGGCGGCGGCCACGGGCCGGTGAACCACCTCTACCGGCGCTGCCCCTGACCGCGGACCGCCCGCCCGCCCGGGGGCACTGTACGAATTACACGCGTCGTGCAATTCCTTCTAGCCGGAGCGTCATCCCGAGGCCGCAGCAGGCCGATTTCCCTCGCCTCGGATTCCGGCCCGATCTTTGCAGACGGCTGCCTGGCACGAGGCGACCACAATGAAACGTCGACAAGCCCGGCGATAGCGCCGGGGCCAAGCGGTAGATACGAAGCGGAGGTAATCCATGTTGAGGAAGGCTCTACAGAGGCTGCTGGAAGGTCCATCCACCGTCCGCGGAGGAGCGCGGCCGCCGTTCCACTTCGGGCCCGTGGACGGGAGACGCGGAAAGCGCCTCGAAGACCTGCACCGCGAGGTCAGGTCGCTGCGTTCAAGGCTCGTCCAGATCGAGAACCTGTTGCAGCCGAAGCCGGTCACGGCCGCGGAGGATTCCCGCCGCCGTCCTGAGCTGCGCATCCGGGAGCTTCTCGACTGCGACTACTGGATCAGTTGAGCGTCAAGGCGTACGTCTTGTGGGCTCCTCCCCGGCGCTGGAGCCCGCCGGTGGGAAAGGCGGGCCGTCCGGGGGGGAATTTTTTCCCGCTTCCCGGACGATATCGCGTTCAAGGTGCCCGCCGGCCAGGTGCGCGCCAGAGCCGAGCACCAGCCGCGCTTGAATTTCCTCGGCCATCGCGGGCTTGCCTTGTGCCGCCGGGGGCGACGAGCCGGACGTCCCCCTCCCGCTCCCCCGCCTCGACGCTCCAGCCCGGCGCGAGCCGCAGGCTCCAGCCTTCCCCGCGCAGCTCCGCGCCCTCGCGCTCGAAGAGCGCCGGCACCTGCGCCCGCGTCCACCCCGCGTCGACGAACGCGCCCCCAGCCGTCACCTCGAGGATGCCCCAGTCGTCGGTCACTTGCAGCGTCGGATAGACCGTGCCGATCTCGTCCAGCGACTCCAGCCCCAGCGGGTCGAAGGAGATCCGCATGTTCCGGAACGGCAGGACCAGCACCGGGCCGTCGACGAGCCGGGCGCGGTAGGCCGCGATCCGCTCCGCGCGCTTCCCGGCGTGCTCCGTCTCGGCCGCGAGGAGCTCTGGACCGTCGTAGGCCGCGGCCCGGACCTCGGCGTCGGACGGGCGCCCGCCGCAGCCAAGAAGAGCATTCCGATTCCGATCCTCGACATCGGCCGAGCGTAGCACGCCGAGCCTTCCCAAGACCCGGCGCCAACACCGGCCCCGCTCCTCTTTCGGAGCGGGGTGGGCGGGCGACTCCGCGGTATAGAATGAGGAGACGCGAATGCTGGACGTCCGCTACCAGAAGCTGATCCCCTACCCGTTCGAGGTCGTGCTCGGCCAGTACTACGACTACGAGCACATCCGCTTCGTGCATCCCGAGACTCTCGGCGAGTACCGGCTCGTCGAGCGCGACGGCAGCTCCGTGGTCTACGAGCAGGTCTGGCCGCGGCGACTCGGGCGGCGCCCGCGCAGCCTGGTGCGGCAGACCCGGCTGGCGCCGAACGAGCTCGAGTTCCGGTTCCTCGCCGGCCGCTACAAGGGCGTCCGCGTCCACACCGTCCTCAGCGAGCACCCCGGAGGCACGCTGGTCGACGAGACGTACTCCATGAACCTCCCGGGCTGGCGGTGGCTGCGGCGCCTCGTCGAGAAGCAGGTGATGAGGTCGGTGGAACGGATCTGGAAGGAGGACCTCGACGTGGAGGTGTGCTACGGCGGCTGGCCGGGCGTCGCGCCGCCGGCGGGCGGGGAGGAGACGTGAAGCACCGCCTGCGCGCCGCCGACGTGCCCGAGGGCGGGGCTCGCGTCTTCGAGCTCGACGGGGTCGAGGTGGCGGTCTTTCACCGCGACGGCGAATATCGGGCGCTCGGCCACCGGTGCCCGCACGTCAACGGACCGCTGGCGCTCGGCCGCGTGGAGGGCAACGAGGTGATCTGTCCCTGGCACGGGGCGCGCTTCGACCTCGACACGGGCCGGCCGACCCGCGGGCCGGCCTGCGAGGGAGTTCCCGTCTACCGCGTGCGGCGCGTCGGCGACGAGATCGAGATCGAAGTCTAGCTGCTACCGGAAGTCGTGGCTCGGCGTCGGCGAGAGCTTCGCGAGCGGCCACGCCCGGGCGCGAGAAATCGGTCCCTCGTCCGGGGTCTTCGCCTCGACGGCTGGCGAACCCAGGATACCACGGGCCGCCGATTCCTGCCCTCTCGGCTCGCTCTCGTCCTCCAGGGTCACGAAGAGGATGCCCTTGGCCGTGCCCGGACGCGGGGGCTTGACGAGCCGGGGTCGGAGGTCTATGCTTGCTCCCCGGCGGTGATCCGCGCCCAACCTCTTCGGCCCTCCCCCAGCGAGGGTCCTCGCGAGGCAAAGGGGGGCATACTCCCGGATCGGCATCCACGAAGCCTTCGCGACGCCGCGGGCTTCGCCGCTGGGGGGCGTTGCCGGCGGCGCGACCGAAGGAGATCGCCGATGCCGACCAACAAGGACCTCAAACGCCTCACGCGTTCCCACATGCAGAAGACCGGCGAGTCGTACACGACCGCCCGCGTCCGGCTCCTCGAGAAGAAGACGAAGCGCTCGCGCCCGGGGCCGGAACCGGCCCCTGATCTCGCCGCCCTCGCGGGCATGAGCGACGACACCGTCCAGGCCAAGACGGGCCGCACCTGGCAGGAGTGGGCCCGCGAGCTGGACGTCCTTGGCGCCGCCGAGCTATCGCACGGCGAGATCGCCGCGCTCGTTCACGAGCGTTTTGAGATCTCGGGCTGGTGGTCGCAGACGGTGACCGTGGGTTACGAGCGCATCCGCGGCCTGCGCGAGATCGGCCAACGGCGCGACGGCGCCTACGAGGCCAGCAAGAGCAAGACGCTGCCGGTCCCGATCGCCGCGCTCTACCGCGCCTGCAGCGACGAGCGCACGCGCCGCCGCTGGCTGCCCGGCGTGAAGCTGACGGTGCGCAAGGCGACGCCCGAGAAGACGATGCGGATCACCTGGGACGACGGGACCTGCGTCGAGCTCTACTTCCTCGCCAAGGGCGAGACGAAGAGCCAGGTCGCGGTCCAGCACCGGAAGCTCGCCGCCAGGGACGACGTGGCGAGGATGAAGGCGTACTGGGGCGAACGCCTCGGCGCGCTCGCCGAGATCCTGGCGAGTGCAACGCGTTAGCGACGAGATCAAGATTGACTGGCGATGAAGAAGAACAAGGACAAGGCCAAGACGCCGTGGGCGAAGCGGCTGCGCAAACCGCTCCTCCTGCTACTGCTGATCGCAAGCCTGACATGGATCTACACAAACTCCGCGCGTCTCAATGAATACGTTCGAGAGCTTCCAGGAGAAGGTCGAGAAGCTCTGCGAGATCTCCCCGCTCCTCGGTCAGGATGCGATAGACGATCTTCTCGTCGATCCGGTCGTAGAGATGGACCACCCGGTTGCGGAATCCGAGGATCGGCCTGAACTTGAGGCTGGAGCCCTCGGGAAGATGACCGGCTTGCTCCAGGCTCGACAGGATGTCGATGCTGGTGCGCGGCGCTGGAAGGCCAAGACGTGAGGCCAGGACCGCGCCGATGTCGAGCAGCGCCTGGATCGAGGTCTGAAGACGGTGCAGGGCGCTGTCGAGGTTTCTGAAATCCGCCGAGAATTCCTCGAAGGTCGCCTGGGGAATCCGCGCCAGATACTCGAGATTGACGCGCAGGATCTCAAGCCGCCGCTGGACGTCGTTCTCGCTCACGATAGCTCCTCAACCAACGGCGAAAGGCCGGGAGATAGCCTCTGGTGGCGATCTCCAACGTCGGGCGGAAATCAAGGGCGCGAACGATCGTGTCGGACTCGAAATCGATGCGCCGTTCACGGTCGCCCTCGTAGACCAGACGTCCATCCAGGAGCACCTCGTGGCAGAAGACCGGCCCCTGCGCGTTCAGGACGACGAGATCCAGCGGCCTCGGTGCGGTTGCCGCCTCCAGAGACGCCGCGAGATCGCCGAGGAAACGGTGGAGCTCGCCCTCGAGAACGGAGGGATCGAGGAGCAACCCGAGATCGACGTCGCTGCCCTCGGAAGCCGTCCCCCGCGCCACCGAGCCGAACAGGTAGACCGCGGCGATCGACGGATATCCCCGAAAGATGGGCCGGAGCCGGTGCTGGAGCGCCTCGGTGTCGCCGGGGGGGCGTTTCATGGCTCGATGGTATCCCAATACGGACCCTCCTGGCACCCGGCTGGGGTCCTCGCCTGCCGATTCTCCGCGACACGGCAGACGACAGCGTCGACGAGGGCCGCGCGCCGGTCGCGAGCGAGGCGACGCCGTGCCGGCGACGGGCGAGGCCGTCGGACGGCCGATCCCGGCGTTCTCGTCACGGCGCCGAGCCCTGGGAGCCTTCCGAGGACCTCCCCGAGCTCCTCGGGCACGCAAATCGCTCGGGGACGGCGTCCCCCGGCTCCGGCGGCAGGAGAAGCCCTCAGGGACGCCGTCCCCGAGCAGTTTTCACGCGAAAATCGGGCAGGGACGGCGTCCTTACGCTTGTCTTTCGCCTCATTCGCCCAAGGACGCCGTCCCTTGGCGATTCTCCGGCCGATCCGGCTCGCGGACGCCGATCGTGGCCTCCCGGGGCTCCTCGGGAGCGTCCGTGACGCCGTCCTGCAGTGGTTTTCACCGCCAGAAACTTTCTTTCCTACGGATTCGCACTACAGCCCCTCCGGAGCGGCTCCTATCCTGGCTCCCGTAGACGCCGCCGGCCCATGGGGGGCCGGCGGACGACGAAACCGCCCGGCCGAGGCCGGGCCACGAGAAAGGAGCCTTGAGATGTTGAAGACAGTGACCACCGAGCTGAGATACGCCCACGACGTCATCTCGTCGGGCGAGACCCACTCCGCGCGTGTGGGGACCGTCGTCGATCCGCTGCTCGGTCTGTTCCTCGAAGGAGGGCAGATCAACGGCATCGCCGACGTCCAGAAAGGCATCACGGGATGGATCGGCCAGGAAGCCTCCCTGGCGGAGACGGCGGAGAAGGCCCACCTGGCCGAGGTGCGCAAGCTCGACCAGATCCGCGAGGTCCGCGACGCGGAAGAGCAGGAGCTCTACCGCAAGACGTTGACGGTGCGCACCACGGTCGAGAGCGCGGCGGGCAAGGGCAAGAGCGCCCAGCTCGTCGGCCTCGACCCGCGGCTCTCCAAGGTCGACTCGCAGACGCTCCGGCGTTACGCCTGGGTCGCCGTCGAGGTCCTGGAGGATCCCGAGTTCGCGTCGCCGGAGGGCGCCGTGGTCGGCGTCGGCATCAGGTCGGCGGAGACCGCGGCCGACATCCGTCCGGTGCTCGAGCGCTTCGAGGCGACGCTCAAGAGCTTCGAGCTCCAGCAGCGCCGCGTCGAGGAGACGCAGCGGTTGAAGGACGAAGCCGTGGCGCGTCTGCGCCTGGTGTCGATCAACGGCGCGAAGATCCTCGAAGGG
>DASWIG010000154.1:0-18667 GCA_036397835.1 Thermoanaerobaculia bacterium
CACCAGGTCGCCAACGCCCGCCTCGCCGTCGTCCTCGCCACGCGCTGGCTCGCGCGTCATCGTCCGGGCGCCGACCTCGAGGCGGCGGTGCGCCGCGGCCTCGCCGGCGTCCGCTGGCCGTGCCGTCTCGAGAAGGTCCGCGGCGATCCCGACGTCTTCGTGGACGCCGGCCACACGCCGGGCGCCGTCGACGCGCTCGCCGCGTCGCTCGCCGCCCTCCTGCGGGGACGACGGATCCTCCTGGTGACGGGAATCTCCCGCGACAAGGACATTGCCGGCATCCTCACCCGGCTCCTGCCCTTGGCCGCGGCGGTGGTCGCCACCCGCGCCCATCACCGCGGCGCGCCGGCCGCGGAGGTCGCCGCCGTCGTCCGCGAGCGGGCGCCCGAGCTGCCGCTCGAGGTCGCGGAGCCGATCGAGGACGCACTCTCGTCGGCCCTGGCCCGGGCCGGGCGCGAGGAGATGACCGTCGTCGTCGCGGGTGGCCTCTTCCTCGCCGCCGAGGCGAAATGGACGCTCGGCGGCGGCGATCCGCGCCGCCTGCGCTTCTTTTGAGCCGGCCGTCAGGCGGCGCGTTCCTGGCGCGCCCGGTAGCGCATGTTGAGCAGCTCGATGCCCAGCGAGAACGCCATCGCGAAGTAGACGTAGCCCTTCTCGAGGTGCCTGCCCGTGCCCTCGGCGACCAGCAGGGCCCCGATCATCACCAGGAACGCCAGGGCCAGGATCTTGATGCTCGGGTGGCGCTCCACGAAGTTGCCGACCGCGTTGGCGAAAATGATCATCACGATCATGGCGAGGACCACCGCCGTCACCATGATCGAGATCTCCTTGACCATGCCGATGGCGGTGATCACCGAGTCGAGCGAGAACACCATGTCGAGCAGCATGATCTGGAAGATCACCCAGCCGAAGGTCGCCGCGCCCTGGGCCGCCGACGCCGCCGCCGGGTGCGCCGCCTCCACCTTGTCGTAGACCTCGACCGTGGCCTTGGCGATCAGGAACAGGCCGCCCCCGATCAGGATCAGGTCGCGGCCGGAGAAGGGATGGTCGAAGAGCGAGAAGAGCGGCGCCGTCAAGCCCATCACCCACGTCAGCGACGCGAGCAGGGCCAGCCGCGTGATCAGCGCCAGCGCCAGGCCCACCCGGCGTCCCGCCGGCCGCCGATCGGGCGGGAGCTTGCCCGCCACGATGGTGATGAAGACGATGTTGTCGATGCCGAGCACGATCTCGAGCGCCGACAGCGTCGCCAGGCTGATCCAGGTCTCGGGCTGGCTGAATAGCTCGATCATTTCCGTCCTCCTTCGAAAAAGTCTCCCAGCAGCTCGTTCATGGCGTCGATCTCGGCCAGGAAGGCGTCGTGGCCGACGCGGCTCGAGAGCGGCCGCCAGGTACACGCCTTGCCGTGCGCGGCGAGCGTCTCGTGGATCTCTTCCTGCTCGTCGATCGGGATCAGGCGGTCCTCGCGCACCCCGGCGATCAGCAGCTTCGCGTCGACCGGCGACAGCGCCTCCTCGCGGCTCGCGAAGCCGCGGAAGACGTCGTGCAGGTCCATGGCCAGCGACAGGGTGAGGAAGGAGTTGACGTCGAAGGTGCCGATGATCTTCGATCCCTGGTGCTCGAGGTAGGACTGCACGTCGAAGGTGATGCCGCGGCGGCTCGGCGGCCGGATCGGCTGCCAGGGGAAGCGCTCGTTGAAGTCCTCGCGCGAGCGGTAGTAGAGCGTGCCCATCTCGCGCGCCAGGCGCAGGCCGTCCGCCGGGCCGTCACCCTCGTAGTAGCCGTCCTCGAAGGCCGAGTCGAGCATGATCGCGCGGCGGCTGATGTGGCGGATCGCCGCCGTGTAAGGCCGGGTGGCGAAGGTCCCCGAGATCGAGATCACGCGCTCCACCCGGCGGGGATGGCGGATCGCCAGCTCGAGGGTCTCCATGCCGCCGAGCGAGCCGCCGGCGGCGGCGTACAGGCGGTCGATGCCGAGGTGGTCGAGCAGCCGCACGTGGACGTTCACCACGTCGCGCACGCCGATCACCGGAAAGCCGCCGCGGTAGGCCTCGCCGGTGGCCGGGTCGATCGACTTCGGGCCGGTGGTGCCGTAGGAGCCGCCGAGCAGCGAGGGGCAGATCATGAAGAAGCGGGCGTCGTCGAAGGCGCGGCCGGGGCCGATCATGCCCTCCCACCAGCCCGGCCGCGGATCGCGCGGGCCCGAGTTGGCGTGGGAGTGCGCGGAGAAGGCCGGGCATACCAGGATGGCGTTGTCGCGGGCCGGCGAGAGCCGTCCCCAGGTCTCGTACTCGATCTCGATCTCGGGCAGCACGGCGCCGAACTCGAGCTCCAGAGGAGAGCGGTCCACGAACAGGTCGGCGCTTGCGGATCGAGTCATCGCGGCAACCATGGCGGCCCCGGATCATACCTTCCGGGGGGCGCCGGAGGCCAATCCGGTCTACCCAACGCCGCCGCCGCCGACGATAATGGCGCGCGATGCGCACCGTGACCCTCCTCGGCCCCCAGCGCCTGCGGCCCACCCTGGTCGGCGAGGTCGACCGCCGCGGCGTCGACGGCACGATCGCGGTGGTGACCGCCGGCTGGCAGGAGCGCGAGGACGAGGTGGCGGAGCTCGGCGAGCACCTCGGGCGTCCGCTCGTCAACCTGCGGCTCCACCGCCGTCTCGACGAGGTCTTCGCCGCCGACCACGACCTCTTCCTCGCCCACCGGGCGCGCCAGGACCGGCTGCGCGCCATGCAGCGGCTCTACCGCTACCGCCTCGACTTCGCCCTCGAGCCGGCGCGCGAGCTGCTGCGCCGCGACGGCGAGGCGGAGCTGCTCGAGCCCGAGCGCCAGGCGGCGATCGACGCCCTGTGCGAGCTCGACCGCCGTCACCTCGCGCGCCTCCGCGAGGTCCACGCGGAGTTCGAGCGCCTCCATGCCCCGGCCGAGCGTCCGGCGATGGCCGCGCATCGCTCCGAGCTGGCGGCGATCCTCGAGGGCGCCGCCGCGGTGGCCGTCGCCGGCGGCCACGTGGCGGTGTTGGTGAACCGGATGCGCCTCTTCGGCCTCGCCGAGCTTTTCGGCGAGCTGCCGGTCTTCGCCTGGTCGGCCGGCGCCATGGCGCTTTCCGAGCGCGTCGTGCTCTTCCACGACAGCCCGCCCCAGGGCATGGGCAACCCCGAGGTGCTCGACGCCGGCCTCGGCCTCGCCCCCGGCGTGGTCGTGCTCCCCCACGCCCGCCGCCGGCTGCGCCTCGCCGAGGCGGCGCGGGCGGCGATCCTCGCGCGGCGCTTCGCGCCGGCGCTCTGCGTGCCCTTCGACGACGGCGAGCCGGCCCTCACCTGGGACGGCGAGCGCTGGCATCGCCGGCAAGGCTCGCGCTGGCTTACCGGCGCGGGCGCGGTGGAGGAGGCGCCGTGAAGCTCGCCATCCACCGCTTGCTCGCGGCGTCGCCGCCGGCGTCCGAGGCGATCGACCGTTTCCTCGACGAGCACGCGTCGCCGATCGTCGAGGGCACGTCGCTGACCTTCCTCTACCGCGGCGAGGCCGACGCCGTCCACCTCCGGCACTTCATCTACGGGCTCGAGACCTCCCAGCCCTTCCACCGCGTCGAGGCCACCGACCTCTGGTACCTCGTGCTCGAGCTGCCGCGCGAGTCGACCATGCAGTACAAGCTCGACGTGATCCGCGGCGGCGAGCACGACTGGATCCTCGATCCGCGCAATCCGCACCTCGCCCACGACCCCTTCGGCGCCAATTCGGTGTGCTCCACCGACGGCCGCGTGCGCCCGCCGTGGACCCTCCCCGATCCCGAGGCGCGGGCGGGCCGGCTGGTGGAGCACGAGCTGTCGAGCCGCGCCTTCAAGGCGACGCGGCGCTTCCGCGTCTACGAGCCGGCGCGCCTGCGCGCCCGCCGCCTCTATCCCCTCCTGGTGGTCCACGACGGCAGCGACTACCTGCGCTTTTCCGACCTCAAGACGGTGCTCGACAACCTCATCCACCGCCTCGAGGTGCCGCCGCTGGTGGTCGCCCTCACCGACGCCGGCGAGCGCCTCGACGAATACCCGGACCACCCGGCGCACTCCTCGTTCCTCGCCGAGGAGCTGGTGCCGTACATGGAGGAGGCCTACCCCTTGCGCGCGCGGCCGTCGGCGCGCGCCCTGATGGGGGCGAGCTTCGGCGGCGTGGCGTCGCTGGCGGCCGCCTGGCGCCGTCCGGGCGTTTTCGGCCGGCTGCTCCTGCAGTCGGGCTCCTTCGCCTTCACCGACATCGGCCGCCACCGCCGCGGCCCCACCTTCGACCCGGTGGTGAAGTTCATGAACGCCTTCCGCGAGGCGCCCGGCCGGCCGAGCGAGAAGGTCTTCATGAGCTGCGGCACCTACGAGTCGCTGATCTACGAGAACCGTTCGCTGGTGCCGGTGCTGCAGTCGACCGGCATGGAAGTGCGCTACGTCGAGGCGCGCGACGGCCACAACTGGGTGAACTGGCGCGACCGGCTGCGCGAGGGGCTCTCGTGGCTGTTTCCGGGTCCGCTGTGGATGGTGTATGAATAGGGGGGCCCCAGGAGACCGCATCCCCAGGAGAGCTCAATGGCGAACGTCGAACGCATCATCGGCCTCTCCCTCGGCGCCGACGTGGACTGGCCTGTCTGCTACGAGGAGATCGTCCAGCGTCTGAAGCTCGAGATCCCCGCCGGCGGCGACCGGGTCTCGTTCAAGGTCGAGCGGGTCTCCATCGAGCCCTTCGACCTGCAGCAGCCCTGCCGTTTCACCGTGGTGCTCGACCGCCTCACCCACTGGTACCACACCAGCCGCGAGTGGATCAAAAAGGCGGTCGTCCTCGACGACCTCTACGTGCTCAACAACCCGTGGACGCTGCAGTCGATGGAGAAGCAGACCACCTACTGCGCCATGATGAGGCTCGGCATGCCGGTGCCGCGCACCTGGATGGTGCCGCCCAAGGCGTACGAGCACCATGCCGACCTCCAGCCCACGCTGGAGCGCTACGCCAAGCTCTTCGACCTCGCGGCCGTCGGCGAGCGGCTCGGCTACCCGCTTTTCATCAAGCCCTACGACGGCGGCGCCTGGGTGGGCGTCAACAAGATCGACGACGGCGCGCAGCTCCTCGCCGCCTACGAGGACAGCGGCAAGAAGCTCATGCACCTGCAGGCCGCGGTGGTCGATTGGGACCTCTTCGTGCGCGTCCTCGGCGTCGGGCCCCAGGTCAACGTGATCCGCTACGACCCGTCGGCGCCGCTCCACGACCGCTACAAGGTCGCCTTCAACTTCGTCGACGCCGCCGAGCACCGGACCCTGCGCGACGTGACGCTGACCATCAACACCTTCTTCGGCTGGGACTTCAACTCCTGCGAGTCCCTGCGCAAGGGCGGCGCCTTCCATCCCATCGACTTCGCCAACGCCTGCCCCGACTCCCAGGTCACGTCGCTTCACTACCACTTCCCGTGGCTGATCAAGGCGCTGGTGCGCTGGTCGCTCTTCTGCGCCGCCACCGGGCGCAAGATGCGCCAGAACGTCGACTGGGAGCCCTACTACGAGGTCGCGCGCCGCGACGTTCCATACGCCGAGAAGCTCGCGGCCTACGGCGAGATCGCCCGCCGGCGGCTCGACGCCGAGCGGTTCCAGGACTTCTGTGAGCAGCACCTCCCCCACCTCGACGAGGTGGCCTGGGAGTTCTTCGCCACCGACGCGGCCAAGGCCGCGGTGCGCGCCAAGGTGGAGGCCCTCTTTCCCGCCCACGAGGTCGAGAGGTTCACCGAGCACTTCTGGGGCCTGATCCAGTTCTGGCGCAAGACCGAGGCCGACCGCATGGGGACCTCATGAGCGACGACGACCGCGACCTCGAGCAGGACGAGCAGGTCGAGCACAGTCTGGCCGGCGACTACGTGGAGATCGACTGGGAGCCGCTGCAGGCGGCGATCGACGCCATGGCCGACGAGGGCCTGGACGTGGACGACTCCGAGGTCGTGCGCGACCACCTGGCGGTGCTGCTGGCGTCGCTGTTGCGCCGCATGCAGGCCGAAGGGGACCTGACGGAGGACGAACTGGCCGAGGCCGCCGCCCAGGTCGCCGAGCTCGCCGTCTTGATCGCCCTGGGCGATGAGGAGGTGCCGGAGTTCGCGCCGACGCAGGAGGAGTAGCCGGTTCGGGATGGAATCGTGTAGGATCGTGTGGGTTGACACGCCGCCAGGGGCTTTGCTAATCTCCCCCGTCCTCGGGAGGGGGTGCCCTCTCCGAGTCGGCGTTCTCTCGAGACCCTTCAGGCCCGTAGCTCAGTTGGTTAGAGCGCTACGTTGACATCGTAGAGGTCAGCGGTTCAAGTCCGCTCGGGCCTACCAGAATTCGCCCAGGCGCTTAGCTCAGTTGGTTAGAGCGCTACCTTCACACGGTAGAGGTCAGCGGTTCAAGTCCGCTAGCGCCTACCAGACTCCCTCCTCTGCAAGACCGGCCATTCCGCGATGAGCGCATCCGAGAAGATCGAGCTGACCTTGCCCGACGGCTCGCGCCGCGGCGCCGCGGCGGGCTCCACGCCGCTCGAGATCGCCGCCGAGATCGGGCCGGGTCTGGCGCGGGCGGCGGTCGGCGCCGAGCTGGACGGCCGGCTCGTCGACCTGCGCCAGCCGCTGGCCCGCGGCGGCCGCTTGCGTCTCCTGACCGCCAAGGACGCCGAGGCCGGGCACTTCGTGCGCCACAGCGCCGAGCACGTGATGGCCGACGCCGTCAAGCGGCTGTGGCCCGAGGCGGAGATCGACGTCGGCCGTCAGGACCACTCCGAGAAGTTCCAGTACGACTTCCGCTTCCCGCGCGCCTTCACCAGCGAGGACCTCGAGCGGATCGAGGACGAGATGCGCGAGATCCTCGCCGAGGACGCTCCCTTCGAACGCCTCGAGATCCGCCGCGAGGAGGCCGAGAAGCTCTTCCGGGACATGGGCGAATCCTTCAAGGTCGAGCGCCTGAAGGACATCCCGGAAAGCGAAACCATCACGCTCTACCGGCACGGCCGCTTTACGGACCTGTGCCGCGGGCCGCACGTGCAGCGGGCCTCGCAGATCGGCGCCGTCAAGCTCCTCGAGGCCTCGGGGGTCTACTGGAAGGGCGAGGAGGCGGGCGAACGCCTGCAGCGCATCTACGGCACCGCCTTCGGCACCCGGAAAGAGCTCGACGCCCACCTCGAGCGCCTGGCCCAGGCCCAGGCCCGCGACCACCGCCGCCTGGGCCCCGAGCTCGACCTCTTCAGCTTCCATCCGGAAGCGCCGGCGAGCCCCTTCTTCCATCCCCGGGGAGCGTTCGTCTACGGCGCCCTCGTGGACTTCGTGCGCGAGCTGCAGCGCGGCTACGGCTACGAGGAGGTCATCACGCCGCAGATCCTCGACGTCGAGCTCTGGCACACCTCGGGCCACTACGCGAACTACCGCGAGCACATGTTCTTCACCGAGGCCGACGAGCGCCGGTTCGCGGTCAAGCCGATGAACTGCCCGACCCATTGCCTGATCTACGGCACGCGGCTGCGCTCGTACCGTGACCTGCCGGTGCGCTACGCCGATTTCGGGCGCCTGCACCGCTACGAGCGCAGCGGCGTGGTCACCGGGCTGACCCGCGTGCGCACCTTCTGCCAGGACGACGCCCACGCCTTCCTGGCCGAGGAGCAGATCGAGGGCGAGGTGCTGGCGGTGACCGAGATGATCCTCCACATCTATGACACCTTCGGCTTCCAGGACGTGCAGATCGAGATCTCGACGCGGCCGGACAAGCGGCTGGGCACCGACGAGATGTGGGATCGCGCCGAGGCCGCCCTCGCGGCGGCGCTCGCGAGCCGGGGCATCGAGTACGCGGTCAACGCCGGCGACGGCGCCTTCTACGGCCCGAAGATCGACTTCCAGGTGCGCGACGCGATCGGCCGCAGTTGGCAGCTCGGCACCATCCAGCTCGACTACCAGATGCCCGAGCGGTTCGGCCTCAAGTACGTCGGCGCCGACGGCGCCGAGCACCGCCCGGTGATGATCCACCGCGCCATGCTGGGCTCGCTCGAGCGGTTCCTGGGCATCCTGATCGAGCACACGGCGGGGGCCTTCCCGCTGTGGCTGGCGCCGGTGCAGGTGGCGGTGCTGCCGGTCTCCGAGCGCTTCCTCGACTATGGCCGCGAGGTGACGGAGAAGCTGGGAGCCGGCGGCCTGCGGGCCGAGCTCGACGAGCGCAACGAGAAGCTCGGCTACAAGATCCGCGACGCGCAGGTCCGGAAGATTCCCTATATGCTCGTGGTCGGTCAGCGGGAGCAGGAAGCCGCGACCGTCAACGTGCGCCGGCGCCACGGCGAGGAGCTGGGAGAGATGACGCTCGAGGCCTTCGCCCGGCGCGCGGCCGAGATCGTGGGCCGGCGCGCGGCCGAGCTGTGAGAGGATGAGGGCTGGACGGTAGACGACCGAGGAAGGAGATCCGGGTGCCCAAGAAGAAGACCCACAAGGGCGCTGCCAAGCGCTTCAAGGTGAGCGCCGGCGGCAAGGTGCTGCGCCATCACTCGATGCACAGCCATATCCTGACCAAGAAGACCACCAAGCGCAAGCGCCGACTTCGGCAGGTCACGGTGGTCTCGCCGGCTTTCGAGAAAACCGTCCGGGGCCTGCTGAACTAGGCGTCCGCCGAGCGGGCGTCCGACGACACACCGTCCCGACGATACACAGACCAACCCGCGCGCTGCCGGTGGAGGAACCGTCCACCGGGGCGCGCAGCCCGGAGCGCGCAGCCCGCGCGATCGGGCATTGACGGCTCCTGCGGAGCCCAACGAGGTTCGTCATGCCGAGAGTCAAACGTGGACCCAAGCGCGCCGCCAAGCGCAAGCGCGTGCTCAAGCTCGCCAAGGGCTATTACGGAGCCCGCTCGAAGGCCTACCGCATCGCCAAACAGGCAGTCGACCGGGCCCTCGCCTTCGCCTACCGCGACCGGCGCCAGCGCAAGCGCCAGTTCCGCCGCCTGTGGATCGCCCGCATCAACGCCGCGGCCCGCGCCCACGGCCTCTCCTACAGCCGCTTCGTGAGCGGCCTGAAGCGGGCCGGCTCCGCCCTCGACCGCAAGGTGCTCGCCGATCTTGCCGTCCACGACCACGAAGCCTTCGGGCGGCTCGCCGCCATCGCCAAAGAAGCTGCGCCAGGGACGCCCTGAAAGGCTGAAGGATGAGCCTGCCCTGGTTGCAGGAGCTGGAAGAGCGGGTCCGGGAGACCGCGGCGCGCCTGCGCGAGCTGCGTGCCGAGAAGGAGAGGCTGAGCCGTCGCGTGGCCGAGCTCGAGGGTGAGCTGGCGTCGGCGCCTGGCGGCAAGGAGCGGGAGAGCTGGGCCGAGGAGCGCTCCGAGATCCGCAGCCGGGTCGAGCAGCTCGCGGGGCACCTGGAAAAGCTCCTCGCGGACGACGGCGGCGGCTGATCCGTGCGCTCCGTCCCGGCTGTGCTATAGTGGTCGCTGAGCCCTGACGGCTCGACCGACACCCGAGGTCGTTGATGGCTGAGGCTACCAAGTCCGAGAAGGCCGCGAGAGGCACCACCTCGATCGAGGTGGAGATCTACGGCGCGGTCTACCCCGTACGGGGAGAGCACGACCGGGAGTATCTGGAGAAGCTGGCAGGGGTCGTCGACCACAAGATGCGTGAGATTGGCAGTCACGTGCCCACGGTCGACACCAGCAAGATCGCAATCCTGGCAGCACTGAATCTGGCCGATGAGCTGCTTCAGTGTACGAAACAGCAGGAAGGGGAACGGGTCCGGATCATGGAGAAAGTAGCGGAGCTGACCGGGGAGCTCACCCAGGCGCTCGCCACGTAGCGCTCCCCACTCCGCTTGACGAACGAGGCGAAGATTCAGCAGAGCTTGGCATCCCCCGTGGGAGTGCGTGATGGGTGACTCAGTGTGCTAGAACCAACAGTTCGTATACGGGAGTCCAGGCTGCCCGGTTCCTGTGCCAGCCCCGCTCGTACGGGGACGCTAACGGCCCGCGGCGCGGACACCCACCTGGTTGGAGCCCCGGTTCTAACCGACTAGCCCCACACCACGCTTCACGGGGGATGCTTCGTAATCCTCCTCTTGCGCTACGCCGACTCGTATCGTTCGTTCGAGAGTCTTCGATCGGCCCGCACCTCACCCCTGTCAACCTTGGGGGTGACACGTCGTGGACAACGGCATTCTCTGGGCGGTGGCAGCGCTTTTTGCGGCCATCCTGGCCTTTCAGCTCTGGGTCTTCGTGGTCCGGCGCCGCGCGCAGCATATCGTGGCGGAGGCCGAAAAGCGCACGCAGGAGATCAGGGAGAAAGCCGAGCGCGAGTACGAATCGAGAATCCGCGAGGCGGATCTCGCCGCCAAGGAGAAGCTCCTCCAGGCCCGCAACGAGTTCGAGAAGGTCTCGCGCAGCCGGCGTAGCGAGCTCGAGGGCCTCGAGCGCCGCCTGCTCCAGCGCGAGGACAACCTCGACAAGCGCAGCGAGGAGCTCAGCCGGCGCGAGAAGGAATCGGGCCAGCTCGAGCGAGCGCTCACCCGGCGCGATCAGGAGCTTGGGGCCCGCGAGATCGAGCTCACCAGTCTCATGGCCGAGGAGCGGCAGCGGCTCGAGCAGATCGCCGGCCTCACCGGAGCGCAGGCCAAGGAGGAGCTCATCCGGGTGATGGAGAGCGAGGCGCGCAACGACGCCGCCCATCTCGTCAAACGCATCGAGGACGAGGCCCGCGAGCAGGCCACGCGTCACGCGCAGCGCATCATCGCCAACGCCATCCAGCGCAACGCCTCCGACTTCGTGGCCGAGACCACGGTCTCCGTCGTGCTCCTGCCCAACGACGAGATGAAGGGCCGCATCATCGGCCGCGAGGGGCGCAACATCCGCGCCCTGGAGATGGCCACCGGCGTCGACCTGATCGTCGACGACACGCCGGAGGCGGTCATCCTCTCGGGCTTCGACCCCTTCCGCCGCGAGATCGCCCGGGTGGCCCTCGAACGCCTGATCTCCGACGGCCGCATCCATCCGGCCCGCATCGAGGAAGTGGCGGAGAAGGTCAAGGCGGAGTTCGAGCTCCGCGTGCAGCAGGAAGGAGAGTCGGCGCTGCTCGAGCTCAACGTCCCCGACGTCCATCCCGACCTGGTCAAGCTCCTCGGCCGCCTGCGGTACCGGACGTCCTATGGTCAGAACGTGCTCAAGCACTCCAAGGAGGTCGCCTATCTCGCGGCCACCATGGCGGCCGAGCTGCGCTCGAACGTCCACGTGGCCAAGCGCGCCGGCCTGTTCCACGACATCGGCAAGGCCGTCGACCGCGAGATGGAGGGCAGCCACCTCCACCTGGGCGTCGACCTGCTGCGCAAGTACGGCGAATCGGAGGCGGTGGTCCACGCCATGGCCTGCCACCACGGCGATTTCGATCCCGAGACCGTGGAGGCGGTGCTGGTCACGGCGGCCGACGCGCTCTCGGCCGCCCGCCCGGGGGCCCGCCGCGAGGTGCTCGAGAGCTATATCAAGCGGCTCGAGAAGCTCGAGGAGATCGCGGTCGGCTTCAAGGGCGTCCAGAAGAGCTTCGCCATCCAGGCCGGCCGCGAGGTGCGGGTGATCGTCGACTCGGGCAAGATCTCCGACGAGGACTCGATCTGGCTCTCGCGCAACATCGCCAAGAAGATCGAAGCCGAGCTGACCTATCCCGGCGAGATCAAGGTCACCGTGATCCGCGAGACCCGGGCCATCGAGTACGCGAAGTAGCGGACCGCGGCATGGCGAATCAACCCGGCATGGCGAATCAACGCGTACGGCTCCTGTTCGTGGGCGACGTGATCGGCAAGCCCGGGCGGCGAGCCCTGCAGCGCCTGCTGCACGGCCTGGTGGACGAGCACGGCGTCGACTACGTGGTGGTCAACGTCGAGAACGCCGCCGGCGGCTTGGGGGTCACGCCCGAGGTCTTTCGCGAGCTCGAGGCGCTGCCGATCGACTGCTACTCGAGCGGCAACCACGTCTGGGACAAGAAGGAGGGCCTGCCGTTGCTCGATCGCGAGCCGCGGCTCCTGCGCCCGGCCAACTACCCCGCGGGCAACCCGGGCCACGGCGTCCACGTCGGCGAGACGGCGGCGGGCGTGCGGGTGGCCACGATCAATCTCGAGGGTCTCGTGTTCATGAAGAACCTCGATTCGCCCTTCGTGGTGGCCGACCGCCTCCTCGGCGAGCTTCCCGAGGGCGTCAAGGTCGTCCTCGTCGACTTCCACGCCGAAGCGACGAGCGAGAAGCAGGCCCTGGGCTTCTACCTCGACGGCCGCGTGAGCGCGGTCTTCGGCACCCACACCCACGTGCCCACCGCCGACGAGCGAATCCTTCCCGGCGGCACCGCCCTGATCACCGACGTGGGGATGACCGGCCCCTACGAGTCGATCATCGGCTTCCGCGCCGACAAGGTGCTGCAGCGTTTCGCCCTGCAGCGCAACGTGCCGCTCGAGGTGGCCAGACGCGACGTGCGGCTCGCGGGAGCGCTCGTCGAGGTCGACGCCGAGACCGGCCGCGCCGTCGACCTCCGGCGCCTCCTCGTGCCGGTCGCGGCCTAGGCTCCTTCCCTGGCCAAGAAGAAAGGCGCCGCTGCCGGGCGGCGCCTTTCTTCTGCGTCCAGGGGCGCGCCGTCAGCGCTGCTTCGTGCCTTCGGGCCAACGGACGAAGTAGCCGTCTGCCCACACGATGTCCTGGTTGTAGTCGGTGGACCGGAACGGGTTCACGGGGATCGCTGCAGTCAAGGTCCCTTCATTGAACACACCGCCGCGGCACGGGGCGAAAATGCCCAGCACGGTGGAGATCAGCAGGTCGGTTCCCATGCCGAATTCCAGCTCATTGTCCCAGCCGTCGAGCTGCGGGACTTCCTGCATGTAGAAGAACGTGTCCGACGGTCTCATGTAGCCGAAGAGGTCCGAGTAGATGACCGGGGTCATGAAGCTGGAATCGTAGACCTTCGCCGCACCGGCCGACGCCGCTCCCACCTGATCCACGAGCCACGACATCCAGGCCGTGCCGAGATTGCGCATGTCAGACACGGTCCTCTTCTGCTTCGCCTTCTGCAGGGCGTCGAGCAGGTTGGGTATCAGGATGGCGGCGATGATGCCGATGATCGCCACCACGATGAGCAGCTCGATGAGGGTGAAACCTCTCTGACGGTTCCGTCTCAGCATTGGCGTCCTCCTTAAAGCCTTCTGCCTTCGTCTCACGGTCCATTCCATGAGGGGCAGGGACCGGTCATGCAAGCCGTGTGCCGAGCCTCGGCGCTGCTCCCATGGGCTTCGGGGCCGCCGGTTGACCAAATCATGCCACTCCTCCGCGCCGCCGCCGACAGAAAATGTCACCCGCGTGCCGCACCGCCGCTCACCGGACCCAACCGACGACCACGTCGCGGTAGAGATCGACTCCGGCGAGGAAGGCCGGGGCGACCAGGCGCTCATTGGGGCCGGTGATCTTGGCGGCGTCGCCGGTCAGGATGACGAAGGGCGAGAAGCCGTAGGCGGGGATGCCGGCGGCGCGGAAGAAGCGCGCGTCGGTGGCCGCCCACGGTATGAACAGAGGGCCGTGGACGAAGCGCGGATAGGCCGCCTCCACCCGTTGGCTGACGTGCTCGAAGATCGGGTGATCGAGCCCCGCCAGGGCGATCGGCTCGTGGGGCACGTCGACGGCCACGCTGAAGCCGCCAAGCCCCTCGGGCAGGAGCGAGGCCCAGGCCTCGTCGACGGGCAGCCAGGGCAGGAGCTGGAGGACCAGCCGCATGCTGTAGCCTCCTCCCCCCGGATCCTCGACGACGGGGAAGGCCGACAGCTCGTTGCGCATCATCGCCCGGAGGTTGAACGGCAGGCGGTTGAAGCCGCCACGCCAGGCGAGCGCGCTCTCGAAGCGCAGGCGGATTTCCGGCAACTGGCGAGTGGCCACGTAGGTCCGCAGCATTTCGAGCACCGGCTGCGGCAGCCGGTCCGGGTGCCCGCGCTCGAGGTCGAAGGTGGTGAGGTCCTCGCGCAGGGCCTCGAGCGCGCCGCGGTTGTCGCCGCAGACCGTGACCTCGACGAAGAGCTTCTGCACGGACTCGGTGCCCCAGTACTTGACGTCGTCGATGGCGGTGGCCTCCACGGCGCCGCCCTCGGTGAGCACGACGCCGAAGCGCTTCACCAGCTCCGGGTGCCGGCGCAGGATCCAGCGCGTGCCGTGCCAGCTCTCGCGCTCCTCGTCGCCGGTGGCGAGGAACACGAGCGAGCGCGCCGGCGGCCGTCCGTCGCGCGCCAGCTCCTTGACCGCCATCAACTGGGCGATCGCCAGGCTCTTCATGTCGAAGGCGCCGCGGCCGTAGATGAAAGGCAGGTCGATCAGGCCGCTGAACGGCGGGTTGTCCCACTGGTCGAGGCCGGAGATCGGATCGACGTCGATGTGGTTGTGGAGCACCAGGGCGCGGGGATCCTGCCCTTCGAGGACGGCCCAGACGTTGGCGTTGCGGTGCCCGAGGCGCTCGACGTGCGCGGCGACGCCGTCCTTGACGAGCTCGCGGGCCAGAAACTCGGCGCCCGGGATCTCGTTGCCGGTGGGAAAGCTGGTGTCGATCCGGAGGTAGCTCTGGAGAAGCCGCACGGCCTCGTAGCGCCGGTAGTCGGTCTGGCGCCAGCCGTGATCGAGGCCCAGGTCGGACAGGAAGGTCACGGCGGCCCAACCGGCGGCGACGGCGAGGACGGGCACCGCGTAGAGCAGCAGCCGGGCTAGGCGGCGGCGGCGGCGGATCAGGGAGGCTTGGAGCAGGCGAGCACCCATGGGACGGCGGATGTTACCATTCTCGTTCGATCCATGGAGCCCCCAGCCTCATTTGTCGATCCGCGCCCCCGGGGCGCCGACGCGTTGCCCCTCCTGGCGGCGGCGGCGGGGCTGGCGGTCTATCTGGCGAGCGAGGCGTTCGTCTTTTCGGGACAGCTCGGATTCCCTCTCGACGACAGTTGGATCCACATGCAGTTCGCGCGCCAGATCGCGGCGGGCGAAGGACTCGCCTACAATCCGGGCCGGTGGGTGGCCGGCTCGTCGGCGCCGCTGTGGACGGCGCTCGTCGCGCTGGTCCAGGCGCTGCCGCTGCCGCCGCTGTGGGGCGTCAAGCTCCTCGGCGCGGCCTGCCTGCTCGCCACCGTCCACGCCACCGGCCGGCTCGCCGCCGAGCTGGGCCTGTCGCGCGGCCTCCGCCACCTGGCCGCCGTCCTGGTGGCGACCAGCCACTGGCTGTTGTGGGCGGCCCTGGCGGGCATGGAAGTCCATCTCTTCACCGCCCTCACGCTATGGGGGCTCGTGCTCCACCTCCGCGAGCGGGCGGCGGGCGGATTCGGCGGCGCCAGCCTGCCGCTGCTGGCGCTCGCCGGTCTGGCGCGGCCGGAAGGATTCCTGCTGCTCGCCCTGGCGATCGCCGAGCGAACGCTCGCCGGGTTGCGGGAACGGGCGTGGAGACGGGACCTGGCGCGCCTCGCCGTGCCGCTGGCCGCGGCGGTGCTGGCGGTGGCGCCCGTGCTCCTCTTCTTCCGCCTCATCGGCGATTCGTTCCTGCCGACGACGTTCGCCGTCAAGGCCGGAGATCCCGACTTCCTGCCCAGCGGCCGCTATCTGCGCGCGGCCGTCGACGTGCTCTTCCGTTCGCAGCCGGTGGCGTTGCTCTTCGCCGGGGCCGGGATCCTGCGCCTGGCCGAGCGGCCGGGCACGGCGCGCAGCCGCGGTCTGTTGCCGGCCGCCTGGGTGCTCGGCCTGCCGCTGGCCTACTCGTTGCTCGCCGCCGACGACGGGCCGGTGATCGTCGGCAATTTCGGCCGCTACCTCTTCCCCTTGCTGCCGCTGGTGGCGGTGCTGG
This sequence comes from Thermoanaerobaculia bacterium, assembly GCA_036397835.1. GTDB lineage: Bacteria > Acidobacteriota > Thermoanaerobaculia > Multivoradales > J023 > DASWIG01. The sequence continues at coordinate 15,837 of DASWIG010000154.1, forward strand.
GAGTCCTGGGCTGGCAGCGGCCGGCGCGCCGCCTCGGCCGCCCCGCGCGCGTGGCGCTGGTGACCGCGGCGCTGCTGCCCCAGCTCTGGGGGCTGGCCGCCGGCGTACCGCTCTACCTGCGGACCATCGCCAACGTCGAGGACGGCGACGTGGCCGCCGCCCGCTGGCTGGCCGAGCGTCTGCCTCCGGACGCGCTGGTCGCCGTGCAGGACGCCGGGGCCCTCAAGTATCACCTCCCCAACCCGGTGCTCGACTTGACCGGCATCGTCAACCCGGAGATCCTGCCGCACCTGCGCGGCGCCGACTGGGAGCGCGAGCTCTACGGCTATCTCGCGGCCCGCCGCCCGGCCTACCTGGTGGTCTTCCCCGAATACTACCCGCGGCTCGTCACGGCGCCCGGCTTCCGCCGCGTCCGCTCGTTCCCGGTGCGGGACAACGTCGCGCTCGCCGGCGACGAGCTGGTCGTCTTCGCCACGCCCTGGACCGGCCCCTGGGGCCTGCGCGAGGGCGACCCGGCCGCCTCCGCGAGCCCGCCGCCCGGGGCGCCATGAGCCACGTCGCCGTCCACGCGGCCGCCTTCGTGGGGTTTGCCGCCGTCGTGGTGCTCAGCGGCCGTCTGCTCGCAGGCCTGCTCCCTGACCTCGGCCGCTGGCGCTCCCTGGCCGGCGTCTGCCTGGGCCTCGCGTGGTGGGTCGCCGGGCTCTTCGCGCTCGCGGCCTGCGGCGTCCTGAACGGTTGGGGGCTGGCCGTCCTCGCCCTGGCGCCGGCCGCCGCCGCGGTCCGCCGCCGGGGGCCGGCCGTCCGGCTGCGGGTCGGCTGGCGTTGGTTCGATGCCGTCGCCGGGGCGGTCCTGGCGGTGGTCCTCGCCGGCCACTTCCTGCTCGCGCTGAGCCCCCAGGTGCTCTTCGACGCCGACGTCTACCACCTCACCCTGCCGCGCCTCTACGTCGAGCACGGCGGCTTCCGGTCGGTGCCGATGAGCGTTTACTCCAACTGGCCGCTCGGCGCCGAGCTGCTCTACGCGGCGGCGCTCGTCGCCGGCGACTACGTGTTGGCCAAGACGCTCCACTTCGGCTTCGGGCTGCTGGTGGTGTGGGCTCTCTTCGTGGCCTGCCGGGCCGAGCCCGTGCCGGCACCCCGGAGCCAGGCCTGGCTGGCGACGGCCTGGCTCGCCGCCGCCTTCTTCCTCGCCAACGACGTGGTGGTCTTCGAGCTACGGCACGCCTACGTCGACCTCGCCCACGCCTTCTTCTTCACCGCGGCGTTCCTCTTCATGCACCGGGCGCTGGAGAACGACGGGCCGCGAGCGCGCGTCTTCCTGTCGCTGGCGGGCATCTGCTGCGGCCTGGCGGCCGGCGTCAAGGTCACGGGCATCGCCGCCGTGGCCGTCGTCGGCGCTCTCGCCCTGCCGCGGCTCGCGCGAGCCGTCCGCGGCGGCCGGCTCGGCCGCGAGCTGCGGCCCTTCGTGCTGCGCTTCGCCGCGCCCGCGGCCGCGCTGTGGACGCCGTGGCTCGCCAAGGCGTGGTGGGTCACGGGCAATCCGATCTACCCGTTCCTCCACGACCGGCTGGGCGGCCCGGACTGGAGCTCCGCCCTCTCGGCCCGGCTCGCCGCCTGGCAGAGCTCCATCGGCATGGGACGGGAGGCGGTGGACTACCTCCTGCTGCCGTGGCGGGTGATCCTCGAAGGCGGGCGCGGCTACGAGCGCTTCGACGGCGAGGTCGGCGCGTTCTGGATCGTGGTGCTGCCCCTCGCCCTGGTCTTCGGATGGCGCCGCGCCCTGGCGCGGCGGGCGCTCGCCGCGGCGGGCGTCGGCTTCGCCCTGTGGGCCGCGTCGTCGCAGCAGATGCGGTTTCTGGTGCCGGTCCTGCCGCTGCTGGCGATCGCCGGCGCGGTGGCGATCGGTGAGCTCGTGGAGCGGCTGCCTGCCGCGGGGCGCCGCGCCGGCGCGGCGGCGGCCCTCGGCGTGGCCGCGGTCCTGGTCGTCGCCGTCCATGCGCCCTGGGTGGCCGGCGGCTATCGCAACCTGCGCGCTTTCCTCGCCTTCGAAGGGGACCTTGCGGCGTCCGCGGTCCCCGGGCACCACCGTTTCGTCAACGAGAGCCTCCCGCGGGACGCCCGGATCCTCTTCCTCAACACCAACCTGGGCTTCTTCTGCCGCCGCGAGTACCTGGCCGACACCTTCTTCGAGGCGTCGCAGATCGCCGACTGGCTCGCCGGCGCGGCGACGGCGGCCGCGGTGCGCCGCCGGCTCGACGAACGCGGCGTCACGCACCTGCTCGTCGATCGTCGGCCGCGGGTGGCGTGGCCGCCGGGGGTGCCGCGGCTGCTCGACGATCCGTCGCAGGTCGAGGAGCTCTACCGCTCGCAGGACGGGCTGTTCGTGGTGCTGCGGCTGCGTTGAAGGATGCGGTCGACCGACCGAGGAACCGCTCGCGTGACTCCGCGCGGTTACAGCCGTCCGCCGAGCCTCAGCTCCTCGAGCGAGTCGACCCTGAGCCCCTTCCTGGCCAGGTCCGCCAAGTCGTCCAGCGACGCGATGTCGGCGATGCGCCGCCGGGTCTGCGCGGAGAGGCGTCCGAAGCGCTGGGAGAGAAGGTCGAGAACCACTCCCCGCATCTTCTCCATGCCCTTCTCCATGCCCTTCTCGAGACCCTCTTGGCGACCTTCCGCCCGTATGTCGTCAGCCCACGTGGTGATCATCTCTTCTACCTCTCGATATCCAGCCTCGCGGAGCAACGCCTCGTACTCAGGCGCCGTCTGCGGGTCCATTTTGACGTACGTCCTCACGAAGTTCAACAGCCGGAAGCGGCGATCCTCGTCGAGCCCGG
>DASWIG010000155.1:0-9190 GCA_036397835.1 Thermoanaerobaculia bacterium
TTCCCGCAGAAGCTGCGGGGATACGATCCGCGGGAAGTGGAGAGCTTCCTCGTCCTGGCGGCCGAGGAGCTCACCGCGCGCCTCGGCGACGTCGAGCGCCTGCAGCAGGAGAACCGCGAGTACCGGCGGCGTCTCGAGGAGGCCCACCAGCGCCAGCAGGAGCTCCAGGAGGCCATGCTCCACGCCCAGCGCCTGTCGCAGGAGATCACCGAGAACGCCAAGAAGGAGGCCGGGCTGCTCATCAAGGAGGCCGAGATCGCCGCCGACTCCATGGTCATGCAGGCCATCGAGCAGGCCCAGCGCATCGAGGCCAAGATCGTGGAGCTGCGCGCGCAGCGCCGCGAGCTGCAGCTCAAGGTGCGCAATACCCTCGACCACTACCGCCAGCTCGTCGACGAGGACATCGAGGACGAGCGCACCACGGCGATGATCCGCACCATGCCGCGCCAGCGGGCCTCCTGAAGCGTCGCCGCGGAGCCCGGACGCGATCATGGCCGACCTCCTGATCACCGGCCTCGCCGAAGTGGCCACGCCGCGCGGCACCGCGCCCCGCGCCGGCGCCGAGCAGGGGCGGGTGGAGCGTCTGCCCGGCGCCGAGGTGGTGTGCCGCGACGGCCGCATCGCCTTCGTGGGCTCGCCGCAGGCTCGCCGCCGCGAGCTCGGCGACCTCCCAGGTGCCATCCGCCTCGACGGCCAGGGCGGCACCCTGGTGCCGGGCTTCGTGGACTGCCACACCCATCTGCCGTGGGCCGGCAGCCGCGAGAACGAATTCGCCGAGCGCCTCGCCGGCAAGACCTACCTCGAGATCGCCGCCGCCGGCGGCGGCATCCTGTCGACGGTGCGCGCCACCCGCGCCGCCGGCGAGGACGAGCTCGTGAAGCTCACCTACGACCGCCTCGACCGCATGCTCGCCCACGGCACCACGACCGCCGAGGTCAAGAGCGGCTACGGCCTGAGCCGCGCCGACGAGCTCAAGCAGCTCCGCGCCGTGCGCCGCGCCGGCGACGTCCACGAGGTCGACGTGGTGCCCACGCTGCTGGCGGCCCATGAGTTCCCGCCCGAACGCCGCGACGACCGCGACGGCTGGGTGGAGGAGATCGCCCGCGAGATCGTGCCCGCGGTCGCCGCAGCGGGCCTCGCCCGTTTCTGCGATGTCTTCTGCGAGAGCGTGGTCTTCACCGTGGAGCAGTCGCGCCGGGTGCTGGAGGCGGGCCTCGAGCACGGCCTGGTGCCGCGGCTCCACGCCGACGAGTTCGCCGACTCCGGCGGCGCCGCCCTGGCCGCCGAGCTCGGCGCCGCCTCCGCCGATCACCTGGTGGCCGTCTCGCCCGCCGGCATTGAGGCCATGGCCGCCGCCGCCGTGATGGGCGTGCTCCTGCCCGGCGTCTCCTTCTTCCTGATGAAGGAGGACTACGCGCCGGCCCGCGAGCTGATCGCGGCGGGCGTGCCGGTGGCGCTCGCCACCGACTGCAATCCGGGTTCCTCGCACACCGAGTCGCTGCCCTTCATCATCCAGCTCGCGGTCTTCCGCATGAAGATGACGATCGAGGAATGCCTCACTGCGGTGACCCTGAATCCGGCCTGCTGCCTCGGCCGCGGCGGCGAGATCGGCTCCGTGGAGGCCGGCAAGCGCGCCGACCTCACCCTGCTCGAGGGGCCGAGCCTGCTCCACCTCGGCTATCACCTCGGCGTCAACCCGGTGCGGGCGGTGATCAAGGACGGCTACGTCGTATGGCCGGTCGCGAGCCCCCTCCCCCAGTCCCCGGTATCGAGCCCCCCCTCTCGTCGATGACGCCCCGGACGCGATGACGGTTCGCACCCTTGCCGATCTCCTCTTCCACGTCCGCGAGGCGGCGGCGGGCCGCGGCGAGCTGCTCTCGGTGTGCCTGCCCCGGGGGCGCGAGGCCCTGTCGACCAGCGACTTCGTCTCCAACGTCCACTCCCTGGCCCTCGCCCTCGAGGATCTCGGCGTCAAGGCCGGGGACCGGGTGGCGATCTTCTCGGAGAACCGGCCGGAATGGCCGACGGTCGACTTCGCCTGCCAGCTCCTCGGGGCCCCTACGGTGCCGCTCTTCCCCACGCTGCCCGCCGACCGGGTCGGCTACGTGCTACGCAACAGCGGCAGCCGTCTCGTCTTCTACAGCGACGCCGCCAAGCGCGACCTCCTCGCCGAGCTCCAGGACGCCCTCACCACCCCGGTGGAGGGCGTGGCCTTCGACGCCGACGCCGCGCCCGCCGGCGGCGGTGCGGCCGGCCCAGGCACCACGCTGACGCGGCTCATCGGCCGCGGCGCGGCGCGGCGCGGCGAGATGCCGCTGTCGCGCTTCCGCGACCGGGTGGCCGAGGACGACCTGGCCTCGATCATCTACACCAGCGGCACCACCGGCGACCCCAAGGGCGTGATGCTCTCCCATCGCAACCTGGTCTCCAACTTCCTGGCCTGCGGCGAGCTGTTCAAGCTCGGGCCGGCGGACCTGGCGCTGTCGTTCCTGCCGCTGTCGCACGTCTTCCAGCGCACCATCGACCACCTGTGCTTCTACCGCGGCGTCAGCGTCCACTACGTGACCCGGGAGGCCGAGGTGGCGCGGGAGCTCGCGGCGGCGCGGCCGACGATCCTGACCTCGGTGCCGCTGCTCTACGAGCGGCTCTACGTGCGCATGACGGAGGAGCTGGCCCGCCAGGGCCCGCTGCGCCGGCTGGCCGGCCGCTGGGCCGTCGCGGTGGGCCGGCGCCACGCCGCGGAGCGTCGCCACGGCTTCGTGGGTCCCCTGCTGGCGCTCGAGCGCCAGCTCGCCGAGCGCCTGGCGTTCCGCAAGCTCCGCGCCCTCCTCGGCGGACGCCTGCGGCTGCCGATCTCCGGCGGCGCGCCGCTCGCCCGCGAGGTGGGCGACTTCTTCGAGGCGATCGGCATGCCGGTCTTTCAGGGCTACGGCCTCACCGAGGCGTCGCCGGTGCTGGCGGTCAACGCTCCCCGGCAGACGCGCGAGGGATCGGTGGGCCGCCTGCTGCCCGACGTGGAGCTGCGCCTGGCCGCGGACGGCGAGATCCTGGTCAAGGGCCCCGGCGTGATGCGCGGCTACTGGGAGAACCCGGAGGCCACCCGCGAGAGCGTGGACGAGGACGGTTGGCTGCACACCGGCGACCTGGGGCTGCTCGACCGCAGCGGCTACCTCTTCATCACCGACCGCAAGAAGGACATCCTGGTCACGGCGGGCGGCCGGAAAATCGCGCCGCAGCCGATCGAGAGCCTGCTCACCGGCCATCCCCTGATCTCGCAGGCGGTGGTGGTGGGCGACAACTTCCCCTATCCGGCGGTGCTGGTGGTGCCCGATTTCCAGCGGCTGGCGGCGGCGCTGGGCGAGCCTCTGGCGCCCGAGGAGCTGGTGGAGCACCCGGAGTCGCGACGCCGCATCGCGGCGGTGCTCGCCGACCTCTCCGGCGGCCTCGCCGAGGCCGACCGCCTCCGCCGCTTCAAGCTGCTCGCCCGTCCGTTCACCCGCGAAGCCGGCGAGCTGACGCCCACCTTCAACGTGCGCCGCAAGGTGATCGCCCTGCGCTACGCCGCCGAGATCGCGGCGCTGTACCAGAGACCCCCCGCATAGGTCAGGGCCCGGCGTGACCGATCGCGGGCCCGGCGCATCCCTCCTATCAGAGCGGCCGAGGGGCCGCACCATGGAGGAACGACGCGATGACGATCGAGAACAAGATCCGCGCCTTCGCCGGCAGCTTCGTGCTGGTCAGCCTGGCGCTCGGCTTCTGGGTCCACCCGGGCTTCTACCTCTTCACCGCCTTCGTCGGCGCCAACCTGTTGCAGAGCGCGTTCACCGGCCTTTGCCCGCTCGAGCGCATCCTCGAGCGGCTGGCACGGCGGGAGTCGGCGGGGCCGGCGTCGGCCTGAGACGGAGGCAGCGCATGCACTTGCCACGGCTCATGCTCAGGATGGCCGTCGCCGCGGCCGTCGCCGCCGGACCGGCCGCCGCCGAGGAGGCGCTCACCCTCGAACGGGCGATCGCGATCGCCGAGGCGCAGAACCACCAGCTTCGGGCCGCCGACGCCCGTCTCGGCGCGGCCGCGGCGGGCGTCGACGAGGCCCGTTCCTACCGGCTGCCGCGCCTCGACCTGGAAGCCGGCTACCAGCGCAGCGACAACCCGGTCCTGGTCTTCGGCAACCTCCTGCGCCAGGAGGATTTCGGCGCCGAGAACTTCGACTTGGGCCGGCTCAACCGTCCGGACGCGCTCGACAACTGGAACGTCACCGTGATGGTGGAGCAGCCGCTGTGGACGGGCGGACGCCTGGCCCGCGGCGAGGAGGCGGCGCGGCTGGGGCGCGACGCGGCCTCGTCCGGGCGCGAGCGCGCCCGCCAGGAAGTCGTGCGGCGGACGATCGCGAGCTACACGGGGGCGGTGGTCGCCGACCGCCGCCTCGAGGTGGCGCGCGAGGCCCTCGCCACCGCCGGCGCCCACGTGGGCCTGATCCGCGACCTCTACGAGGGCGGGCTGGTGGTCGAGTCGGACCTGCTGCTGGCGCGGGTGCGCGAGAGCGAGGTGCGCGAGGAGGTGATCCGCGCCGAGAGCGGCGTCGAGGTGGCGCGGGCCACGCTCAACCTCGTGCTCGGACGCGACCTGGCGACGCCGATCGTCCTGCCCGAGACGCTCGAGCTCGAGCCGGCGGACGGCGAGGACCTCGAGGCGTTGATCGAGCGCGCCCGCGGCGGGCGGCCCGACCTCGAGGCGGCCCGCCGGCAGACGGCGGCGGCGCAGACCGGCGTCGCCCTGGCGCGGGCCGGGCGCCGGCCCACGGTGGGCTTCCAGGCGGCCTGGGAGACCAACGCCCGGGACTTCTTCGGCAACGACGGCGACAACGTCACGCTGGGCGTGGGTCTGCGGCTGCCGCTCTTCGACGGCTTCGCGACCCGGGCGCGGGAGCGCCGCGCCCGCGAGCAGGCGAGCGAGGCCGAGGTTGGGGTGGAGCTCTTGACCGAGAGCGTGGCCCTGGAGGTGCGCCAGGCCTTCTCCGAGCTCCGCGCGGCGGGCCAGCGCCTCGAGCAGTCGGCGCAGAGCGTCGGCCTGGCGCGGCGCAGCCTGACCATCGTCGAGGACCGCTACAAGGAAGGTCTCACCACCCTCCCCGAGCTCCTCGACGCCGAGACCGCCCTGACTACGGCGCGGCTGCGCGAGGTGGCGGCGCGCCGCGACGTCCTGCTGGCGCGCGCCAGCCTCGACCTGGCGACCGGCGAGCTGTGATTCCCGGACTCGGTGAGGAGGTGCCCTGCTTTCGACAGCGCGCCCATACCGTCCTTACCAGTCCACGGTCAGCTCGCGCACTCCCTCCAGACGAGCAGCGGTCGACACGTAACCGATGGCTCCGGGACGGCGCCGAACGTACGCGACGACGGCGTCGTCCGTCGCGACGACCGGCGGCGGAACGTCGCGGCCCGAGAAGACCTGGCGCTGCCAGAAGGTGACGATCGTCTGGGGCGAGCGGCCGTGGATCGACTGACTGAAGGCGTCGCGGAGCGCCGAGCGCTCATCCAGGTCCACCGGCTCGACCGGCGTCCCGTCTGCCCACGCCATGGACTTCTTGAGCATCCACCTCGAGACCGAGGCCGGCGTCGCCGAAGGCGTCGAGTTTTGGGCGTGGACGATCACGCGGAATCCCGCGGCGGTCTCCTGGGCGGGCGCGCCTCGTTCGACGAGCGCGAGTCCGGCGGCCGCCAGGAAGACCAGGAACAAGCTCCATGCTTTCGAATCGTTCATTATTGTGACCTCTTGCGTTGCTTGTCAGAAGACGGCGAGCGACACGCTCAGGAGGCCGTGCTTCGGAGCGCCAGCCGTCAAGGCGGCCAGGACGTGGGGCGGTCGGTCATGCGACTGACCGGTCGGAATCTTCTGTCCTGAGCATTACGGAAGACATTACGTCCGGGTCGGCCAGAGACATCGGCGACGGGGCCTGCGCCGTGTGGAGCTTCCTCAGGAGCTCTTGTGTCGCGGATCGGGCTATACTGCCCGAAAGGACCAACACCTCTAGCGGGGAGCGCGGCCGTCGGCAAGACCAAGATGCTCGTCCGGAGCGCCGTCCAGGGGACTTTCGAGCTTCTCTGGTCGATGCTCTTCACGCTCGCGGGGCGCGTCCTGCGTCCTCGGGCGCGGCTCTGGAGCTCCGCCGGCGGCGCCACGGTCCTCGTGGTCGCGCCCCACCCGGACGACGAGGTCGCCGGCTGCGCCGGCGCCATCGGCGCGCACCTCGGGGCCGGCGACCGGGTCGTGGTCGCTATCGCCACCGACGGCCGGCTCTCGCGCGCCTACGGCCTGGGACCCGAGGAGATGGCCAGCACCCGCCGTGCCGAAGCCGCGGCGGCGGCCGCGACGCTCGGCGTCGACCGCCTGGAATGGCTCGGCCTGCCGGAGGGCGCGTGGCGGCCGGAAGACCTGATCGCGGCGCTTCGCGAGCTGCTCGACCGCTTGCGCCCCGACGTGGTCTACGCGCCGTCGCGGGTCGACTTCCACTTCGAGCACGAGCAGGTCGCCCGCGCTCTCGCGGCCGCGCTGGGCCAGGCCCCGTCCCCCGCCCCGATCCTCCGCGTCTACGCCCTCCAGGTGCCGCTCACCCCCGCGCTGACCAACCTGATCCTGCCCCTGGCCGCGGGCGACGGCGAGGTCCGGAAGGCGGTCGAGTCCTATCACTCCCAGGTCGGATCGCTGCTGCGTTGCCTGCGGCACCGGCGGTACCTGGGCCGTCTTTACGGTCGGCCCGGTCCGGTCGAGGAGCTCTGGGAGACGAGCGCCGCTCAATACCGCCGCCTGCACGCCGAGACGCCGTCGCGGCCGCCGCCACGGACCTTCAGGGGCCTGCGCTACTACGCGTGGAGCGACCCGCTGGCCTACCTCCGCGGCCGGCGCGATCGCCGGCGGCTCGCCGCCCTCGGGGCGTCGCCCGACTCAGGAGAGCAGCCTCTGTGCCGCGTTCGGCCCTATCGGCCGGGCGACGAGCCGGAGATCGTCCGCCTTTACGAGCGCTCGCTCGGGCGCGGCGTCGAGGCGGGCCACTGGCGGTGGAAATTCGCCCGGCGGCCATCGCCCGCCCCCAACGTCTGGCTCGCGGTGGACGCCGGCGAGCGTCCGTGCTTCCACTACGCCGGCATGCCGTGCCAGGTCGTCTTCCCCGGGGGCCCGCGTCACGCCATGGTCCTCGTCGACGTCATGACCGAGCCGCGCCGGCGGCGGCAGGGCATCCTGACGGCCGGCGCCGCCGTCGCCAACGAGGCGTGGAAGCGGGCGGGCGTCGCCCTCGTCATGGGCCTGCCCAACGAGCAGTGGGGCACGCGGCTGAGCGCTCTGGGCTATCGCCCGCTCTTCCGCATGCGGTGGCTGGTGTGCCCCCTGCGGCCGGAGCTCCTGCTGGCGCGGCGCCTCGGCGTGCCGGCGTTGGCCGAGTTGAAGAGAGCGGGCGATCTCTGGAACGTGTTCCGCGGCACCTTCACGCGGCGCCACGCGACGCTCGAGCTCGGCGACGCGGAGCGCGCCGGGGAGGAATTCGACGCCCTGTGGCAGGTCTGCGCGGCCGAGGGCCGGCTGGCCGTGGTCCGCGGCGGCGAATGGGTGAGCTGGCGGTATCTCTCGGCGCCGGACGTTTCGTACCGCGTGATCACGGCGCGGCGATCCGGTGAGCTGGCGGGCTATCTCGCTCACCGCGCCCAAGACGTCGGCGGCAGGCGGACGGGCCTGATCGCCGAGCTGGTCACGCCGCGCGCGGACGCGGCGGCGCGCCGGGCCCTGCTCGGCGCCGCCCTGGACCGGCTGCGGGACCTCGGGGCGGTGACGGTGCGCGCCCTGGCGGCGCCGGGCAGCGAGCTGCACCGCTCCTACCGGCGCGCCGGGTTCGTCCTGCGCCAGGGCGCGTTCACCTTCTACTGCGGGCTCTTCGCCGCCGACCTCGGCTTCGACGAGATTCGGGACCCGCGCCGCTGGCAGCTCCACGGCGGCGACTTCGACGTCGTCTGAACCGCTCGGGATTCACGCCCTCAGCGCCCGGACCGCGAACGAGCCGACGACGAAGATCGACGACAGCGTCCCCGCCACGGTGCCGGCGATCATCGCCCAGGCGAAGTCCGCGAGCGGCGCCAGGTCGACGGCGAGGATCGTCAGCGCCGGCACCATCGTCGACGCGCTCGTCAGCAGCGCGCGGCTCAGGATCCCGTCCACGCTGCGGGTCACCGTCTCGGCGGGCGACTCCCGCTCTTCGGCGGCCCGGCTCTGCACGTGCCCCCAGAGGACGACCGAGTCGTTGACCGAGTAGCCGATGATCGTCAGCAGGGCGGCGACCACCGGCAGGCTGATCGGGATCGAGAGCAGCGCCAGGAACGCGAGGACCACCGCGACGTCGACGGCCAACGCCAGCAGCACGCCGGCCAGGACCCAGCCGCGCGCCGCCGCCGCGACCGGCCGCGCCCTCGTCCGCGGAAAGAAGCCGTCGATCCATCCCTGGAGACCCATGAAGTAGACCCCCAGCAGGACGAAGGAGAACGCCAGGACCGAGAAGCTGCCGAAGAGACGCCGGCTCGAGACCTTGCCGTCGATCGAGCTCAGGCCTTCGACCTTGACGGACTCCGTCTCCAGCAGACCGATGAGCTCGTCCGCGTCGCCGGGATCGTCGAGCGTCGTGCCCAGGGTCAGCAGGTAGCGGCCGCCCTCACCGGGCTCACCCAGGCTCTGACGGCGCACGCCGACGTCCTTCAGCCGCTTTTCCACCGCCGCGATCGCCGCCTGCAGGTCTTCCTCCCGCTCGCCGGCGACGGTGACCTGCGTCCCCGCCTTGAAGTCGGCGCCGAGCTCGAGCGTCGGTCCTTTCAACACGGCGAACGCCAGCAGCGCGGCGAGGGCCGCGTAGTAGAGCCCGCGCAGGCGGAAGGCCCGCGGCTGCCAGCGCCGCAGGGCGCCGAGCAGGTCGGGTCCGAAGTCGGGCAGACGGCCGTAAGTCCGCTCGAGCAGGCGCCGGGTGATGAAGATGGTGACCACCGAGGCGAACAGCCCCACGAAGATGAAGAGGGCGAACGACTTCAGGCGCTCGGTGAAGAGCAGGAGCGCGATCACCAGCAGGGTGGTGGCGTTGGCGTGGAAGAGCGTGCGCCCCTCGCCGGCGAAGGAGTAGACGCGCCGGGCCGCCGTGGAGCGGGCCGGGAACGGCTCGGCC
>DASWIG010000156.1:0-4103 GCA_036397835.1 Thermoanaerobaculia bacterium
GTCTCCGTCGAGGAAGTGCTGGAGAACGTCTACCTTCTCTACAAGATCGAAAAAGGGGTCCGACAACTGGACGACGGCCAAGGCGTATCGCATGAAGAGGCGCGGCAGCGTTTCAGCCGATGGCTCGAATAATCTGGTCCCTCAGTCGCTTGAGGACGTGGACGTGATCCGCGAGCTCATCGCTCGTGATGCTCCTCGCCTTCGTCGAAAAAGAGGGAGAAGTCTGTGCCGAAGAAACACGTCTTCCTGTCGTACGTCCGAGAAAACGCGCCTGACGTCGAGATTCTTCGCAACGACTTGATCGGACTCGGCGAAGCGGTGTGGTGGGACCAGGACATCCCGGTCGGCGCCAAGTGGAAGCTCGAAATCCGCAAGGCCTTGAAAGACGCGTATGCCTTCGTGCTTTGCCTTTCAAAGGCCATGGAGGGACGCGATTGGGCAGGAGCCTTTCCGGAGATCCTGGACGCGATCGCGATCTATCGTGAGCTGGCCCCGGGCCGGATTTTCATCACCCCGGTCCGTCTCGACGACTGCGAGATCCCGAGCTTCGAGATCGACGCCAACGCGATGCTCGGCGACCTCCACTTCGTGGACTTCTTCCCACCGTCGAAGCGCCCCGACGGACTGCGCCGTCTCGTCGCGTCGCTTCAGCGGTGCCCCGGCCATCCTTGAGCTGCGCGCGGGGGCCTGCCCTGGTCCGGAGGGGCGGCATGTGCTAGAATGGGATCCGAGATGGGGGACGTCCCGCCGAAGAGATGGAGAGCATGATCAAGGGTCTACGGCTGGTGCAGATGGGCAACACGATGGGAGTCCGGATTCCGGAAGCCTTGGTCGACAAGTACGGTCTCCAGGACGAGGTCGTCCTCGAAGAGCGGGAGGAGGGGCTCCTGATCCATGCCGCCCGGGCCGATACTCAGCTCTCCTGGGAGGAGACCTATCGGCAGATGGCCGCGGACGACGAGGACTGGTCCGATTGGCACAACCTCCCCGACGAGGACCAGCTCTGAAGATGGCCCGCCGGTATGAGATCCACCTCGCCAATCTCGATCCGACGGTCGGTGCCGAGATCAGCAAGACACGGCCCGTGGTCATCGTCAGCGACCACGCGATGAACCAGATCCTCCGGACGGTCGTCACCTGTCCTCTAACCACCAGATTGCACCCGGGCTGGAGAAGTCGTCTCCAAGTCAGATGTGAAGGCAAGCCGGCAGAGATCGCCGTTGATCAGATCCGGACCCTGTCGAAGTCCCGGCTGATCAAGAAGCTGGACCAGCTTACAGAGTCGGACGCCCGGCGTCTTCGGCTTCTCATTTCGGAGATGTATGGTGAGGCGGGATGATCGTGGTGATCGACACCAACGCCGATCAACGCGATGACGTGAGGCCCACTGCCATGGCCGGGAGGGACGATACTTCGCGCATCCACGTCTCCCACCGCCTGCTGCGCGCCCGCGACTGGCAAGACCGTCCGCAATTCGGGCACCTGTGCGACTGGTGGCGCGGCGGCCTCGGAGGGGTCTGTGCGCTGGTGGGCATCGGCGGCGCCGGCAAGACGGCGATCGCCGACCGCTTCGTGCGCAGCCTGCCCGGCGTCCTGCCCACCCCGGACGTCGCCGTCGACGCGACGCTGACGCCGCCGCGCGGCCTCTTCGTCTTCTCCTTCTACGACGCTCCCAACCCCGATGCCTTCTTCGCCGAGCTCGCCGCTTGGCTTGACGACGCCCCCGACGACGCCAATGTCTCCTATGAACAGACCATCCGCCGGTTGGAGAAGGAAGACGGCGTCCTCCTCGTGCTCGACGGCTTCGAGAAGGTGCAGGACACGGGCGAACGCAGCGGCTACTTCGGACGGATCCTCGACGGACGCCTGCGCGACCTTGTGCTGCGTATCGCCGACGGCTGGCTGCGCGGCGCGCGCCTCCTGATCACATCGCGCTTCCAGCTATTTGACGCCCTTGCCGAGCGCAGTCTCCACCTCTTGCCGATCCCGGTCGAGGAGCTGACGGTGGAGGCGTCGGTGGCACTGCTGCGCCAGCGCGGAGCGCGCGGTCCCGATCACCGGCTCGCCGCCCTGGCGCGTGACCAGGGTTTCCACGCCCTCTCGGTCGACCTGCTCGGGGGTTACGTCGCCCGCTTCTTGGGCGGCGATCCCAAGTGCTTGACGCCGGACGCCGTCGTCCCTGCCGCCGACGCCGGCGTCGATCCGCGGACCGCGGCGATCCGCGAGCAGGAGCGCAGGTTCGCGCGCCTCGCCGAACGCTACGCCGAAGCGTTCCGCGAAAGCGATTTGGCGGCCCTGGCGCTCCTCCAGCGCGTTTGCCTCTTCCGCCTGGGCGTCGACGCCGTCACCCTGGCGTCGATCTTCACCGGCGAGGGCAAGGACGAGGTGGCCGGAGCCGAGCTGGCGCGTCTCGACGAGACCGGGCTCGAGGCGAAGCTGGCGCTGCTGGCGGAGATGAAGCTCCTCGAGCGCGACGAGAGGGAGCGCTACAACGTCCATCCGGCGGTGCGCGACGGCTTTCTGAAGAACCTCGACGAGGAGACGTCGCAGCGGGGACACGAGGCGGCGCGCGAAGGGCTGAACGTATCGCTGGGGGACCGACCGGGAGGCAACCCGTCCGACCCCGCGACGCTCGACCTGCTGGAGGAGATCGTCCATCACACCCTCGCCGCCGGTCACGTCGAGGAGGCCTGGGACGTCTACTGGTATCGGATCGGGGGATACAGGAACCTCGGCTGGCGTCTGGGGGCCTACGAGCGGGGTGAACGGATCTGTCGGGCGTTTGCCGGGGGACGTCCGCCGGAGGACGCTCCTTTGCTGCACAAGTTGCCGGAGCGCTGGCAGGCAGCCTTCCTCAACGATTGGGCCCTTTACCTGCGAGATCTCGGGCGTCTCGAGGCCGCCGCCCGTTGTTACGAGAAAGGCCGTGACCTCTTGACCCGCAGGGAAGACTGGAAGAGCACCTCCTCCTTCAACATTAATCTGACCGATGTACTGCTCATGGCCGGATTCCTGACGGCCGCGTTAGATGCTGCCATAGAGGCGTTGCGTCTGGCCGAGAGTGCATACGATGCCGAGGAGCGAGCCAAGTCGTACGCCTCTAACGCCCTAGTCCGGTCGCTGCGGGGCGAGTCTGCCCGAGCCCTGGACGACTTCCACCACGCCCTCCGCTGGCAGCACATGACCGATAGTGAAATCGACCGGCCACTCTGGAGTGTGCGCGGCGTGTGGTACGCGGCCTTGCTCTTCCGCCTGGGCCAGAACGAAGAAGCAACGAGTCTGACGGAGACGAACAAGGAAATACTTCGTAGCGGTTGGGGTGAGCAACATCAAGATATTCCGAAGTGCAACCTTGTCCTCGCCGACCTCGCCCGCGAACGCCACGACCTCGACGCCGCCCGCCAGCTCCTGGACGCCGCCCACGAGTGGGCGATCGCCCGAGACGCCAAAGAGCCGCTCTGCTGGGCGGCCCTGGTCCGCGCTCGCCTCGAGCCAAGTCACGAAGAAGCGCACCGCGCCATCGAGGACGGCCTCCGCATCGCCCGCGACTGCGGCTTCGGCATCTTCCACGTCGACCTCCTGCTCGAGCGCGCCCGCCGCGCCCTCGACGAAGGCGACGCCGACGCCGCGCTCGCCGACGTCGACGCGACGCTCTTCGCGGGCGTCCGTCCGCCGGAGGAGTCCGGGCTGCCGAAGCTCCTCGCCGCCACTGACCCCGAGTGCGGCTACGCCTGGGGCGAGGCCGAGGGACGCCACCTTCGCGGCGAGGCCCTCCTCGTCCGGGCGGCGCGGACGCTCGGGCGCAGCGACTTCGCGCCGGCGCGTTTCGGCGAGCTGCCGGAGGACGTCCGCGCCCTCGTCGACGAGGCGCGCCGGGAGCTCGAGGCGTGCCGTCGTCTGCGGGAGAAGATCCAGGACCCCAAGGTGGCCGCGACCGCGGGCGTCCTCGCGCAGCTCGACGACGGGGTGCTGACGCGTCGTCCGCTGGCGCCCGCCGTCCGCGAAGAGACGACTCCGTCGTCGTCCGAAAAGGGGCCTTCGTCGAGGAAGAGGGAGAAGCCGGTGACGAAGAAACACGTCTTCCTGTCCTACGTCCGCGAGAC
>DASWIG010000157.1:0-3188 GCA_036397835.1 Thermoanaerobaculia bacterium
GTCTCCGTCGAGGAAGTGCTGGAGAACGTCTACCTTCTCTACAAGATCGAAAAAGGGGTCCGACAACTGGACGACGGCCAAGGCGTATCGCATGAAGAGGCGCGGCAGCGTTTCAGCCGATGGCTCGAATAATCTGGTCCCCTCAGTCGCTTGAGGACGTGGACGTGATCCGCGAGTTCATCGCTCGTGATGCTCCTCGCACCGCGGAGAGGTTCATCCGTCGAATCTTCAAGACCGTCGAACGTCTGGAGCGATTCCCGTTGTCTGGTTCTCTCGTTCCGGAGCTCAGAGACGAGAGTTTCCGGGAGATTCGCCTGAAGCGATACAGGATCATTTACCGCGTGCTCAAGAGGGACGCCGTAGAAATCGTAACCGTTCATCACGGCGCGCGGCTTCTCGACCTGGATCTCTTTCTCGAAGGATGATCAAGGAGACGTCCGGACGGGACGAAGAAGGGCCGCGTATGCTACGCTAACGCACATTACCATGGCCGGAAGGGACGACACTCCACGCATCCACGTCTCCCACCGCCTGCTGCGCGCCCGCGACTGGCAAGACCGTCCGCAGTTCGGACTCCTGTGCGACTGGTGGCGCGGCGGCTTCGGAGGGGTCTGCGCGCTGGTGGGCATCGGCGGCGCCGGCAAGACGGCGATCGCCGACCGCTTCGTGCGCAGCCTGCCCGGCGTCCTGCCCACCCCGGACGTCGCCGTCGACGCGACGCTCGCGCCGCCGCGCGGCCTCTTCGTCTTCTCCTTCTACGACGCTCCCAACCCCGACGCCTTCTTCGCCGAGCTCCTCGCTTGGCTCGATGACGCCCCCGACGACGCCAAGGTTTCCTACGAACGGACCGTCCGCCGGCTGGAGAAGGAGGACGGCGTCCTCCTCGTGCTCGACGGCCTCGAGAAGGTCCAGGACACGGGCGAACGGAGCGGCTACTTCGGACGCGTCCTCGATGGACGCCTGCGCGATCTCGTGCTGCGCGCCGCCGACGGCTTGCTGCGTGGCGTGCGCCTCCTGATCACGTCGCGCTTCCAGATCTTCGACGCCCTGGCCGAGGCCAGCCCACGTTTCCGGCAGATCCCGGTCGAGAACCTGACGGCGGAGGCGTCGGTGGCGCTGCTGCGCCAGCGCGGGGTGCGCGGTCCCGACCACCGGCTCGTGGCCCTGGCGCGCGGCCAGGGCTTCCACGCCCTCTCGGTCGACCTGCTCGGCGGCTACGTCGCCCGCTTCCTCGACGGCGACCCCACGCGCCTGACGCCTGACGCCGTCGTCCCGGACGCCGACGCCGGCGTCGATCCGCGGACCGCGGCGATCCGCGAGCAGGAGCGCAGGTTCGCGCGCCTCGCTGAACGCTACGCCGAAGCGCTCCGCGAGAGCGATCCGGCGGCCCTGGCGCTCCTCCAGCGCGTCTGCCTCTTCCACCTGGGCGTAGGCGCTGCCATCCTGGCGTCGATCTTCACCGGCGAGGGCAAGGACGACGTCGCGGGACCCGAGCTGGCGCGTCTCGACGAGACCGGCCTCGCGGCGAAGCTCGCGCTGCTGACGGAGATGAAGCTCCTCGAGCGCGACGAGAACGGGCGCTACAACGTCCATCCGGCGGTGCGCGACGGCTTTCTGAAAAACCTCGACGCGGAGACGTCGCGGCGAGGGCACGAGGCGGCGCGCGAAGGACTGAACGTATCGCTGAGGGACCGGCCGGGACGCAACCCGTCCGATCCCGCGATACTCGACCTGCTGGAGGAGATCGTCTATCACACCCTCGCCGCCGGTCACGTCGGGGTGGCTTACAACATTCACAGGAACCGGATTGGTGGATACACGAACCTCGGATGGCGTCTGGGGGCTTACGAGCGAGGCGAACGGATCTGCCGGGCGTTTCTCGGCGGACGCCCTCTGGAGGACGACCTCTTGCCGGCAGGGTTGCCGGAGGACGACCAAGCGATTTTTGTTAATGAGTGGGCCTTGTATCTGCAGGATCTCGGAGACCTCGGCGGCGCCACCCGCTGTTACGAACGCCACGACGAGCTGGTAACGCGGCGGGAGGCATGGAGAAACGCTTCGATTGGCAAGCAGAACCTCACATTCGCTCTGATCCTAGCCGGACGCTTGATGGCCGCGTCCGAGGCTACCGAGGTGGCGCTGAGTTTGGCCGAGCGGGCGGACGTAGCTCTTGAACGGTCCAGATCATTCTCTTATCGTGCGCACGTCCGCGCGCTTCGCGGTGAGACTCTCGCTGCCCTGGCCGACTTCCACGACGCCCTCCGATGGCAGCATCAGAACGAGAAGGAGCCTGACCGGCCTCTCTACGGACTCCGTGGCGTCCAGCACACGCTTCTGCTTTTCCGCCTAGGCCAGTGCGCAGAAGCGACACTACTGACAGAGACGAATCTTGAATTATGGTCGGAAGAGCATGAGCGATATGGATGCTTTTGCCGTCTTATCCTCGCCGACCTCGCCCGCGAACGCCACGACCTCGACGCCGCCCGCCAGCTCCTGGACGCCGCCCACGAGTGGGCGATCGCCCGCGACGCCAAGGAGCCGCTGTGCTGGGCAGCCCTGGTCCGCGCTCGCCTTGAGCCAAGTCACGAAGACGCCCGCCGGGCCCTCGGGGACGGGCTCCGCATCGCCCGCGACTGCGGCTTCGGCATCTACCACATCGACCTCCTGCTCGTGCGCGCCTGTCGCGCCCTCGACGAAGGCGACGCTGACGCCGCGCTCGCCGATGTCGACACGGCGCTCTTCGCGGGCGTCCGCCCGCCGAAGGAGTCCGGGCTGCCGGAGCTCCTCGCCGCCACCGACCCCGAATGCGGCTACGCCTGGGGCGAAGCCGAGGGACGCCACCTTCGCGGCGAGGCCCTCCTGGTCCGGGCGGCGCGGACGCTCGGGCGCGGCGACTTCGCGCCGGCGCGCTTCGGCGAGCTGCCGGAGGACGTCCGCGGGCTCGTCGACGAGGCGCGCCGGGAGCTCGAGGCGTGCCGTCGTCTGCGGGAGAAGATCCAGGACCCCAAGGTGGCCGCGACCGCGGACGTCCTCGCGCAGCTCGACGGCGGGGTGCTGACGCGTCGTCCGCTGGCGCCCGCCGTCCGCGAAGAGACGACTCCGTCGTCGTCCGAAAAGGGGCCTTCGTCGAGGAAGAGGGAGAAGCCGGTGACGAAGAAACACGTCTTCCTGTCCTACGTCCGCGAGAC
>DASWIG010000158.1:0-1855 GCA_036397835.1 Thermoanaerobaculia bacterium
AGTCCCCGTCATAGTCATCGTCTGCGCCATGCTTTCCCCTTCCTGGACCATCCTAGCACAGACGTCTCGGGGCTCGCGCCTCGCGACCCGGGAGACAGCATGAGCCTTCGGGAGAGATCAGACGCCCCACCTCCGGCCACCCCCCTCGAAGTCCGCTCGCGTCTCGTCGAGGCCCTGAAGCTCGCCCTCGTGGGTCCGGGGGCCGGGCACGCGCTCGCGGAGGAGCGCTTGCACCGCCGGGAGCGGCCGTCGAACTGGTACCTGACGGGCTTCCTGATCCCCTCGGGGACCCCGCCCGAGCAGAGCGCCGACGCCGACGAGGACGACGATTTCAACAACGCCGAGACGGCCGGGCTCGGGGAAGAGAGCGCCGAGGACCGGCGCGCCGCGAAGAAAGGCTTCTTCCCTTCGTCGATGGGGCTGAGCTTCCTGGTCTCGGAGAAGGCGCGCGCCGTCTCGGTGCGCGTGCGCTGGGGCGACTACGCGCCGGATGAGATTCCGGGCAAGGACGGCAAGCCCCTCGCCGTGTGGCGACGCGAGCCGCGAGAGAGTGTCGTCGAGGTCGCGCTGCGAGGCCGGGCCGAGCCCGTGGTGCGCGACGTGCCCGGCTCGGGCGGGCTCCAGCTTCTGGTGGCCGAGCGCGCGGTCGTCTTCGGGGACCTGCGGGAGCACATCCCGTCCGGCACGCGGTCTGTCTCCGTCTTCCTGGTCAACCATCGCAAGCCCCACGCGGACGAGCCCGACCGCAACTACGTGTTCCAGCCCGAGATCGAGGTGAGCGGCGAGGAGCCCTTCGTGGCCCGGCCGGACCTGCGCGGCGCCTTCGCCGAGGAATGGGACGAGCAGGTGGCGGACCTCCACTATGCCGATACGCCCGCCTACGCCACGGGCCACGCCGTGTCGGCCGAGTGGGAGCTCACGGACGGCGCCTGCCGCCTGCTGCGGACGGCGTGGATCCCGAGCGCCGAGGTGGAGAAGACCGAGACCGTGGCCATCGAGGACGTGGAGCTCTCGATGGACGCGCTCGGCCGGCTCGCGGACGGCGCCGAGGCCGAGGCGGCGCTGCGGGCGCTCGCCGTGCGGTACCGGGGCTGGATCGCGGCGCGTCAGGCCGAGGCCGCCGGCCTGTCCGGCCGCCGCGGCGAGACCGCCACGGAGCTGCTGCGGCTCGCCGGCATCGCCGCCGATCGGATCGAGCGCGGCATCGCGGTGCTCGCCGCGGACGCCGACGCCCTCGACGCCTTCCGGGTGGCCAACCGCGCCGTGGCCCGCGCGTTGGGCCGGCGGCTCAAGGACCAGCTCAAAGGGGAACCGCCGAGCTGGCGTGCCTTCCAGCTCGCGTTCATCCTGCTCAACGTCCCGGGGCTCGCCGACCCGCGCGACGCGCACCGCGAGACGGTGGACCTGCTCTTCTTCCCCACGGGCGGCGGCAAGACCGAGGCGTACCTGGGGCTCGCCGCGTTCGCCATGGTGCTGCGCCGCCTGCGTCATCCGGACGAGGCGGGCCGCGCGGGCGCCGGCGTGAGCGTGATCATGCGTTACACCCTGCGTCTCCTGACGCTGGACCAGCTCGTGCGCGCCGCGGGTCTGGTGTGCGCGCTCGAGCTCGAGCGCGAGGCCGCCGCGGCGCGCTACGGCGAGTGGCCCTTCGAGATCGGTCTCTGGGTGGGCAAGGCGGCGACGCCGAACCTGCTCGGCCGCAAGGGCGACAAGCGCTCCGACACGGCGCGCTCCAAGGTGCGCCGGTTCAAGGAGGACCCGCGGGGACGGCCCTCGCCCATCCCGCTCGAGAACTGCCCCTGGTGCGGCGAGCGTTTCGACCGGGAGTCCTTCACGCTGCTCCCCGACGACGACA
>DASWIG010000159.1:0-1620 GCA_036397835.1 Thermoanaerobaculia bacterium
GCCGCGGAAAAAGTTTTCCGGTCAAAACGGCACTCGTTTCAACGGTTAAAAAAGTTTAGAGCGTTGAACGGCGCCCGTTCCGGCCGCCGAGAGAGCTCATCCGGCCAAGACGGCACTCTGTTTGCTCGGGAGCGCGATTCAAATCCGTGGATCCGCCCGCGGTCGCCCGCGAAGCGCGTGTCCACGAGCGGACCGAGCTCGGTCAGCTCGGGAGCCCCGAAGCTGCTGGAGACCTTTGTAGACTCGGCCTTCGGCGCTTTTCATCGTCCAGCCGAGACGGGAGCCTCGGTCAGCTCGGGTCACCGCGTGGACTTGGACCGCGATAGGGTAGCCGCCTCATGAGATCTCGCGGGACAAGAACGACGTCGTCCTGCCCAGGCAGGACGCGGTGAGCGTCGGGTTCGTCGACCTCGCGATCCTCTTCGTCTACCTCGCCGGCGTCGTCGTCCTCGGACTCTGGGTGGGACGCGGCGCGCGCAGCGTGGCCGACTACGTCGTCGGCGGGCGCGACCGTCCGTGGTGGCTGATCCTGTTCTCGATCGTCGCCACCGAGACCAGCACCATCACCTTCCTCTCGATCCCCGGCTTCGCCTTCGAGCGCGACCTGACCTGGCTGCAGATCGCCGTGGGCTTCCTGGTGGGCCGCTACGTGGTGGCCTACCTGCTGCTGCCGCAGTACTTCGAAGGGAGGCTCTTCACCTCCTACGAGGTGCTCGAGCGGCGCTTCGGCGGCGCCGCCAAGCGCGCGGCCTCGGCGCTCTTCATCCTCACCCGCAGCCTCGCCGACGGCCTGCGGCTCTTCCTCACCGCCATCGTCCTCCAGGAGATGACCGGCATCCCCCTGGCGTGGGCCGCGGTGGCCATCGGCGTGACCACCGTGGCCTACACCTTCTTCGGCGGCATGCGCGCCGTGCTGTGGACGGACTTCGTGCAGCTCATCCTCTACGTGGGCGGGGCGGCGGTGGCCCTGGGGCTGATCGTCGCGCGCCTGCCGGGGGGCTGGGGAGAGCTCGCCGCCGCGGGCGAGGCCGCCGGCAAGTGGCGCGTCTTCGACCTGGCGCTCGATTGGAGCGAGCCCTACGGACTGTGGGCGGGTCTGATCGGCGGCGTCTTCATCACCCTCGGCTCCCACGGCGTCGACCAGCTCATGGTGCAGCGTTACCTCTGCGCCCGCGGCCTGCCGCCGGCGCGCCGCGCGGTGGTGACGAGCGGCTTCATCGTCCTCGCGCAGTTCGCCCTCTTCCTGGTGATCGGCGTCGCCCTCTTCGCCTTCTACCGGCACTTCCCGCCCGAGGCGGCGTTCGAGCGCGCGGACCGGGTGTTCGCCCGCTTCATCCTCGACGAGATGCCGGTCGGCGTGGTGGGGCTGCTGCTCGGCGCCGTGTTCGCGGCGGCGATGTCGACGCTCTCGAGCTCGCTGAATTCCTGCGCCACCGCCGCCGTCAACGACCTCTACCTGCCGCTGGCGGGCGAGGAGGTGCCGGCGGCGCGCAAGCTGCGGCTCACCCGCGCGCTGACGGTGGTCTTCGGCGGCGTGCAGGTCGCCGTCGGCATCGGCGGCCAGTGGCTGGCGGCGTCGGTGGTGGCGAGCGTGCTGGGGATCGCGGCGTTCACCACCGG